>CAYHHK010000021.1:0-43933 GCA_964356415.1 uncultured Flavobacteriales bacterium
AAGCCACGTATTCTTTCATGTCTTCCAGTGTTTCATATGATTTATCTGGATGCTGCAATTGCACAATTTCTATTTTGTCGAACTGATGCAGGCGATTGAGTCCCCGCACATCTTTTCCATAGCTTCCTGCTTCGCGTCTGAAGCAAGGTGTGTAGGCACACATCTTTACCGGGAAGTCACTTTCTTTTAATATTACATCCCGGTAAATGTTGGTGATTGGAACTTCTGCTGTCGGGATAAGAAATAAATTGTCTAATCCTACATGATACATCTGTCCTTCTTTATCCGGCAATTGTCCGGTTCCGAATCCGCTGTCTTCATTGATCAGGATCGGCGGCTGAATTTCCTTGTATCCGTGTGCTGTTGCTTTGTCCAGGAAATAATTAATAAGCGCTCTCTGCAACCGCGCGCCTTTGCCTTTGTAAACCGGGAATCCCGCGCCGGTCAATTTCACTCCAAGTTCGAAATCTATGATATCGTATTTTGATGTGAGCTCCCAATGCGGCTTTGCATCAGCATAAAGTACAGGTATTGTTCCCTCTTCATGAATGTTTTCGTTCTCTTCGGGCGTTTTTCCACGCGGAACTTTTTCATTAGGGATATTCGGCAAGCGCACAATCAGCTCCTGCTGCTGCTTCTCTGCCTCTGCCAGTTTTTCACCAAGATGTTTGGATGTTTCTTTGAGTGCTGAACTTTTATTTTTCAGATCTTCAGCTTCTGCTTTCTTTCCGCCTTTCATCAACTCGCCTACCTGTTTGGCAATCTGATTGGCTTCATTTAATAAAGCATCCAGTTCTCTTTGTGTTGCGCGCCTTGCTTCATCAATTTCCAATACCTGATTCACAATTGATGTGGCATCAAAATTTTTCACTGCCAGCCGCTCAATTACCTTGTCCTTCTGTTCGCGTATTTTCTGTATAGATATCATCCTTAAAAAGGTTTTTGCAAAAGTAGGGTTTCCTCCATTTGAAAAAACGCAATGAAAAGTTATTGCTTAACGAATTTTGCGCGGAAAGGTGTTGATCCCAATACCAATTCAAGGTAGTACATTCCTGAGGGAAGCCCACGAACAGCAATACTGAATTCTTGGTTATTCGCAACAGGTTCTTGCACGGAATTCATCACCCTTTCTCCCAATATATTATAAACCGAAATCTCTGAGGATGCTTCTCCAAACTCCGAACACCTGACTCTTAACTTTACATCAACTGGATTCGGAAAGATCATCAACTGTCGACCGTCGACTATCGACTGTAGACCAGCTACTACGTTAAACACCACCGCCTCCACCTCACACCCATTCCCATCCGTTGCCACCACATTGTAATCTCCACCGGAAGGTGCGATGTAAAAATAATCTGTTGCGCCTGAAATTATGTTGCCATTGAAATACCATTGATAACTTGTTGCTCCCGCATTTGCAAAAAGTGTATCGCCACTTTGTGAAATTCCCTGTGGTGCCGGATACGGATAAACTGTAATATAATTGGCAATGGTAAGTGTATCGCTTCCGTTTGCATTGGTAACAATGAGTGTCACATCATAATTGCCGGGAGTTGAATAACAAATGTTTAATGGATTTGCATCGGTACTTGTATTTGGTGTAGCACCCGGAAAACTCCATTCATACGTAATTGCATTTAAAGATACGCTTGTAAAATCGGTACACGTTCCTGGACAAATATGATGAGGTGCAGTGAAAAGTGCAACAGGCATTTGCGGCTGGCAATAACCGGAGCAGATGCTGTCTGGCGTAAATACCCAAAGGTCACAAAGATAATTTGACCATGGCGCACGCGACCCACCGAACATATAAAACCTGTTGTCGTTTCCCCACCATGCATCAGCACCGATGCGTGAGGATGGCATATTTGCCGGAGATGAAACACCCAGTGTGCCGTAACTTCCTGTCTGATCAACAACATTTGTTCCGCTCACCCAATTCCATTTTACTGTTGCAGGGTCAAATACCCAGAGGTCATTTAAAAATCCTCCTGCATTAAAAATCGCTCCGCCGAATAGCCAGAACCTTCCGCAATTATCTGTAACTGATGAACGGTGTTCAAACCTTGAACGCGGCATATTGATGCTGTCGAATACACAGTTGCTTTGATAGACTCCCGGATCATTATTGAAATTCGAGCCATTCATCCATGTCCATTCGTTGATAGCGGGATCGAATTTCCAGACATCATTCTTGCTCACGCCATCATAACTTCCAAGTATCCAGAAATTGCCCTGCAGGTCTTTCCACTTTGCATGCGACCAACGTCCTCCGGGAACATTCGTTGCACTTGATACTCCCTTGATCCCATAACTGCTTGCTGCATTTGTAAATGCTGAGCCACTCATCCATGTCCATTCATTAGTGCTGATGTCATATTTCATCAGGTCATTCAAAAGTCCGTTCGATCCTAGATCACCAAAACCATTGCCTCCGAAGAGCCAAAGGTTATTTAAAGAATCTGTCCATGAAGAACACGTTTCAACTCTTCCCCCGGGAACGTTGAGCGGACTGGGTACTCCCTGAACTCCATGCACACCCGGCGGATTGGTTACGTTATCTCCTTTCATCCACGTCCATTCATTGGTTGCAATTTCATAGCGCCAGAGATCATTCATGAACGTGCCACCACAAAGCCATAAGTTTCCGGTGGTATCAACCCACGTTGGAATTCCTGAGATTCTGCTGCCGGGAGAATTTGTCAATGCAGGAACTCCCTGTATTCCGTAAACAGGCGCCTGACCGGCAATGCCGTTTCCTTTCACCCATGTCCATTCAATGGTCGTAGGATTAAACTTCCACAAGTCATGGTAGCCCGTCCAGCCACTATACACCCAGAAGTTACCCTGCTTGTCTTTCCATTCTATGTTTTCATACTCTGCAGGCGGATGATTATTGACTGACGGAATCCCCTGTGTTCCATATACTCCAAGTGATCCGGATAGAGTGTCGCCACTGATCCATGTCCATTCTCCTGCCTGACCAAACGAATATTGAAGATTGAGTATTAGAAATTGAAAAAGAAAAAATGTTAGAATTTTTTTCATGTCTGTTAACTTATCTCTGTTGTTTATCGATTACCAGCCTTTATAAATTTACTCCTGAATATTTTCTCCCCTGATTTTATTTCCAGCCAATACATTCCCGGAGGAAGCTGAGAAACATCAATGGTCAATTCTTGGTTCTTGGTTCTTGAATCTGTATATCTATTCCGAATGATTTCTCCCATCATATTATAAATCGAAATCTCAATGGCTGTTCCACTTGCGACTTGTGACTTTTGAATTGTGACTTTGTCATGAGTCGGATTCGGAAACACCTGCATACTGCTGCTGCCTACTGCCGCTTGGGCGCTCGCCAGCACGTTGAACACCGCCGCCTCCACTTCACACCCATTCCCATCAGTCGCCACCACATTATAATCTCCGCTTGATGACGCGACGTAAAAATAATCCGTTGCACCATTAATGAGGTTTGTATTGAAATACCATTGATAGGTTGTTGCTCCCGCAATTGCAAAAAGTGTATCCCCGCTTTGTGTGATAGATTGCGGAGGAGGAAAAGGATAAACGATGATGTAATTTGTTAGAAGAAGTGTATCGCTTCCGTTTGCATTGGAGGCGATGAGCTGGACGTCATAGGTGCCTGGATTTGCATAGCAAATATTGGTCGGGTTGGCAGCAGTACTAGTATCAGGCACAGCTCCGGGAAAATTCCATTGGTAAGAATTTGCATTAAAAGAGAGATTTATAAAATCGGTGCAGGAGCCTGGACATAGATCCGGTGCAGAAAAATTGGCCTGCATAAATGTGCTGTCGCAAAATTTCGTGATCCAGAAATCATAACTGCCCCGGCAGGTTTCCGTTTTATATCCGCTCACTCCAGCATTGGTATAATTGGCGAAAAGATAACATCCGTCCTTTGTCTGAATCCCATAGCTGAGTAAATCATTTCCACTTGTGAAAATTGTTTTATCCCAATCTTTATTCCCGCTAGAATCTGTCTTCACAATCCACATCTGTGTGAATCCGAGATTATTTTCAGTTTTGTCTCCGCCTGCATTTGACCAGGTAAATCCGGCAAGCAAATAGCCGCCATCAAGGGTTGGTGTGATGTTTCCAAATTCATCTTCATCACCCAGTCCTCCGAAATCCTTATCCCACTGAATATTTCCTAAAGAGTCAATTTTCACGATCCAGTAATCTTGGAATCCCCACACTGGTTGAGTTTTGTTCCCGCTGACTCCTGACCAACTTTGTCCACCAAGAATATATCCACCATCAGGGGTTTGCTGTAGTGAATTAAGCCACTCTGACGCTGTGCCGCCAATATCTTTATCCCATTGTTTGTTGCCCATTGAATCTGTTTTCAAAATCCAGTAATCCCTTGATGGCGCTGCTGCCGTATCCCAGTTGGGCTGGCTCTTGTCGCCACTAATTCCTGATTGAGACGTTCCTCCAAAGAGAAATCCTTTATCTGTAGTTTGTGTAAGTGTATATAAATGCTCTTGGGAGGTTCCGCCGAAATCTTTTTCCCATTGTTTGTTCCCTAATGAATCTGATTTGATCACCCAAAAGTCAGTATTATTTGGTCCCCACGTAGGAGTGGTTTTATTTCCACTGATGCCTGACATCGACAATCCTCCAAGAATAAATCCGTGGTCATCGGTTTCCTGAAGTGAATGGAGAAAATCTAATCCCGAACCGCCAAAATCCTGGTCCCACAACATGTTGCCGGATGAATCAACCTTTACGATCCAGTAATCATAATCGCCCCAATTGACCTTTGTTTTATTTCCGCCGATGCCAGATAATGAATAGCCTCCAAGTATATATCCTCCATCAGAGGTCTCACAGGCTGAAAATATCCTGTCATCATTTGTTCCGCCATATGTTTTGTCCCACTCTTTATTGCCGAGGGAGTCGACTTTCACAATCCAAAAGTCGAATGAACCTGTTGCACTCCAGCAAGGCTGTGTTTTATCTCCACTGATGCCGGATCGCGAATATCCGCCGAGGAAATACCCGCCGTCTTTAGTCTGAAACAGACAGGTAATGGCATCCCAGTCATTTCCCCCAAACCTCCTATCCCACATCTTCACCAACGGATTTTGCGCTCTGGAAAAAAGAGAGAAGAAAATGAAAAGTGTGAGTAAATATTTTTTCATTCAGAAATTCAAAAAGTGCTTCCAAAAGTAACCCTTCCTCCCTGATTTCCAAGGCCTTTTTTGGCCAATATAGTTTGCTTCTCATCGCATCCGGATTTGTTCCCCCTTCGGGGGTAAGGGGGCCGGCTGCTCCCAATGACCAATGACCTATTGACGGCTGCTCTATTCCCCCTTCGGGGGTGAGGGGGCCGGCTGTTTGTATTTTTTTCCCTTGCCATTTCACAAAAACCCTTACTTTCGCGCGCTCAAAAATCAGAACTAATAGTAAGTATTGAGTACTGCATTGGCTTTTCTCAATACTCAATACTCAATACTCAATACTCTTATCTTAAATCTATTCAATGAACACCGGTAAAATAACCCAAATCATCGGCCCCGTTGTCGACGTAAGCTTCGAAGCTGCCGACATGGAACTCCCTAACATCCTTGAAGCTCTTGAAATTGACCGCCCGGGTGGCGTCATTGTGCTTGAGTGTCAGCAACATATAGGTGAAGACACCATCCGCGCCATCGCAATGGATAGTACCGACGGACTGAGCCGCGGAATGACCGTGCGCTCTACCGGCGCTCCAATCCGTATGCCGGTCGGAGATGCCATAAAAGGCCGACTTTTCAATGTGGTTGGAGATGCCATCGACGGTATCGGAAAAGTGAGCAAAGAAGGTGGTCGCCCAATCCACAATAACCCGCCAAGGTTTGAAGATCTTTCTACTGAATCAGAAGTTCTTTTCACAGGGATTAAAGTAATTGACCTCATCGAGCCGTACTCAAAAGGTGGTAAAATCGGTTTGTTCGGTGGTGCAGGAGTAGGCAAGACGGTATTGATCATGGAATTGATCAACAACATCGCAAAGAGTTACGCTGGTATGTCTGTGTTTGCAGGTGTTGGTGAGCGTACCCGTGAAGGAAACGATTTGTTGCGCGAAATGATTGAAAGCGGTGTAATCCGTTATGGTGAGGAATTCAAACATTCCATGGAAAAAGGCGGATGGGATTTGAGCAAGGTAGATATGAAGGAATTGATCCAGAGCCAGGCAACACTTGTGTTCGGACAGATGAACGAACCACCGGGAGCACGTGCACGTGTGGCTTTGAGCGGACTTTCCGTTGCTGAATATTTCCGTGACGGTGATGAAAAGTCAGGTGGTCGCGATATCCTTTTCTTTATTGATAACATCTTCCGTTTCACACAGGCAGGTTCTGAAGTATCAGCGTTGCTCGGCCGTATGCCAAGTGCCGTAGGTTACCAGCCGACGCTTGCAACTGAAATGGGTGTGATGCAGGAGCGTATCACTTCTACAAAACGAGGATCCATCACTTCAGTACAGGCCGTTTACGTACCTGCTGATGACTTGACAGATCCTGCTCCGGCAACAACTTTTGCTCACTTAGATGCAACCACAGTATTGAGCCGTAAGATTGCCGAGTTGGGAATTTATCCTGCCGTTGATCCGCTGGATTCTACTTCACGTATCCTTTCACCGGCTGTTGTTGGTGAAGAGCATTATAACACCGCACAGCGCGTGAAGAATATTCTTCAGCGTTATAAAGAACTTCAGGATATCATCGCCATCCTCGGTATGGATGAGTTAAGCGACGAAGACAAACTCGTTGTATCCCGCGCACGACGCGTACAGCGTTTCCTTTCTCAGCCGTTCAACGTGGCAGAGCAGTTCACCGGCTTAAAAGGTGTAATCGTTCCGATCGAAGAAACCATCAAGGGCTTCAACATGATCATGGACGGCGCCGTTGACGAATATCCGGAAGCAGCATTCAACCTGGTGGGTACCATTGATGATGCCATTGCAAAAGGAAAAAAATTAATCGAAGAATCGAAATAAACCCGATAAGCTAATTTGAAGATTTGAAAATGTGAAGATTAGAATGCTGTTGTATTTGCATCTTCAAATTCTCAAATCGACACATTTTCAAATCAAATCAACATGCATCTCGACATAATCACCCCCGATAAAAAAATCTACTCAGGCGAGGTAACCTCCGTCTCTGTTCCCGGAACAGGCGGTCGTTTCCAGATTTTGAAGAACCACGCCCCAATCATTTCTTCTTTAATGGGCGGAAAAATAAAAGTGGAGGACAGCGAAGGCACGAAGGAATTTGATGTTAAGGGTGGAGTAGTGGAGAACCTCAAGAATAATGTGATCATCCTGGCAGAGTAAATTAGCGTCAGGAAAAAAGAATCAAGAAGGACGTTCATTTGAGCGTCCTTTTTCTTTGAATTGCATTTTAACCTTAGTAAAAACAAAAAAACAGCTCTCAGTAAACCTTATTACTTTTTTTGGGATATGAAAAAACGCCTTAATGAATTCAAATCATCAAAATATTATCCGCCCGGGTTGCATTTTTGTCGCGGCCTTTGCGCCTTTGCGTGAACTGTTTTGATTTATGCAAAGCTCCAGTCATGCTTATCCAGATCCTGCAGGCAATTAGCAAGCAGATTAATGGAACCTTCAATATCTTTCTTGTGCGCCATTTCAATCACCTGATGAATGTGTCGTGTCGGAATAGATATCGCCCCTGCAATAGATCCGTTTTTCCCCATCCGCTGAAGCCCCGCAGTATCAGTGCCTCCGGCTTTTAAAATTTCCGGCTGCCATTTTATCTTGTATTTGTCAGCCGTTTTTTTCATGAAGTCAATCATCCGCGGATCACAAATCGTGGAGGCATCCATTATTTTAATTGCCGTTCCGCTGCCAAGTTCAGTCACCTGTTCATGAGCCATTGCTCCCGGAACATCAAAAGCAATTGTTGTATCAAGGCCGAAACCAAAATCCGGATTGATGGTATGCGATGCCACATTTGCACCACGTATTCCAACTTCTTCCTGAACTGTGAATACTCCGTATACATCATAAGGTGTCTTCCTCAGTTTGCGCAATGTTTCAATGAGAATAAAAACTGAAACACGATTGTCTATTGATTTGCAATTAACACACTCACCCATTTCAATCAACTCCCGCTGACGGGTAATCGGATTGCCTATCGTTATGTATTTATCAACTTCTTTTTTCGGAATACCGAGGTCAATGAAAAAGTCAGTGATCTTTACGGACTTATTACGCTCTTCATCAGTCATAATGTGTATCGGCTTGGAGCCCATCACACCAATGAAGTCTTTTTTTCCATGAACAATAACACGTTGTGCAGTCAAAGTCTTAGGATCAAACCCTCCTAGTGTATGAAAGCGCAGAAATCCTTTATCGTCAATGTGCGTTACAATAAACCCAATTTCATCCATGTGCGCAGCTACCATGGCGCGTTTCGGCTTCTTGCCTTTTTTAATCGTCGTTACATTTCCCATGTTGTCAACGCTCACTTCATCAACAAGCGGTTTCACTTCACGCAATACGATTTCCCGTATGCGGTTTTCATAACCCGGTGCCCCGGCAGTTTCACAGATTTCTTTCAGTAGCTGAACATTGATTGACATATATTATTGTGTTTTAATTTATAGTACAGTAATTTAAGATTATGAACATGGTTAAAATTTCAGTTGTTGAATAGTTACGAAATAAAATATTAATTCTAAAGATTACTTAAAATCGTTTGAGCGTGGATCTCCCTTTAGGGAAGGGGTGCGCGGGGCTTCCTGCCTTTCACAAATTTCTTTCAGTAGCTGAACATTGATTGACATATATTATTGTGTTTTAATTTATAGTACAGTAATTTAAGATTATGAACATGGTTAAAATTTCAGTTGTTGAATAGTTACGAAATAAAATATTAATTCTAAAGATTACTTAAAATCGTTTGAGCGTGGATCTCCCTTTAGGGAAGGGGTGCGCGGGGCTTCCTGCCTTTCACAAATTTCTTTACGTAATATAATACATAATTGCATAATGATTTTTATTTTGAAAAACGAAACAACTTTAATCGCACCTAGAAAATATTTTTTTTCTCACATCTCACATCTCACATCTCACATCTCACATCTCACATCTCACATCTCACATCTCTCATCTCTCACATCTCACTTCCTACATCCTACTTCACCTTATTGATCTTTATCATATTCGTCCTCCCACCTTCATAAAATGGCATGCTTGCTAGATTGATCACCGTATCATTAACTTCCAGATATCCTTTCAGTTTCAGTATCTCCTGCAATTCATTAATGGTTTGGTTTGCGCCAGCTTCACTCTCGTAATAAAACCCCCTCACACCCCACACCAGGCTCAGTTGTGCCAACAAGGAAGACCTGTCTGTGAAAATAAATATATCTGACCGGGGCCGCTGCGATGAAACTTTAAATGCGGTATATCCTGAGCGTGTCATCCCGATAATTGCTTTGGCGCCTACTTGCGACGCCATCACACATGCATTGTAACAAACTGCATCCGACAGGTATGAGCCACTCGTCACATCTGGTAACTGTTCCCGGTTGTATTTAAATCCTTTCTCTTCTATTGATGTTACAACGTTGCGCATATATTCAACAACCTTCACCGGAAATTTTCCGACAGATGTTTCCCCGCTCAGCATCACTGCATCTGCGCCGTCAAGAACGGAATTGGCTACATCATTCACTTCAGCCCGCGTGGGAGAAGAATTGTTGATCATGCTTTCCATCATCTGCGTTGCAATGATCACCGGCTTGGTGGCGCGGATACATTTTTGTACCAGCATCTTCTGAATAAGCGGCACTTCCTGCATAGGCAACTCAACGCCAAGATCACCGCGCGCAACCATCAAGGCATCTGTTTCATGTATGATGTGATCGATATCCTCAAGTGCTTCCGGCTTTTCAATTTTTGCAACTACCTTGATCTGCTTGCCTTCTTTCGCAATGATTTGACGCAATGCTGTTATATCGCTTGCTTTACGTACAAATGAAAGCCCTATCCAGTCCACATTCATCTTAATCGCAAAGCTCAGGTCTTGCAGATCTTTTTCAGTTAACGACGGCAGCGATACCTTGGTGTTTGGAAGGTTCATTCCTTTACGGGAAGAAACAATACCTCCGTTCTCTACAATGGCTTTCACTTCGTCTTTATAATTAGTCTCAGATACGCGCAGTTTTATTTTCCCGTCATCAATTAAAATGATTTCTCCCTCTTTCGCATCAGCAGGAAGCTGAGTGTAGTTAATATATAACCTTTCAGATGTTCCTATGCACTCTTTTGTTGTAAGAACTATTTCCTTCCCATTCTCCAGTAACGCAGCATTATTCTCTATCATCCCGATCCTGAGCTTCGGACCTTGCAAATCAACAAGGATCGCCGCATGCAGGTGGGTTCGCTGACTGATTTCTCTGATGGCCAGAATTACCTGCTCATGGTCTTCGTAACTGCCATGAGAAAAATTAAGCCGGCAAACATCAACGCCGGCAAGTATCAACTCTTCGAGAATTTCAGGAGAAGATGATGCAGGACCTATCGTCGCAATTATTTTTGTCTTATTAAATGGTATCATGTGTTTAGTAGAAAATAGTCCCTGCTTTTCAGGGTTCGGGGATCAATAGGATAAGCACCCAGCACGATGGGAATTTGCTTGATGGTATTCACAAGTTCGGTGATGTTCTGCCGCTGAAAACTTTCTTTGATCATCAGGAAAAAGTCAATTTGCTTTTGCTCAGGTATAAGAAGGGAATGTTTTCCCTTGTTTTCGAAAACGTAGAATAAATCCTGCTCATCATTTTCAAATTTGAAAAATGAAAACAATGCAGGGTTCATGCGTTTGGCAATATTTACTTCGTAATCTTTTTCGCGAACAAGGTTAATCTCAAGTTTTCGGTTTAACTCATGACAAAGTCTGTAATCCTTGTGTTGGCATACAATACCAACAAGAAGAAATTCAAACTCCTCGTCTGTGTCAAACTTCAAAATGGTTTTTGCCATAGCACTGAAAAATCGGGAGGTGAAAGTAGGTACTAAATACGAATCTTACGAATGTACCAATTGGATTTATACGTTGATTGTCAATTTCTCCTGATCATAGCCAATCTCCGGTTTGTTTTGCGCACATACATAGGTGATAATACGAAGTATTTTAGTACATATCCGCACTTCATAAATTCGTACTTATTCGTACTTCGTACATTCGTAAGATTCGTATTTGGTATCTCGTAAATTCGCAACTATTCGTATTTAGTACTTTTAAAAGTCGTTTCTTTGCTCAACGCAATCACCCACCACTTTTGTGGCAAGAAGAACACAAATAGCCGAAGAATCTTTAGTGTCCATGCTCTCCGACCGCAATCAGGAAGGGATGGAGATACTCTATGACAATTATGCGTCTGCACTTTTTGGTATCATTCACAGGATAATTCAGAATGACGAAATTGCTGAAGATGTTTTACAAGAAACTTTCCTCAAAATATGGAACAATTTTGCAATGTATAACCCTGTGAAAGGCCGGCTCTTTACTTGGATGCTCAACATTGCCCGAAATATGGCCATTGATAAAGTAAGATCAAAGGAATTTACACAAAAACAGAAAAACCGGGGATTCTCGGATTCCGTATCTCCCGTTGACTTTGAAGATCATTCTGTTTATAATCCGGAAACAATAGGTCTCAAGGAAATGATCAGGAAGCTTGAACCTGAGTATAAACAGATCATCGACCTGCTCTTTTTTGGCGGCTATACTCAAAGTGAAGCTGCCGAAAAATTAAATTTGCCGCTGGGAACGGTAAAAACCAGATCACGCGCAGCCATTCAAAAGCTGAGGCATAACTTTGACAATGTGAGAGCGATATAAATGGATGTAAAGGAATACATATCATCGGGTATACTTGAGCTTTATGTTATGGGCGCGCTTTCTTCTTCAGAGATGAAGGGTGTTGATGAAACGTGCTCATCCAATCCTGAGGTTGCCATGGAATTGAAACAGGTGCAGGATTCTTTGAATAATTACGCGAAAGCACATCAGCGCAATCCTCGCCCTGAAGTGCGTTCTGATTTGATGAACAAGATTGCGGCTACCGGTGGTAAAGCAAAGGTTGTACAGATGAGAAGCCCTCACGAACTCACTTATAAATACCTCATCGCCGCATGCATCGCTTCCCTTATCATCAGCACATTTGCAAGTGTATTCTTCTACCAGAAGTGGAGTGAGGCTGAAGACCGTTACGTTGCAATGGTGGATGAAAAAAATGTAATGACACAAAACCTGAATGTTGTAAAGTATAACAACGACAAAATGAATCACGATTTGTCTGTTATGCGTGACCCTGCAATTTCAATCATCACCTTGCGCGCCATCGACTCTACTAAGTACTACATGGCACATGTGATGTGGAATAAATATACAAGGCAGACATTTATTGATGTCGCGGATTTACCTGCACCCGGAGAGGATAAACAGTATCAGTTGTGGGCACTTATGGGTGGACAACCAATTGATGCAGGTGTTTTTAATATGCCTGAGGAGGGCGGTATGCAAAAGGTAAAAGCTGTTACTGATGCTGAAATATGGGCCGTAACGCTGGAACCCAAAGGCGGTAGCAATGCCCCTACAATGGATCAGATGGTGCTGATGTCAAAGATTTGAGATCGCTTTGTACACATTGAGCGTTTTCATTGCCATTTCTTCTTTTGAAAAACCTTTCACAAACTTATTTGCATTCTCGACCAGCGTTGCCCGCAAATCTATTTCATCGAGCACGCGCAAAACCTGTTCAGAAAGTCTTTGAGGATCCCCCACCGGTGCAGTAAGTCCATTGAACTCATTCCTCACGATTTCAGGAATCCCGCCTGCCTCAGTGGCAACGATTGGTAACCCGTATGCCATTGCATCCAGAAGCGTCGAACCCAGACCTTCTTCTTTTGACGTGTAAAGCAAGACATCAAGGTCAGCAAAAACATTTTCAATGTCATTGCGAAATCCAAGTATAAATACATCATTAACCAGATCCAGCTCGGCAATTTTATTTTCAATCTGTGAACGAAGAGGACCGTCACCGCAAATCAAAAATTTTGCGTTGATTTTCGGTGAAAGAATCTTTACAGTTTCAAGAAAAGTGAAGTAATCCTTGTGTGGAGCAATAGCAGCAATGTTGCCGATGAGTCTCACTTCAGGTGCTATACCCAGTTCATTTCGTATGATTCCTCGTTTTCCTTTTCCTTCAAATCGATGCAGATCAACCCCGTCATAAATGGTGACGCACCTTTCAGGATCTTTTACTGCGCTGCTGACAATTTCTCTGATCTTATCCGAAACGCAAACTATTTTTTTGATCGCACGATGATTGTACTTCCATTGTGAAAATACATTTCCCTTTAATCCAAAGTCTACCCGTCGTGATAGTACCAGAGGAATTTTGTTCCCCAAAGCTGCAGCAAGCACAGCAATTCCATGACTTCGGGAAGAATGAAGATGGATAAGGTCAATGGATTCGCCGGCACAGTATTTCTTTAAAAAATATGCCGATTGAAGATCAAAATCATTTTTAAAACCTAAAGGGAAGCATGGAATTTTTTTCTCTCCGCACCATTTCTCAAAAGCAGAATCTTTTCTCGCAGCAACAAGCGAATCAACACCGAGCTTTTTCAGCTCTTCAATGAGGTAAGCCATTTGCTGCTCTCCGCCACGCCAGCTTTTTTCCGAACTTAAATGAAACACTTTCATCGCTTCGCAAAGAAAGAATAATTCAGCATGATCCGCTTCATCTTTTTTTCGATCTTCGTCTTTTGTAACAACAGCATGCCCGACAACCTTAAAATTACTCTCATTCAGTCTTCCCTCACTTGGGAAGATAAGCAGGCAAACGTTAGCATGTTTGATAATAAAATTGCAGCTGTTAAAGAAGATACTGATATCATCTTTCTTCCTGAAATGTTTACCACTGGATTTACAATGAATGCTCAGGCAATGGCTGAACCCATGACCGGGCCGACAGTTAGCTGGATGAAGGAAAAAGCTAAGGAAAAAAATTGCGTGATTACGGGTAGTATTATTATACAGGGGGGCCACCCCTCTCCTTTGGAGAGGGGCAGGGGTGAGGCTTATTTCAACCGCCTGATCTGGATGAACCCTGACGGGTCCTCTCTTCAATATGACAAACGGCATTTATTTCGCCTCGCTCATGAAGAGCAAACTTATACACCCGGAAAAAACAAGATTGTCATCGATTATAAAGGATGGAAAATCCTGCCGCTCATTTGTTTCGACCTGCGCTTCCCTGTGTGGAGTCGGAGAACAAAAAGTTCAGATTATGATTTACTGTTGTACGTTGCCAACTGGCCGGAACGCCGCATTACTGCCTGGAATCAGCTGTTGATTGCCCGTGCAATCGAGAACCAGTGCTATGTTGCAGGTTTGAACAGGGTGGGGTACGATGGGAACGGAATCTATCATTCAGGAGAATCTGCTGTGATCAATTGTAAAGGCGAAAATATCTGTGCTATTCCCGTGCACGGGGAATGCACCGAAACAGTTACCCTCAATAAGCAGGAAATGAATGATTTTCGCAAGCAGCTTCCTTTCATTGACGACGGTGATGACTTCACAATTAAATTGTAGTTTCGGAACTTGTAATAATTTCAAGATGAAAAAAACAATACTTACTTTCTTTCTATTATTTTCGATATCTCTTTTCGCACAAACTCCGACGCACCGCATGAGTGAACTGGAGGAATCGCAGATGTCAGAATACCTGCGTACCTATCCACAAAATCAGATCGCTTCCGGAATCACATCACCTCCGGTTTCTCCTGTGCGTGCAAGCGCTGAATGGGAAGAAATTGATGCACTCATTATTTCCTGGACAAGTTTTACAACAATATTAAAGGATATCGTCAGGTATGCTCAGATAGAAACGCAGGTTTATATCGTGTGCAGCGATTCCAATGTGGTGATCACTTACCTTAATAATAACGGTGTGCCTTTAACAAATGTGCATTACCTTTTGGTCCCATTCAATTCAATATGGTGCCGCGACTATGGCCCATGGAATATTTATACAAATGATGTGGATTCACTCGCACTGATTGACTGGATTTACAACCGCCCGCGGCCTAAAGATGATACCATGCCCTCCGGAGTTATGCGCTACACCGGACTTCCCATGTATCAAACAACAACTTCTCCCTACGACCTTATACATACAGGGGGGAACTTTATGTGCGATGGCTTCGGAACAGGATTTTCAAGCAAACTTACCCTCGACGAAAATCCTTTGCATACCGAAGCAGAAGTTGACACCATCATGAAGAAATTCATGGGCATCAACAGGTATATTAAGATGGAAACACTTCCCTATGATGATATCCACCATATCGATATGCACATGAAACTCCTCGATGAGGAAACGATTCTGATGGCTGAATATCCTCAGGGTGTCGCTGATGGACCACAGATTGAAGCAAATCTGAATTACGTTCTGGCGAATTATAATTCTGTATTCGGAACTCCTTATAAAGTGATCCGCATTCCGAGCCCGCCGGATGCAGGTGGTGATTTTCCCGACAATGGCGGTGACTACCGAACCTATACCAATTCAGTGTTTGTGAATAAGACAGTGATCGTTCCCACCTATGCACAGCAATATGACACGACTGCTATCAGGATCTATCAGGAAGCACTTCCCGGTTATAATATTGTTGGCATCAACTGTAACTCAATTATTCCTTCTCTGGGTGCCATTCATTGCATTTCAAAGGAAGTCGCTGCCGCTGATCCGCTTTTAATCTCTCATCAGGCGCTGCATGACACGTATAATACCACAACCCCTTACCAGGTGGACGCACTCGTCAAACACCGCTCATCCATCGCAAATGCTTTTCTCTATTACAGAACTGATACGTTGGTTGCTTATTCGCAGATTGCAATGACTTCTGCAGATGGCATTCACTGGACAGGATTCATTCCGCCGCAGGTCGCCGGTTCAAAAGTATATTATTATGTTGAGGCAACTTCTGTTTCCGGTAAAACTCAGGTGCGTCCAATGTCAGCTCCTGCTGGATACTGGAAGTTTGATGTATTGATAAATGTTGGGATATCAGAAAACGATCAGCATTCAATCACCTGCGGATCACCATTCCCAAATCCTGCAAAAAATTTCGCTTCTGTCTTGATCATTGCGCAACAGTCTTTATTCGCAAGTATTGATCTTATCGACGTTACAGGAAGATTGGTGCGGAATGTTTTTTCCGGGTCTTTGAATTCCGGCGAAAAGTATCTTCCTGTTGATGTACGCAACTTGTCACCCGGGATCTATTTTCTTGAATTGAAAAGTAATGGTCTCATGCAGACAAGGAAATTAATAGTAAGATAGTAATAACAGTTCATTCATGAATTTAAATTTCAGAGACATACTCACCGTTTCGGCAATCCTCTTTGCCGTGATTGACGTCATTGGTTCTATTCCTGTTTTGATTGAAGTGAAGAAAAAGGCCGGCAGGATTAAATCTGCACAGGCCACTTTTGTGTCTCTGATTATCATGGTCGGATTTTTATTCCTTGGAGAAACTATCCTGAATTTCATCGGCGTTGATGTCCATTCATTTGCCATAGCCGGTTCCCTCGTCCTATTCTTCCTTGCCCTAGAAATGATACTGGGTATAAAATTGTATAAGGATGAAATTCCTGAAACAGCATCCATTGTGCCTGTCGCTTTTCCACTAATTGCCGGAACAGGAACCATGACAACGCTCCTTTCTCTTCGCGCTGTATATGACATTCCTACCATCATCATAGGAATTGTGATCAACCTGATCCCTGTATTTCTTGTCTTAAGAAATCTTTTTCGCGTGGAGAAAATTCTTGGCCCTGCAGGAATAAGCATCCTGAGAAAAGTTTTCGGAATAATTTTACTTGCCATTGCAGTTAAACTATTCAGAACAAATGTGGGCTTTTGATAGTTGACACCTAGTTGGGAATATTTTGTAGCCGTCATCGTGTTTTGATGATTGAGCTGTTTTTATCTTTATATTTACTCAATGAATAATTGAAATTTTTTATGAGAAGACATTTGCGATTCTCCATTATTGCATTTTTTTTATTTCATCTTTTATCAAACAGGATCAATGCCCAATGCAGCGGGGGTTCCAGCGGAGGTGTAATTGTTCCGGGTTTGGCATGGAGCAGCGTTGGAACAGCGGCTGTTCCGGCAGGAACATATTATACATTTGCAGCAACGGCTGGTCGCACATACTATTTTTCCTTCTGCCTGGCCGATGGCGGGAACAGTTCATTTGACACACAGATTTCACTTCTTAACAATGCCGGTGGTTATGCCGGTGGCTACAACGATGATTTTTGCGGCCTTCAGTCTTACCTGACATGGACATGTGTTGCGACTGCAAACTACCGCGTCCTCATAAACCTGTATTCCTGCCAGGCAACAGGAGCCAACCTTGGAACGCTCGTTTATAAATATGCTGCTCCCCTTACTTGCCCAGGTAACCTTGGCGGTGGCGTTACCAATGTCGCATCACTTCCATATGCATCTGGCGCGGGAACAACCTGCGGCGCAGGTGATGATCTCACAGCAACCAACACAAGCGCTTGTGGAAGTACTTTGTATTACACCGGTGAAGACAGGGTGTACATTTTTACACCGTCAACTACTGGAACTGTTTCTATCAACCTTACATCAGCTGGAACATATACAGGTTTAATGCTTTACAATGGATGCCCTCTTATTGGGCAAGGAGGAACTTGTGTTGACTATGCCCAAAGCACCACGGGAAATAAAACACTGAACGTATGCTTACAGGCAGGCGTTACTTATTATCTCATACTTGATTCATGGAGCTCTCCGGCTTGCAATACATTTACAAACCTCACCATCTCAGCACCAGTTGCTGCAGGAGGTTGCTCAACAGGAACCGGAACTGTTGCTGTTGCCTCTCTGCCTTATTCAAGTATCAACAGGACAACATGTGGTATGGGGGATGATATAACTGCAACCAATTCAGTTACCTGCGGAAGCACCTCTTACACCACAGCGGAAGATGAAGTGTTTGTTTTCACACCGGCTCTCAATGGAACATCTACGATTACTGTAACCAGTCTGAGCACCTGGGTTGGCATCACTCTTTTTCAGGGTTGCCCGTTGGTAAGCAGTTGTAGTGGAACGCCCGGATCCTGTGTTGGTTTTGCACAGAGCAGCGATGGAAACCAAAGCTTGTGCGCAAACCTTATCGCAGGTCTGACTTATTATCTTGTTGTTGATCAGTTCGCATCACCAACTTGTACACCTTCCTATAATATTAATATTAGCAACCCTACCGGGGTCGCCGCAGGGATTACGTGTGGAAATCCTTATGTTATTCCTGCCCTTCCATTTTTATTAGCAGGAGAAACCACTGCATGCTTTGGAAATGATTATACAAATTTGAGTGTGGGTTCTTGTGGAACATTCTTTGAATCTGGAGAGGATAAAGTCTACAGGTATATCGCTTCAGGTTCAGAATGCATCGGAATCACACTCTCCGGCACCAGTACCAATTACATTGGATACCAGGTTTACCAGGGCTGCCCGGGAACAGGTGGGACTACATGTATTGGTAACAATGGGGGAGCAACATCCGGTACTCTTACAGGTAGCGTAGTCCTTCCCGCGGCCGGAACATATTATATCATCGTTGATTCTTGGGCACCACCAACAAGCGCAGTTTACAATATCAGTATTACTTCTTATGGCAGTGGTCCTGCTAGTGACCTCCCCTGTGGAGCTGTACCACTTGCACTTGGAGTGTATTCACCGGGGAATAACAACTGCAGCGGTTCCAGCGGAGAACCACCGGTTCCATCTTGTTGGTTGACGCCCAATACGGTGAATTCGGTTTGGTATAGTGTTGTAGCTCCAGCCTCAGGTCAATTGCGAATCAGAACTTCCCCGGGCTCACTAACCAATTCTCAGATTGCAGTTTACACAGGCGCTTGCGGAGCAGGAATGACATTTGTCAATTGCAATGACGATGCTCCTGCCTGCGGCAGTTCGTTGAACTACAATTCAGAGCTCATTCTTGCCGGTCTTGCTCCGGGAACAACCTATTATATCGTTGTAGATGGATATAGCAATTTTACTGGATCGTTTGGGATCATGGTACTGGATCCTGTGACCCAAACCATTCCACCGGCTTACGGACAAGAATGTGCTACACCAAACCCGGTATGCAATGCAACGATCAGTGTTGGTGATCCGGGATGGCAGGCATTCGGAAATATATGTGACTTTCCCGGTGGCGGGGGAAATTGTTTGCTGAGCGGTGAGCGCGGATCGGCATTTTATCAGATAAATATAGGCACTACCGGAACCCTTGCTTTTGATATTATTCCAAACGACTGGCCGGGGGCACCCAGCACCATAAGCACCGATTATGATTTTGCCATATGGAAAACCGGTGGAGCAGGTGCCACTTCATGTGCCGGAATTGCAGCCGGTGCTGTTCCGCTGAGGTGCAATTACAGTTTTCTGGGTGTCACAGGTATTTATACTACAGCTGGCACGTCACCCCCGGCATATCCCGGTTTCGGAGCTGCGTATGATGCTGCATTACCTGTTACTGCTGGCGATGTTTATTTGCTGGAAGTAAGTAATTTTTCAAATAGCACATCCGGATTCACAATGAATTTCGGATCATCACCAATAAACTACACACCTTCATCGGGGAGCGTGACCTGGAGCGGAGGAATCAGCACCGATTGGACACAGGCGCCAAACTGGGGCGGTTGTGCAACACCAACTTGTAGCATTGATGCCATTGTGGTTCCATCAACAGTAAATCAGCCTGTCATTGCGACCAATCAAACCGTTAAGAACCTTGTCATTAGTGCTGGTGCAACCCTGACGATTAATGCCGGTGTCGTTGTTTCAATTTGCGGTGATTATACAAACAACGGAACCCTTAATGCCGCACCAACATCAACCATTCAATTCATTAATCCTTCAGCGGTGCAAACGATCAATGGCAGTTTGACAGGCGTCAATCGTTTTCCAAACCTTGTGATAAATAAAGCCGGTGGAAGCGTGTTGCTGAATCAGAATATTGATATCGCAGGAAGCTTTACAACTTCCAATGGCTCAAGCATATTCAATACCAACGGAAAATACATTAAACTGGCCGGAAATTTTAGCAACAATAATGCGAATACAACTTTCAGCAATATCGGCGCAGGCACTCTGGAAATCAATGGTACAACTACTCAGACATTTACCAATACCAGCGGATCCATCACGCTCAACAATGTTTTAATGAACCATACTGGACCCGGATTGAATTTAAGCGGAGCAAACAGCACAATGAATATTGGTGCAACAGGATCCCTTACATTGACCCTTGGCAAGATAATTACCGGTGCAACTTTGGAGGTAAATGATTTGAATCAGGCTTCCGCAAGCGTTACGCCCGGAAATGTTTCGAGCTATGTTGAAGGACGGCTGCGAAGGGCTATCGGAACAACTGCAAGTGCATATGATTTTCCGGTTGGTAATGCCGCCATGGGCTATGAGCGTGCAAATATCGGATTCACAATTGCACCTACCGCCGGGTACAATCTGCTTGGTTACTTCACCAGCTGGGCAGGAGTTCCCAACGGGCCCATATCAAACGAATGCCCAACAAACAATTACTCACTGTTTCCTGCTTTCAATCATGGATACTGGACTTTGATTGCCAGTACCGGCTCACCAACAGGAACTTATACTACTACTTTATATAATCGAACTTACACAAATAACGTCGGGCTTGCCTGGACAGTAATGAAACGAACGCCTACTGGTACAGGGGCTTGGTCATTAAATGGGCTTTGCAGTGGTGCCAGTTCAGCCACCACTACAATCAGGACAGCCATGAGTAACTTCTCAGATTTTGCTACAGTGCAATATGGTAATCCGCTGCCCATTGAACTTCTTTCGTTTACCGCAGAATCAAAGCAGGCAGGAGTTATTTCGAAATGGATCACTTCTTCCGAAGTTAACAACGATCATTTTGTTGTTGAACGCAGCAATAATGGTATCTCTTTTGAAACCGCCGGCATTGTAAAGGGTGCAGGCAATTCAAATACAACTCTTAATTATGAATTCTTTGACTCATATCCATTCACAGGTACCAATTACTATCGTTTGAAACAAGTGGATTTTAACGGCCAATTTACTTATAGTGATATGGTTGCAATCAGAATAGAAAAAGGGAATAGTGATTTGTCTGTCTTTCCAATCCCTGCTGATGAGGAATTACATATCCGGTTCACCTGTTTTTTTGATGGGATTGTTGAGGTTTCCATCGAAGACGCACTCGGCCAGACAAACTTTTTGATGAAACTAAATGTTAAGCAGGGATTAAATTTTGATGTAATTAATATAGATAAATTGGATAAGGGAGTGTATAATCTCAAACTCCGATACCCTAATAGTGAGGGCGGAATTTCAAAACAAATCAGGTTCGTTAAAGGAATGAATAAGAATTAAAGTCGTTGGATAGCAATGATTAATAAATAACAAACGACAAATACTGATTTTCTGCCGGGATTTGGTTAAACAGACATTCTTGCCCCTTTTTATGTTTGTCATCTCAATATCAAAAGAAATTTCGTGGTTTTGCATCTGAATGGAATTTCCTATTATTGTCACCCGAAAAAATATTCTTACAGGCTCAACGTTAAATCATCTTAAACAATCTAACTTTAATATTAAACTCTTATGAGTAAGCAACAATCAGGCGGAAGCGCCAAATCTCTTTTTGCAGCATTGGTGATTCCTATTGCAATTTTCATCGGTTATATCATTTGGAAATTTGTGATGGGAGACCCCTCACGTTTTCAGGATAATAATAATGCGTTGAATCCGCTACCGGGCGACATTCTTGGAACCATGTATAAAGGAGGTTTTATCGTGCCTATCCTGTTGGGTTCCTTCATAACAGTAATTACTTTTTCTTTTGAGCGCTTTATCACAATCGGTAAAAGCAAAGGAAGCGGAAGTGTGGAAAATTTCGTTCGTACCATACGTAGTTTGGTTGCAAGCAATGATCTGAATGGAGCTAAAGCAGCATGTGCCAAACAAAAAGGCTCTATCGCAAATGTTGTCACTTCAGGCCTTGATATGTATGAATATATGCTCGCAGACAAAGACCTTGATAAAGAACGAAAGTTGCTAGCTATTCAGAAAGAACTGGAAGAGGCTACCACGCTTGAACTTCCGATGCTTTCAAAAAATCTGGTCATCATTTCTACCATTGCATCAATAGCCACTCTTCTTGGTCTGTTAGGTACAGTAATCGGAATGATACGCGCATTCGATGCTCTTGCTTCTGCTGGTGCACCGGATGCTGTGGCTCTTTCGACAGGTATTTCTGAAGCGCTTATCAATACTGCCCTCGGTATCGGAACATCTGCCCTTGCAATTATCATGTACAATCTCTTCACCAGCAAGATTGATAATATCACTTATGGAATTGACGAAGCCGGATACAGCATTGTTCAATCTTTTGCATCAAGGTATAAAGAGCAAAAGTAGTCTTGGTATTTTTCTGATTCTTTCTTCAGAATTTATGGAAAATAGTCTATTGGTACTCATTAACTAAACCGAAACAAGGATGCCGAAAATAAATATGCCAAAGAAAAGTCCAACCCTGGACATGACACCCATGGTGGACTTGGCTTTTTTGCTGGTGACTTTTTTTATGCTTACAACCAAGTTCCGCCCCGAAGAGGCGGTTATAGTTGATACACCTGCTTCGATCTCTGAAATTAAGCTGCCGGAGCGGGATATCATGATGATTACCATTGATATGGATGGTCGCATTTTCTTTGATATTGATGGTAAACAAACACGTGTCAACCTGCTTCAGAAAATGGGCGAGCGCTATAAGGTTACATTTACTCCTGAAGAAATAAAGCGCTTCTCAGTGCTTTCTTCTTTTGGTGTACCGATGGCAAACATGAAACAATTACTAAATGCGAAGGTAAAGGAAAGAGAGATAATGAATAAGGAGACAAAGGGAATCCCTGCTGATTCACTAAAAAATGAATTGGCAGACTGGATTAACTATGGTCGTCATGCAAACCCTAAATTCAGGATAGCTATTAAAGGAGACGGGCAAGTCAACTACCCTGTAGTGAAGGATGTAATAAAGACTTTGCAAGGCCAAAAAATAAATAAGTTTAACTTGATTACGAATTTAGAAGAAGCTCCCAAGAATTAATTTGTCGACAAGGATGTGATGAACGAAAGTTGATTCATAACTACAAACTTCAATCCCGATAGCTATCGGGATCAAACCCGAAAACAACATGTCAGAGATACAACAGAACGATTCCGGCGGAGGTGACAAGAAGCATAAGAAAGTCCGCGCCAAAAGATCTTCCACCCATGTTGACATGACTCCAATGGTGGATTTGGCATTCCTGCTTCTCACTTTCTTTATGCTTACCACCACCTTCAGCAAGCCCAAAACAATGGAAATTAACATGCCGGTGAAGCCAGACAAGCCTGAAGAGCAGCAGAAGATAAAAGAATCACAGGCACTGACAATTCTTCTAAGTTCAAACAATAAAATCGTATGGTATACAGGTCTTGGCGACGATCCTGCAAAACCACCCGTTACCAACATTGCTGATTTTTCTTTGAATAGTCCCAAAAGCATTCATACAGTAATTCTTGAAAAAAATCAGGACATTTTCGCCAAAGTTCAGCTTACCAAGGACTCCATTAGCAGAGGATTGTTGAAAGAAGACGAAGGAAAAAAAACAATTGCAGGATACAAGGGGATAAAAGATGGCCTGGTGGTGTTGATCAAGCCGGATTCTACCGCGAAGTATAGAAACGTTGTTGATATTCTGGATGAAATGAATGTGTGCGCAGTCGGCCGTTTTGCAATTGTAGATATTACTGATTCGGAAAAAGAATTGCTAAAGAATACGAACTAATACTTTTAGTCATCTTAAAAAGACAAAGATTTTTCTCTATTGACAAATATAAAGTCATGAAAATTACCAGTTGGAATAATGCTATTAACCAGGAAAGGGCAGCACTCGTTTTCGAAAACCGGAATAAGGAATACGGCGCCTTCGAAATTCGAAAGAATTATGAAAAGCTGTTAGTTCGTTCTTTTCTTATTACCATGGCGGCCATTGTGCTGGCGGTGTCAATTCCTGTAATTATCAATTTGATTTCAAACCTGGACCTTTCCAAAAAAAATGTTGTGAGCGAAGAAATTTCCCTGGCTGAACCTCCTTCAATCGATAAGGCTACACCTCCGCCTCCGCCCGTAATTCCCCCGCCTCCTGTAGTACAAACAATAAAATTTACCCCGCCAAAAGTTGTAAAGGATGAAGAAGTACTGGATGAACCACCACCAACCCAGGAAGAAATGAAGGATGTGCAGATTAGCACAGTGACTCAGGAAGGGAATACCACTGATGATTTGCCACCTGAAAATCCTGTTGTCGATCCTGATGAGGGTAAGGTCTTTACGATCGTTGAGGAAATGCCTTCATTCCCCGGTGGAGAGGAAAAAATGCTGGAATATATAGCCAGAAACATTAAATATCCTCCAGTTGCCCGTGAGAATAACATTACAGGTCGCGTTTATGTTAGTTTTGTAGTTGATAAGGATGGAAAGATTAAGGACGGTAAAATACTTCGTGGTATCGGTGGCGGATGTGATGAAGAAGCACTGCGCGTTGTAAAGGCAATGCCTGACTGGAAGGCCGGGCGTCAGAACGGAAGAAGCGTACAGGTCCAGTTTAATCTTCCTGTAAACTTTACACTGAAGTAATTTTTTTTTCGATAATGGATCAGAACAATTTTGCCGGCAAATTCCATTTTTGGTTTAACTTGATTATGATTTTTATATATGCCCTGGTTGGCATTTTTCTGATCTTTGTGCTTCACTTTGATTTTTTGCCTGCACTTAATACAAAAATGATGGGGGGTGTGCTTTTACTCTATGCATCATACCGGGGATATAAACTCTTCAAAACAAATACTGTCAGAACGGATTCTGATCAGGCCCATGCAAACCAATAACCGGTTATCTTTCCTGCTTCTTGGCCTTATTCCATTTTTTTCTGCATGTACTTCCGGACCTGTAAAGCAAACCTTTACTGACACTCTTACTTCAGGAGAAATTTTTATCGTTTGTGATGAATCATACCAGCCGCTGATTTCAGTTGAATCAGATACGTTTCACAGCATCTATCAGTATGCAACGGTGCACGTTAAATACCTTCCGGAAGGGGAAGCATTTAAACAATTGGTAACAAATGATTCAGTCCGTATGATCATCTGCTCAAGGGAACTGAATCAATCGGAGAAAGATTATTTTAATGGAAGAAAGATCATTCCAAGGGTAACCAAAGTGGCCATTGATGCCGTTGCGCTGGTGGTGAATAATGAGAATCCGGATACCCTCATCCGTTTTGAACAATTGAAAAATATTGTGAATGGAAACTTCAATTCATGGAAACAGATGAATCCCAAATCAAACCTCGATAGTATCGTGGTAGTATTTGATAAAAGCGGCTCTGCCAATGCAAGGTATCTTCAGCAAACATTTCAGCTCAATAAAGCTGCACTGCCCCCAAACTGGTTCGCTACCAGTTCCAATGCAGATGTTGCGGATTATGTAAGCAATAACAAAAATGCAATCGGCGTTATTAGTGTAAACTGGATCAGCGACAGAGATGACCCTATTACAGATCAGTTTCTGGGCAAAATAAAGGTTGTTGAGCTATCTCCGCCTGACACATCACAATTTTCCAATGAATTCTTTAAGCCCTACCAGGCATACATAGCATTAAAGCAATATCCGCTCACACGTGATGTTTACATGATCAGCAGGGAAGGGAGAAATGGTCTTGGCACTGGCTTTGCTGCATTTGTTGCAGGGGATCAGGGTCAGCGTATTATCAGGTTGATGGGAATGTTACCTGCCACTATGCCGGTGCGTTTGATTCAAGTAAACTGATACCTACATTTGCAAATAGAACACAGAGATCGAATCAAAAAAAATGAAAAAAAAACAGGGGATATTATTAATTGCGCTGCTGATAAGTGCAAATGTTTTTTCACAAACGTTGAATGATGCCATCCGTCTCACAGATAATGAACAGTATGAATCTGCTTCAACCGTTTTCAGGGTATTGATTTCAAACGAACCTTCCAATGCAACAAATTATTATTACTTCGGAGAAAACTACCTGTTCAGCGATAATGCAGATTCAGCATTGATGATGTATAACCAGGGAGCGAAAATAGACCCGAATAATTTGTTGTTGCAAATAGGGCAGGCAAAGTACCAGCTCAATATGTACAGTGTTGCAGAAACAAAACGCAACAGCAATATTGCAAATGATGACTACAATGGGGCAAAAAGCAGCTTTGATAATCTTGCGGTAAAAACTCCGGAAGCTGAAGCAAAGGTCATTGAGATGAAAGCCAAAGCAACAGAAGCCGAGGCGTTGTACCAAGCCGCACTTGCGAATGTAAACAAAGCAAATTTCATCATTGATGAAACAATTTTAAAAGCCGGTCCCAAAAATGCGCAAATACTTATTGAAGCTGCTGATGCATTGATCCGTCTTAAGAATAAAGAGCTTGAAAAGGCAAAAGGTTTTCTTGATAAAGCAACTTTACTTCAACCCCAAAATGCAGAGATCAGAGTACTTTATGGAGACCTGTATTCCGAACTTAACAACGGAACACTTGCTGCTGAATATTATAACAAAGCACTTGACCTTGATCCTAAATCAGTAAAGGCAATTGTAAATAAGGGACGCCTTTATAAACGATCCACCAACTTCGAAGGGGCTGCAGAGGAATTCAAAAATGCAATTAAGCTTGATGATTCATTTGCGCCTGCTCACCGGGAACTTGGGGAATGTTATTACAGGCTTGGGAAACTTGAAGATGCCAAGGTCGAATACAAAAAGTATCTTGAACTTTCCAAAAACAATTGCGGAGCACGGATCCGCTATGCCTCCTTTCTATATCTGAGCAAGGATTACACAGGAGCTTTGAATGAAATTAGTCAGCTTAAAAATACCTGTGACCCCAACAGTCCGACGTTGCTGCGTGTTACTGCGTATTCTCTTTACGAAACCAAAGATTCTGCAAAGGCTTTGCCTGCCATAAAGAAGCTTTTTGAAAAGGTATCAGAGGACAAACTCATCGGGCAGGATTATGAGTACTTCGGGAAAATTTACATTTTGAATAATATGGATTCGCTTGGTGTTGATATGCTCAGGAAGGCTTACCTGATGGACAAATCGCGGTGTGATTTACTAAGCGATATCTGGAAGGCGTACGACAAAATGAAGAAATACGCTGAAGCTGCTGCTGTGATGAAGGAGAAAATTGAAAATTGCAAGGGTATAACTGTGACTGATTATTTTAATCTTGGCAGATCATATTTCTTCAGCATGGATTATATTAGTGCGGATTCAGCATTTGGTAAGGTGAATGAGCTTTCGCCGAAATATGCGAGCGGATTTCTATGGCGCGCGAAGACAAATGCTTTTATTGACTCAACATCCAAAGGAGGACTGGCAAAGCCACACTATGAAAAGTATATTGAAGTTGCAGCTGCCGATTCATTAAACCCTACAAAGTACAGAAGCGGACTTCTGGAAGCACATCATTACCTTGCTTCTTACCATTATATACAGTTAAGAGATTGTGATACGGCACTTATTTATCTCAGAAGGATACAGGATATGGATCCGGATGACAAAGACAATAAGAAGGCAATAGAGGGGATTTTATATGAAAAAGAGCATAAGAATGCAAAAGGCACCGGCTGTAAATAATCGAATGAATATTTTTGCTTCCTGAAAAAAGAGCCGTTGATCTGATAGATCAACGGCTCTTTTTTTAACTATCAAAGTTGATTCTACCAGAAACATTATTGGATTAATTTGAACGGAGAAATGGTATAATTTGAGCTGAGTAATGGTATTAAATATCGAAATGTATTCCCTGCGCAAGTGGCAGTTCTGTTGAATAGTTGATGGTATTCGTCTGCCTGCGCATGTAAATCTTCCAGCTATCGCTGCCGCTTTCGCGTCCGCCGCCGGTTTCTTTTTCGCCGCCAAATGCGCCGCCAATCTCAGCCCCGCTTGTGCCAATGTTCACGTTGGCAATGCCGCAGTCGCTTCCTTCATGTGAAAGAAATTTTTCTGTTTCTAAAATATTTCGAGAGAATATCGCAGAAGACAATCCCTGCGGAACATCATTGTGCAGTCCAATCGCTTCATCAATTGTTTTATACTTCGTAAGATAAAGCAATGGCGCAAAAGTTTCTTCGCAAACGATCTGTAAGTTTTTACTCACTTCGGCAATGCATGGCATAACATAACAACCGCTTTCATAACCTTCTCCGCTTAATATTTCTCCGCCATAAATTATAGTTCCTCCTTCTTTTTTTACTCTTTCCTGGGCCGCAACAAATCCTTTCACTGCATCAGCATCAATGAGGGGGCCCACAAGGGTTTTTTCATCCAGTGGATGCCCGATGCGGATGTGTTTGTATGCATTTAATAATTTAGTTTTGAATGATTCATATACTGATTCGTGAATGATCAGCCTCCGGGTTGAAGTGCAACGTTGCCCCGCAGTACCTACTGCTCCAAAAAGGACAGCCCTTAATGCAAGGTCCATATCAGCATGTTTACTGATGATGATGGCATTGTTGCCGCCCAATTCAAGCAGGCTTCTACCGAGGCGTTCGCCAACAATTTTTCCTACCCGTTTTCCAACGCGCGTGCTGCCTGTTGCTGAAATCAGCGGAACACGGTGATCGGCAAGAAAATTATCACCGACATATTTGGATCCCCCTGCAACAAGGTTCAATACACCTTCAGGAACATTATTTTTCTTCAAAACGTCTGCAATAATCTTGTGCGTTGCAATGGCACAAAGCATTACTTTGCTGGAAGGCTTCCAAACCACTGTATCTCCGCAAACCATTGCCAGCATGGCATTCCAGCTCCAGACTGCCACCGGAAAATTAAATGCGCTGATCACCCCGACAATTCCAAGTGGATGGTATTGTTCGTACATCCTATGGCGGGAGCGTTCGCTGTGCATGGTTAATCCATAAAGCTGCCTGGATAAACCCACAGCAAAATCGCAGATATCAATCATTTCCTGAACTTCACCGAGTCCTTCCTGGTAAATTTTGCCCATCTCGTAGCTGACGAGTTTACCCAGGGGTTCTTTGTATTTTCGAAGTTCATCGCCAATTTGCCTCACGACCTCTCCACGCTTGGGTGCCGGTATCATCCTCCAGACGAGAAATGCCTCCTGAGCCTTTTTGATTGTCATTTCATAATCGTCGGCAGTAGCCTGTTTAATTTTGCCAATCAGTTTCCCGTTAGCAGGGGAATAAGAATCAATTATTTCACCTTTAGTTTCAATCCATTGGGTGCCTGTGCAGGCGCCATTGTTTATTTCCGAAAGACCGAGCATTTTAAGCGCTTCTGCAATGCCATAATTTTTGCCGGTAAGGGTATCTGTATTCATTTTTGAAATAATTTGCGGCGAAGTTAGTTGTTTAAGTTCAACTACATTTGTCAGGGATGGAAAGAATTACTGTAGGCATTAAAGGCAATAGACTTTTTCTGATGGCATCGTTTATTTATGCGGCTGCCGTTTTTTTGGCTTTTCCGTACCTGAGGTATTTTGTTGACAATCCTGACACGATCTCTTATATTACAATTGCTCAAAAGTATTTCCGGCACGACTATTCAAATGCTGTAAACGGATACTGGAGTCCGCTGATTTCATGGATGCTTGCGCTACTTTTGAATATTCCACGGGATGAAGTCTATATTTTTAAGCTTCTTCAGTTGCTTATCGGATTGTTTGCATTATTCAATTTCGTAAAACTGGTCTATGTCCTCATTCATTCAAGAAGTATTCGAATTGTTTTAACGATCACCAGTATTCCGTTGATATTGAGTTATGCTTTGCTAAACCTGACACCGGATTTGCTTTTCCTGGGAGTCATTTTATTTTACTTAAGAATCGTTACCGAAAAGGAATTCTACAATCATCGTCATTTCGGACTTATTGCCGGGGTTCTGGGAATTCTGTTGTATTTTTCAAAATCATTTGGGTTTTGCTTTTTTCTCGCCCATTTTACGGTATTGACTTTCAAAACATTTTTTCAAACAAAGGAATATGCTTTCAAAAAGCACATTCTCGGTAATTACGCTCAGGCGATTATTTGTTTCATTGCTGTATCTTCTATCTGGATCTATCTAATAAGCCATAAATACGGTCACTTTACAGTCAGTGAAAATGCAGCATTTAACCTGAGCAGGGAAGTGGCTGCCGGACCTGAGGAAGAAAATAAGCTGCCTGTCCTGTCAGGAGGAATTACAGTACCCTTAAATCCGACTGCCGTAAATGCATGGGAAGATCCCGGGCTTGCAAGGAAGGTTATTCCATTGCATACGTTTTCTGTTGCCGAAGATTTTGAAATATACACCGGTGTTTTAAAACGAAACCTGCTTACGGTTTATTATTTTGATTTTAAAAGACAAGCTGGATTGGTATTTATTGTCTTGCTATTTGTTTTTCTATTCAATAGCAAGAGAAAAAAAATACTTACTGATGATTTTTTCTTTTCTCTTCTCTGCGCTCTTGTATTCATCTATGGTGGCTACTCACTGATCCTGGTTCATACACGGTATATCTGGGTATGTACAATGATTATGCTTTTACTTTCAGCATGGATACTTGAGGAATTCCAGTTCAAATCAAAAGCTCAACAGGCAATTGTCAGGATACTGGTTGTTTTTATTTTGACCGGGCTTACATTAAAAAGGCCGATCAAGGAGATATTATTTTCTGCTGACAATGACACTTCTCCAATTACGCTGATCAGCGCAATGCTGAAGCCACAGGAAACAATGCATGCCACCTATTCGCGGGATAAGGACTTTTTTGAGACGAGGAATGAGCTGAAGTCGCTGATCCGTTCAGGTTCAAATATAGTTTCAATAAGGAACGAGGTGAGTGAAAGAGACGCTTATACACAGGCATCATTGCTTGCCCTGGCATCAAATGCGAAATACCTTGGACAGGTCAATTCTGACAAAGAATTTTTACCCGGCACATACGGTGTTGAAAAGATTGACTACCTGTTTATTTTTTCGGAAGAAGATCCGGCAGATTCAGCTCACTGGCAAAAAGAATACAGCAATGAAAAATTGCCTTTAAATATTTATCGGAGAAGATAAATCAGAGGTCTATTTCTGAGCAATATTTGTTTTGATCTCTTTACTCAGCGCAGGAAAATTTTGCGCCATGATATCACCGATATCGTTGGAGTTGGACGGAAACTTAATGCTCGCTACATCACCATAAAGTTGTTTACCGGTATGGTCAAAGGCAGCATAATGAATCATGATATCACGCTGGTAAATTCCCGATTGAAAATCCATACAGTCTTTTGCATTTGTTTTGATTTCCACTTGTGTCATAAAGACAAAAATATCAGCGCCGTATTTTGATTGCAGGGATGACAATAAACGGGGGTCAAGGATTTTGATGTTGGTAAATATGACCTTTCCGTTTAAAGTTCGTTTTTCCAGTTCTTTTTTTCGGGCCTTTTTTTCATTCCAGCTGCCAAGGGATGCGCTGTCAGGCCTGGGGTGAAGGATGGCAAAAGAAGTATCAAATGAATAATCAATTGAGGCATAGATCCGATCCATATCTTCTAATGCCTCTGGTCGCAGATCCTGCAGCAATGAATGTGTTAGATATGTTGAAGATAGCGATGCATTTAGTTTTTCAGATATACCCATCCTGAATATTGCCCTTACCTGCTGAGGAGTTCTGTCAGAGAATTCAGAAATATCCATATCTGCGTCAGAGATGTGCATTCGTGGCTCATATGGGATGATCAGGATTTTCTGTTGATGATATTGCGCAGTTGAATCCCGGCCGGCACCACTTGCATTGAATGATAAGAACAGGAGGAGGCAAAATTGTGTGTAGAAAATGTTCCGGAGCATACCTGTAACGTTTGTATATAGTACGCAATGAACAGAGGTAGGTTGCTGCTCCGGTAAAAATATTTCAAACAACGATTACCGGTAACAAACTACATGTACGTCGCCCAGATTAAAGCTGCCTTTTTGATTATTCAGGAAATAAATTTTTACACTGCCGGAACTTCCTGACTGCACCTGAATTACAAACTGAAAAAGAATATTTTCCCACTTGCCTGAACCTAATGTATAATCGTTTAGGTCAAAACTATAATAAGAGGATGAAGACACGGGAGTTCCAACTGATGCGACAAGCTGCGGAGCTGTGCTATTGCGCAGGATTTTCCCTGTAACAAGAATTTTGACAGGTTTGTCAATCTTCAAAGTAGCTGAAGTATCAGATAATAGTTCAAAAAATTCAGTTTTGTCATCGATGGATACGCTGTCGTTTTTGGAAATCGTTAATAAGGTATTAAGGGTATCAATGCCCAAAAAACGGTATAAGTTCTGATCCTGATTTTCTTTTTTATGATAAAAGCTAATAAATCCATTATCAGCATATTTTTCAAGTCTGGTTATTATAGCCGGATCATTTTTAACCACCTCACTTGCAATAAATGAATTCTGAATGGCAACGAGATCGAACGGTTTCGACATTCCATCTTCAATCTTTTCGCGGGTTGTCCAGTTCACCGTCCACCCCATTCTGTTCATGAGGAGTAGAGGAACATTCGTTGTGTAGCCATCCAGCACGAGCACCTTCGCATTTTTTGCAACGCCAATTGAATCGAGAAATTTTCCTGAGTCCTTAAAATTGATCCTGCTTATTTCAACGCGGTCCCAGGGCCCGGTTTCAAATCGCTTGCGGTATGTTTCATTCCCCCTGACAAATGATTTAAAAATGAGGGCGAGAAGGATTAGGCTTAAAGCGTAATTCAACATCTTGTTTTTGATGGAATAGCCCATCAAATAAATCATGAACAATGCAACCAGAGGATAGAATGCATCAATGAAATAATAATCGTGATCCGGAAATTGCATCAGCATCAGAAAGAAAAACAGAATGCTGCCTGCACCTGCAATTGCAAGTTGGAGGAACACATCTTTGAAACGGATGATCGATGCTCTTTCTTTGTATAGTTGAATTAGTGATACTGTCATCAAGACAGCAATAATCAGGTATTGAGGCCCGGTAAAATAATCAAACTTCCAATGGGTCCAGGTTTCCAAAAGCCATTCTCTTAGTTGTTGAGAGTTTGAAGGCGGGAGGAAGCTGACGAGAAATTGTGTCCCATATTTTTTTTCAAGCCAGGAATTATAAAGCTGATAACTTCCAATAGCAGTAAATGATATTCCAAATGCAATAAGTTCTTTACGGATTGATTTTTTATTTAATCCGCCTCCGCGTGGGCTTCGGCGGACGAGAGGCTGGGTTAATTCCCCGTAGCTTGATGCTGTATTTAGTCGTCGGAGCTTGCCCTGAGGATCATACCAATTGATGAAATACCCAAGGCACTGCTGACAAAAAACAGCAAAGAGGAAAATGAAGAATGGAAGCCGCGCAAGTGCTGCAAGTGTCAGAAAAAATATTGCCAGACGGAAATCAGCAACAGATTTATCCCTTTTGTAACGGAAATAAAAAAAGTATCCGATGAAGAGGTTGGATAAGGATGGTATGCTTGGGATGAAACCATTTGCATAATAAAGGAATACCGGGCAAAAGAAGATGAACAGCACAGCCAGTGCATTTCTGAGAAAAGATGTATTAAACAACTGGCTTAATCGAAAAAGAAAAACCAATCCGGTAAGCGCATAGATCAATGTGTATATACGGAATATTACGGCCTCATGTATACCGGTTAATTTCATGATGAGGGCAACGATGTATTCATGTATTGGAAAATCCACTCTGGTGATTCCATCAATGGTAGCAAGGTTGAAAGTCTGAGGGTGGAAAAAGTCAAAACCGTTATTCAAAAATCCGAATACCAGGGCATATCGGTCGCTTTGTGTCCATGCATGAATGAAGGAAGGGAACAGGTTGATACTTCCGCGAAAAAAAAATACGCTAATCGAAATAAGTATTAATGAAAGAAGAAAGATCTTGCTGCGCTGCGATTTTAAGTCAAATACCATTTTTCACAAGCAGCTTAATATTCAGGACTTAACTTCCGGCTCTTCTACTGCACCTTTGTATTCAGGGCGCATTTGAGGAAAGAATAACACATCCTGAATAGAACTTTGATTTGTCATGATCATGCAAAGGCGATCAATGCCGATTCCAAGACCTGCAGTTGGGGGCATTCCGAATTCCAGTGCACGAAGAAAATCTTCATCCAGGATCATTGCTTCTTCGTCACCGCGTTTTCCCAATTCAAGTTGTTCTTCAAAGCGTTTCCGTTGATCAATCGGATCATTCAGTTCGCTGAAGGCATTGCATATTTCTTTTCCGTTGCAGATGGCTTCAAAACGTTCTACCAGGCCTTTTTTGCTGCGGTGTTTCTTGGCGAGGGGGCTCATCTCAACAGGATAATCGGTAATGAAGGTTGGCTGGATCAGCTTGGATTCTACGTGTTCCCCAAAAATTTCGTCTATCATTTTTCCGCGACCCATGGTTTTATCAATGTGCACACCAAGAGTCCGGGCTTTTTCTGCAAGGGCAGTCTCATCAAGGTCAGTGATGTCAACGCCGGTGAAATGTGCAATTGCTTCATACATAGTAAAGCGTTTCCATGGCCGTTTGAAATCGATCAGGTGCTCACCAACCTGAACTTCTGTTTTTCCGTGGAGATCGATTGCTATTTTTTCGACCATTTCTTCTACCAGATTCATCATCCATTCGTAGTCCTTGTAAGCCACGTACAATTCCATTTGTGTAAATTCAGGATTGTGGAATCGGCTCATTCCTTCATTTCGAAAGTCTTTAGAGAATTCGTAGACGCCATCATAGCCACCGACAATCAACCGCTTGAGATAAAGCTCATTTGCTATACGCATGTACAATGTCATGTCAAGCGTATTGTGGTGTGTTTTGAAAGGGCGGGCAGCAGCGCCGCCGTAGAGTGGCTGAAGAATCGGTGTTTCCACTTCGAGGTACTCCTTATGGTTCAGGTATGAGCGCATGGAGTTCACCAGTTGGGTCCTTTTGCGGAAAACCTCACGCACGTGTGGATTTACGATCATGTCGAGGTACCTCATCCGGTAACGCTGCTCAGGATCGGTGAATGCATCGTGTATGTTACCATCAGCGTCCTGTTTTACAGTAGGCAATGGGCGTAATGCTTTTGACAAAAGCGCAAATGAACTTGCATGAATGGATATTTCACCTGTCTTGGTTCTGAATGCATAGCCTTTTACGCCGATGATGTCTCCTAGGTCAAGCATTTTCTTAAAGACGAAATCGTACAGGGATTTGTCTTCGCCGGGACAGACCTCATCACGTTTAATATAGACCTGGATCTTTCCGACACTGTCCTGCAGCACTGTAAATGCTGCTTTTCCCATGTCGCGGAGGCTGATGATGCGGCCAGCAAAGCTGATGGTCTTCAATTCATCAGATTTAGCGTCAAAATTATCAAGGATATATTTTGACGAATGGGTAATTTCAAAAAGCTCAGCAGGGTAAGGGTTTATACCTTGCTTTTGAAGTTCTTCGAGCTTTTGTCTGCGGATGATTTCCTGTTCTGTGAGTTCCATAATGCTGTTGGTGGGAGGGCAAAGATAAAAAAGGACTTCAGTTTGGGCATGTGAATGTCTGTCCTGATGAATATAATTATATTTGCCGCCCTAATTTAAAATGGTGAGAACAATGAGCGATATGAAGCAATTGGTGCAGAATTTCCCAAATCAGTTGAAAGAAGCATTGACGATAGGTGAGCAATTTCAACCCAGGTCGGCTGACTTCAACCCTAAATCAATCCTTATTACCGGATTGGGGGGATCAGGAATCGGGGGAACTATTGTGAGTGAAATAGTTGCTGCAGAATGCCCGGTTTCCATTACTGTTAACAAGGATTATTTCCTGCCGGCATTTGTGAATGAGGAAACCCTGGTAATCGTATGTTCTTACAGCGGGAATACAGAAGAGACCTTGTATGCGATGGAAGAGGCGATAAAGCGCAAGGCGAAAATCGTTTGCATCACCTCCGGGGGAAAGATTGCGGATATGGCTAAGGAGCATCATTTTGACATTGTTCTTATTCCTTCAGGCATGCCGCCCCGTTCATGTCTGGGTTATTCGCTTACGCAATTGTTGTTTGTGCTGCATAAATTCCAGTTGATCAGGGGTGATTTTAAATCACAGTTGAAAGCTGCAATCGGGCTGATCACAAAAGAAGAAGAGTCAATCAAGAAAGAAGCAATGGTGATCACGGATTTTCTATACAAAAAAACGCCGGTGATTTATGCTGTGGACGGTTATAACGGTGTGGCTACACGTGTTCGTCAGCAAATCAATGAAAACAGCAAGGTATTGTGCTGGCATCATGTGATTCCGGAAATGAATCACAATGAACTGGTTGGATGGGCAGGTGGTTCAGACCAGATCGCCGTACTACTTATGCGAAACAAGAGTGATTTTTCCAGATCACAGGCGCGCATAGAAATCAACAAGAAAGTTTTTGCAAAATATACGCCACATGTATATGAGCTCTGGTCAAAAGGAAATTCTCAGCTTGAACAAAGCATATACCTAATTCATTTGACAGATTGGGTTTCCTGCTATCTCGCAGATAAAAACAGCGTGGATGCTTCGGAGATCAATGTGATCAATGATCTCAAAGGAGCGCTGGCAAAAATTTAGGTAGCGACTCAAATTATTTTTGTCCAACTTTTTGATTTGGTTTCTGGTGATTATCACATACGTCTCTGCCATAAATTATATCGCATCCTGCTAAAAACTGACAGGTACATTAAACCAAAACACTATCATTGTTATGAATATGTCGTCCCTACAGGACTAACCTCATCCATCCAATTCTGTACTACCAATATTATGTCCCGACGGGACAATGCAGCCAAATCAGAAAATCGGGTTAATGCCGGGGAAATGGCATTTGGGATGAAATGTTCGAATGAATCCTAATCAAAAAGAGAAATTAATTACTTATTCTCAAACTGAGCTCCTTCCAAAAAACAGAATCAGTTAATTGATGCTGAGGCGGGATCAGTTTTTCCGAACCTGATCCTCATGAGGGCATTGACTTCAATGTTTACTTCAGATGCGATTTTGCTGTAAAGCACTTTAGGAACATCGATGTTGTGGTCTTCCAGTAGAATAGTAAATGCCGATCGGATTACAAGTACCTGGTCTGCCATAAACAAGTTCACAGGTATTGATCTTTCCCGTTGTACTCCATGAATTTTCAAAATACCAAAAACTTTCAGCGCCTGCATTCCTTTTTTTAATTCATTATAATCATGAGGAAGTTTTCCCGTGAAAGTGGCATATTGGTATTTATCACTTTGCATGTACTTCTCATTGAAATGATCCCGTTGTAATTCGCAGTTAAAGCCGTAGAAAGAAGAGACAGGAATTTTAAAAGCAAATGTGCGGTTTACGGGATCAAGAATTCCGGTCACCGCTTCTGAAGTCGCGGAAATAAGCTCAAGGGGTGCATCAGATTTGAAGGTTGCTTTTCCTGCAGAGGTGAAATAATATCTTTCAACTACATTTGCATGAAGCGTCAGAACGGTGATAATCAAAATGGAAGATAAAATGTGTTTCATTGGCATGTTATACTTCTGAATATTTAAAAAGGTTTTATTTGGCGAAGCGGGCCAATTGTACAGACAGATTCTGGAATAAATTTGATGAATAAGGAAGTTGTTTACAGGGATCTTGGATTGGTCACCTACAAGGAGGCATGGGACCTTCAGGAAAAGCTATTAAAGGAAATTGCCGATCAGAAACTTTTAAAAAGGTCATCAGGTAAGGATTTTCAAACTTCGAACTACCTGCTTTTTTGCGAACATCCCCATGTATATACGCTTGGAAAATCCGGAAAGGAAAAACACCTTTTAATCAATGAGGAGCAGCTTAAAAATAATGATGCCGAATATTTTCAGATCAACAGGGGAGGAGACATAACGTATCATGGTCCTGGTCAGCTTGTAGGTTACCCGATACTTGACCTTGAAAATTTTTTCACCGACATACATAAATACCTGCGTTACCTTGAGGAGGCGATCATCCTTACACTAAAAGAATATGATATTGAAGCTGGGAGAATTAAAGGACTTACGGGCGTATGGCTGGATGCTGAAGATCCTGATAAGGCAAGGAAAATTGCGGCATTCGGTGTGCGTTGTTCGAGGTGGATTACGATGCATGGTTTTGCATTTAACATAAACACAGATCTGAGTTACTTCGGAAATATTATTCCATGCGGCATTGAGGATAAAGCAGTCACCTCACTTCAAAAGGAACTTGGAAGAGAAATTGAAATGGAGGAGGTGAAAAGCAAGGTGAAGAAGCATATTGCTGAACTTTTTGAAATGGAAATCTCAGGGTAGTATTTATTTCTCTCGCTGATATAAATACATAGAAGGGATGGCTTGCTGAAGAGTCTGCTATGATTGTACAACTGTCCCGGCTTTTTACCGTTGTTGTAAAAGAAGTTTGATTATAAAAATTTATTCCCTCGCTATCTCCGAAACACCAGAACGAGTTTTGGAGTTGAGCCTAAGCAATTGAATTTAATCAAATGAATAAGAATAAAATATTATGTTTTATCATTCATTCTTTCAAAAACTTTTTGCTTAGAATTTCTTTTTCGGTTCGCCCGGTCGAATCTTCGATTTGCAGAGTTACGATGTACATGCCGTTGGAGAGAGAAGAACAGCTTAAATCTTTTGTAAAGTAAGAAGAAGAAAGATTGCCATTTTCTTCAAAAACTTTTTGACCCATTAAATTGAAAACTGAAAGCGAATAGCTTTTGCCAGTTAAGTTTTGTGCGTTGATGAAAGCGGTTTGCCAACCGGAATGGTAAAAGATATTTAGTTGTGCGTTGCCGGATGAGACTGGAATATTGCTGACCTGATTAGGGAGACCAAGTGTATCGCATATTGAACCGCCCCATGCGGACATATTGTAGTTGGGGTTGTTTGGCAAGCCGTAGTATGTACGTTTACCTCCGAGATAAAAACTGAAAGGTTGAAAATCGCACGCAGTGCCGAGGGACTCGGGTTGATTGATTACGCTTAGGTTCATGTTGTACATATTGAAGGTACTATCAGGGTACGGAAAATTATAGTGAGTACCGTCATACCATGAAGAACTCCAGTAAATTTTTCCATCAGGTGCAAGGCGTAATAGCCCACCACAGTATGTCGGGTAACTTATTGAAGCAATAGTATCACAACTGCCTGCAATATTTGCTGCGGTTAAATTGTATTGTAATAATACAGAGGGCAAATCTGTAGAAGACACATACATTACAGAATCACTAGCTGAAAATTCAGAGCCAACATAGTAGGGGTAGGGAGCTGCTGTATTTTCCTGCCTAATGTTGACAGGGTTGGTGATAACTCCTGAGCAACGATCAAAATCATATAACTCAATCAGTCCTCTCCAATTGACAAAAAATATTTTATTGCCGGAATGTGAAAATGAAATCCCCCCTCCATTAGTTGAACCTAATGAGCCCAATGATTGCACAATTGGGCCTTGAATTCCGGAAGGGGATATTAAGAATGAATAAAAATCATTCATCGGGATTCCACCCACTCCATTACTTGGCCTTACAACTAACCACCAATCTCTTCCGTTACCATGTTTAACTGCTGTTACTCCATCGCACATTTGATGATTTGAGAGCATTGTGTTTTTTGCAGTTACAATGCCATTGAAATTGTTATAGTACGGATTGATTATTGAATAAAATAATCCAAACTGGCTACTTCCGGTTATGCCAATTGAGAATAGATAAAACAAACTATCACTGGCAGGATTAGGCGTAATAAGCAACTCATTATACCATCCTTCACCAACAATGTTTGTTCCATTTGCCATGATGTTATTTTGGGAATTATAAACAAGAGTTGTATTTCCATTTACTGTCGCTCTTGTGAAGGCATAGAAAAGCAAATTTCCGGATGAATCAGCTATGTTTGTGCAACTTCCTCTGCTTTTTACAGCTGTTGTAAAAAAAGATTGATTTTGAAAATTTATTCCTGCGCTATCTCCAAAACACCATAAAGAGTTTTGAAGTTGAGCATGAAGAGATAAATTTAAAAGAGAGAAAGTGAATATGAAGCAATACTTTTTCATATGACGTAAATAATCAAAACTCCGTTCTTGTGCGGAGTTTTGATTTCAGAACTTATCTGACTACTACAAAGGATTGGTTGTGCAGTGAACCAGAGATACTTTTAAGTTTCAACCAATAAATTCCTCCCGATAAAGCAGAAACATCAATGGAAGATACCGAGACAGTTACAGAAGAAATTTTTCTGCCGAAAACATCAAAAATTTCGGCTGTTGAATTTTCGAGAGCATCTGAACTATGCAAGTAAATAGTTTTGTTAACAGGATTTGGGAAAATGCTCAATGAGCCAACCTTTGCTTCTCCGGAATTAGGACGGCCAAGCCGCAGATGCTGCTCCTGATCGTCCACTTCAATATGAAGCAAGGCACGGGCAATAAATACTGCTTCACCACCTTCCCAACTCGTCATGTAAGCAATGGGAGTTAATATATTTATTTCGGATGCGGTGAGTTTGCGATGATCTCTTAACACATCAAGGGCAATCTGAGCGGCTGTTTGCTTGTATTGCTCTATTTGGGTGGGATTGATGAGCGAGTTTATTTTTGCAAGGGCATTGTCCCAATCCTGCACCTGGGCATCGTCTTTGGCACCGGAATATTTGCCGATATTATTCGTAGAATGATTTGCATAAAAAGCAATAAAATCAGAATTTGAATTTCTCAGAGAGTCGTCTTCCTTTAGCGCATCATAAGCGTAACTTTCACCGGAATAATCGAACTGAACAGCGTATTCATCAAAAGTGACCTCGTTATTTACAATGTTGTGTAGTCCGCCTTCATCCCTTGGTTCATGATTATCGCATGGAGTGCCTGAAGTAATTTGGGGGTTAAAAGTAAAAGGAGGATTTACACTAAATGGATTAGGATCATATGCAAATGCCCCATCAAAATACCAGTTAATCGGGGAACCGTTATTCATTCCTTCAACTCTATTTACGCTGCCGAAAGCCAAATCAATATTGTTCCAACTGTTTCCATTGAGGTTGCTTGGGGGTGCCTGATCGCTCATAATTGCAATATCGAGAAAGAAACTTTTTTTGTTGTAAGGAACCGCGCTCGTAGGTGCGCTAGTTGAAAAAGAGTTGCAACCAAAATAGGTATCGATACAGTTTCCAACGAGCCGCACATCTGTACCGAGGTTTAAACAACTATTTGTGTGTATATCGCTACGTGTTACATCTTTCAGATTAAAGCCGCGCAATAATTTATCGAATGAGGTGGGTGCAAATTGTATTGGAAGGTTGCGATCAATCGTATTGTCTTCAGCCCATGCGTTTGTAACGTTGTCTAGCCAGATGCCATAATGCTGATCTGTCATTTGAGAAAAAGGCAGATCAAAGTGCATGGTATTTCCAATCATGTTTATTCGATTTGCACTCCCGACTGCATTGATGATGTAAATATTGTTTCTGCCGTTTTGGAAATTGTTCCCATTTATGCCTGCTAAATTAAGTGCGGCAGGAAAATAGAAGGCAACCGCAATGCCCACAGCCGAACCGGGATTGGGTAAGTAAGGTGGAGGAATTAATGTATGATTGAACTGATTATTATTAATGAACAAATCTGCTCCGGTAGGTTGAATGACAAAAAATCCGCCCTGATAAACATCAAAAGTGTTATTTGAAAAATTAAGAGTGCGGGAGATATTTTCCCAACTGCCAATGCCCGAATAATAATTCTGAGTGGGATTATTAATTGAAAATGTATTATTGATAATTGAGCCATTGACATTTCTGACAAGGGTGACACCATCATAGCAATTTAAAAATTCATTATGTCTTGTGTCGGTAACATCAAAGTTGCCCACAGTGAGAGTAACCGGATTAATATTTGCATTGACGGAATGAATAGCGGAACCGCTGAATGGAAACCCCGACTGATATGCGGGGACCGGCTGAATATTATCAAAGTGACAATTGAAAATATCCATTTCACTGTGTTCACCAACAATGCCCATGTTCAGGTTATGAAAATAATTGAATGTTCCAACGCTTGTGCTTGTTGGTATAGCGCGATTGGTGACAAGATTTGTTACTAAATCATTAACATAAATTCCTGCCAAAGATTTATGGTCCTGTGTTGCCGGTGCCTGACCAAAAAAATCTTCAGCTAATGGAACTGTCCCGTCAAATGTGTTGCTTTCAATTATAGAAGGCATTCCAGCACCTATATCCCAAAAAGAATTTCCATTGTTTCCGTGAGGCGCGAAAATACTAATGTAGTTTCTCTGCCAATCCGTATTGAAACTCCGAAGAACCAAGCCATGATTTAGCAGTATTGCATATTGAGCATCGTAAATATTTGAGTGATTTATTATCTCGAAATAAGCAACATTGTCATGCCTAAAGCCTCTCCACATGCGAGGGAAATCTGAATGAGTTGGGCACTGACCAGTTCCCTCAAAGGTTGAATTATTAATAAGTAAATTAGGAATGCCTGTACCCCAACCTCCTGCGTTGGTATAAATTACGGCGCCCGGACCCATTTTCACAATACAGTTGACAAAATTTACGTTGTTGTTACTGCAATCAAGATAACCGTCAATGGTGAAGGTGACACCATCGAATTGCCAAGAGCCGGCATTCAAATATAGTTGTGCTGCAGTAAATTGACCGCTTGCAACCACCTGACCAATGCTAGAGTCGAAAATGTGAAGTCCTGTGATTGGGCAGCATCGTTGAATAGAGAAAAATGTTGTGCAATTATTGAGATCAATAATTGAAATGAAATCCGTTCCTACAACTGAAGTAGCTGCGCTTGTCCAGGTTGCAACCCCTAAAGTTGTTATAGTATTTCCAGGAGAAATGCCCCATGTAAAATTACCTATCGAGTTAGCGACCGCATACTGAACCGTCATAGGAAAGGATCCGGTGAATGAACATTCTGAAATTCCAAAACCTGTGGTACCGTTAATAGTCCCGATAAGTGATGGTTCGACAAAACACTGAGCCGAAGAATAGAATGGGTTGAAAAGAAAAAAAATAGCAATAAGGAATTTGAATTTTGTTTTCATAATAATGGATTTTGTATGTTAGAGTTTCACTAGCGTTGCTTCTTAGTTACAAGATTTTCAGTTTCTTATGATTTTGTTTTTCAATATTACATTACTCCAGTTTTTTTTTGTGAAAGTTTCCAACAATGGCATTTTTTCAAATGGAGCTATGTAAATGTATAGTAAAATTTCGTCAAGAGAACTAGGAATGTTTAATTTCTTTTTTGCTATCACGACGATTGTGTTTGAGGATATTGCTAACCAGCTTTATGATTGCATTGCAAAAGATAATGGAGAGAAGCAAATCACCCTTCGCTGGGCGATTTCAACTAAAACCATTCCTTATTTGCTGGAATAATTAACAGTACATTTATACAAATATTCCTCAGCCGCTTCCATAATTTATTGGGTATTGTGGTCTGGATTAAGCGTGTGTGCAAGCACAGAGGTTGACCTGATACTATTTGCAACGCCAGATGAGCCTCGTGCAAAAATCGCTGACACAAGATAATTGACAAAAAAAATATTTTTAAGCGTGTTTGGAATAAATGAAAGAGATTGGAATCAGACGTAGCAACATGCTACGCCAAGCAAGGG
>CAYHHK010000022.1:0-25394 GCA_964356415.1 uncultured Flavobacteriales bacterium
CGTTCCTTCTGCCGGATTTTCTGCTTGTCTTTTTGCAGCAGGTAATTGATGGCTTCATAAACATCAAAGAATTTTCTTTCATATTTGGTTTCAAGTTCTTTGAGCATAGCGTTTAAGTCTTTATGTGAGAGGGAATACTGCCTGAGAAATACAAATGCCCTCATAATTGCAATGTTTACTTCAATGGCTTTGTCACTGTTTAAGACGCTTGATAGCATGGCAACGCCTTGTTCGGTAAAGGCATATGGCAAATACTTCGGGTATTTTCCCCTTCCACTTTCTAAGGTGCTAAAATTGCACCTTAGAGTTTTCCAATCTGATTTAGTTAGCTCAAACATAAAATCAGGTGGAAACCGTTTGATGTTTGCCCTCACAGATCTTTTGAGATATTTCGTTTCTATCTCATAGAGCTCAGCAAGGTCAAAATCCAGCATTACTCTTTGCCCGTGTATTTCATAAATTTTTCTTTGAATGTGTTGTAATTCCATTTCTAGAAATATTGAAAGGAACTAAACTGCTTCTTTGGTTTTGACTGCACAAACAATAAAATAAGGATTATAAATAAGAAAGTTTGCATGGAATCTCTAAACGAAAAGGAATTCTCCAATCCAGCGGCAGAATAAATAAATGGAGGGGTATTGATCTGCAAATCTGCAAATCTGCACATTAAGAACTATCTTCGCCTTCACTAAACTCAACCTCTATGTTAACCACACTCTCTCTTACACCGATCATCATCGGCCTCATCGTAATTTTTTTTCTTGGTGTGCGCATCATCCGCCCCACACACCGCGGACTGATAGAGCGGCTTGGTAAGTATAATTCCTTTGCAAGTCCCGGATTTCACTGGATTATTCCTTTCATTGACCGCATGTATCAGATCAACACCACTGAGCAAATGATCAATGCAGAAAGTCAGGAGATCATCACCTTTGATAATTTGAATGCGCGTGTGGATGCGCAGGTTTACTTCAGAATAAAACCTGACGAAGAGAGCGTAAAAAATTCACAGTATAACGTAAACAACATCGCTTACCAGATCGTGAACCTTGCCCGCACCACATTGCGGAATATCATTGGTACAATGACGCTGAAGAGTGCTAACAGCGAACGCGGAAAAATAAACAAGAGCCTTTATTCTACGTTGCTTGAAGAAACGAAGGATTGGGGAATCGACATCGTTCGTACGGAGCTGAAAGAAATTGACCCGCCGAAAGACGTGCAGGAAACGATGAATAAGATCGTAAAAGCTGAGAATGAAAAAATGGCTGCCATTGATTTTGCAACTGCTGTTGAAACCCGCGCTGACGGAGAAAAACGTGCAGAGATCAAAAAGGCGGAAGGAATTAAGACGGCAAATATCCTCACTGCTGAGGGCGAAGCACAGGCTATTGCGCTGGTGAACGAGGCTGCAGAAAAGTACTTTGTAGGGAATGCACAACTCCTCCGCAAGCTTCAGGCCGTCGAAACAGCCCTTTCTAACAATTCGAAGATTGTTCTATCAAGTGACAAACAATTGATCAATGTGATCGGCGATATGGCAGGTGTGGTGCCAATTCCGGGAATACCCGCTTCGAATAAGGAATGACTTCTGTGAACTTTTTGCCGTAAAGGGTGTTTCACAAGGATATTATTGAACATTAATGAATCCAGACCAGGGATATAAGCCCGGAACGTGCAATATTGGCGAGCGCGAGATTTCTGTCAGAAAAAAATTTCTTGTTTTCTTTTCGGCAGTCATGATCGGCTTTACTATTTCCTGTTTTGCCTATTGTGATTCCCTGCTCTGCTGGTTTGCACTCATTGGATCTTCCTTCGCAATGATGGTGTTGTACCTTGAAATCAAATACCGTTTCTGTATCATTTTTGGTTTTTTTCATTTGCAAAACTTCAAACAACTTGGAAATCTTGAAGAGGTGCAATGCAAAGAAGATCAGCAGCAGGACAAGAGTCGCGTGAAGAAGATCGTATTTCAGGCGCTCTTTATTTCAGTTGTCTATTCTTCCATCATACACATGATGGCGATGACGCATCCGTTTTAGTCAATACCCCGGATTGAGGATAGTCCGTCAGGTTTCATTTATTATTTATGATGCGCTGTGACTTAATTCCGATAGCCCTGAAAGCAATAACATTGGAGGTGAATGCCACCAAGGCACTAAGTCACAAAGTTTAAAGCAATATCAATTCTATCGCCAATCAATATTGGTTGATCTGTTAATGAAAAAGCCTTCCTGATTTTAATCAGAAAGGCTTCGTGTTTTTGATGAGTTACAGACCTATGGGAAAATTCCAAGGGCCTGGTAAGAAACGCCAAGCTTGTTAATTCCGCTTACAAATGCTGCTGTGCGCAGGTCTTCGATTTTCGGATTCTGTTTTTTTACTTCGCGAACTTCATTGTATGCAAAGATCATGGTCTCTTCTAGTCCACTTCTTACGAGGTCGATTTCATCAGCGCCATGAGAAATAATTTTCTTGTCAATTGCATTCAGCGTTTTTCCGGTGATGTTTTCTACGGCAGTGATCAGGTGTCCTGTTGACATTTCCTGGAATCGTTTTTCCATTCTTCCGAAACGTACGTGTGAAAGATTTTTCAGCCACTCGAAATATGAAACCGTTACGCCCCCTGCATTCAGGAAAAGATCGGGGATGATCAGCACATTTTTCTGATTCAGAACTGTCTCTCCGTTTTTTGTAACAGGGCCGTTGGCGCCTTCAGCAATGATCTTTGCTTTGATGCGCGGCGCATTGTCTTTCGTAATTTGATTTTCAAGGGCTGCCGGAATAAGGATGTCGCATTCTGCCTCAAGCAATTCCATTGAATCGGCATAATTTTTTGCTCCCGGGAAATTTAATATAGAACCGGTTTCTTTTCTGTGCTTAAATACATCATCCACATTCAAACCCTTTTCATTGTAGATGCCGCCTTCTCGTTCCGCAATACCGACAATGAGTCCGCCTGCTTCCATGCAGAATCTTGCAGAATAAAATCCCACGTTTCCAAGTCCCTGCACGATGATCTTCTTTCCTTCAATTCCCTTCGACATTCCAAGGGCTTTCATGTCTTCAGTATTATTCAGTGCTTCACGAACACCGAAGAAAACACCTTGTCCTGTAGCTTCAGTTCTACCCTGGATTCCGCCCTGGCCAATTGGTTTACCTGTAACACAACCCAGAGCATTCAGATCATCGTATTTAAAAGTAGCATAGGTATCTGCGATCCATGCCATCTCACGCGAGCCGCTTCCGTAATCGGGAGCAGGTACGTCTACAGATGGTCCGATCATATTTTTCTTGATCAATTCTGTTGTATACCTGCGTGTGATGCGCTCCATCTGGCGCGTGGTAAATTGTTGCGGATTCACTTTAATGCCGCCTTTCGCTCCGCCAAACGGAACATCTACTACTGCACATTTGAAAGTCATGAGCGTAGCAAGGGCTTTTACTTCATCTTCATTTACAAATTCGCTGTAACGGATACCTCCTTTGGTTGGCGTCTTATGGTGCGAGTGCTGTACGCGTATTCCCTCTATTACCTGAACCTTACCTTCTATCTCAATCGGAAAGTACATTTTGTAAATGCTGTTGCAGATTTTTATCTGGTGAAGAAGACCCGGTTCGAAATTGGTGAATGCCGCTGCCTTATCGAAGTAAGAAAGTACATCGTTGTAGAATTTACTTCCGTTTTCAAGATCGTTTTTCATTTCTCTCTGGTTGTTATAATTAGTTACTGATGCAATACAATTCCCCCCCGTTTTTCCCCTGTTTTGTTTAAGGGGTGGCAAAAGTAAAAGAAGCCACGACATATGGCAAATATTGAATGCTAAATATTGACAAAAAAGCCACCTTCATTTTAGCTACTTTTGCGCTTCAATTGATTTATGACGGTGCAAACGAACAAGATAGCTTTCAATCCACGTGTTGAAGTATGGCGGAAGGACTTCCCGATCCTGGGCCAAACGGCTTATGGCAAACCCCTGATTTACTTTGACAATGCGGCCACTTCACAAAAGCCGCAGGTGGTAATTGACTCACTTGTAAATTATTACGCAGAATACAATGCCAATATTCACCGTGGCGTGCACTACCTGAGCCAGAAAGCATCGCAGGCATTTGACGAAGTAAGGGTGAAGGTGCAGCACCTATTGCAAGCATCTTCCGAAAGGGAAATCATATTCACCGGAGGCACCACGGCAAGTATCAATCTTGTTGCTGCAACGTGGGGCAGAAAAAGTATTTCTTCCGGCGATGAAATCATCGTGTCAGCCATGGAACACCACAGCAACATTGTGCCCTGGCAGATGTTGTGCGAAGAAAAGAATGCTGTACTGAAAGTGATTCCGATGAATGAGAATGGAGAACTATTGTTGGACGAATTTATAAAACTGCTTTCTCCGAAAACAAAATTTGTTTCTGTTGTTCATACCTCCAATTCTCTAGGAACCATTAATCCAATACAGGAAATAATAAGGCTTGTACGAAACTTCTCCCTCTCCTTTGCCCACCCGGATGAACATCCGTTCGGACGGGGAGAGGGCCGGGGTGAGGCCTATATCCCTATTCTCATAGACGGAGCACAGGCCATAGCACACAGTGAAATTGACGTGCAGGAAATGGATTGCGATTTCTTTGCTTTCAGCGGACATAAGGTTTTCGGACCTACAGGTGTTGGTTGTCTTTATGGAAAGTTGCATCTGCTCGAAGACATGCCGCCATACCAGGGAGGCGGAGAAATGATTCGCTCAGTTAGTTTTGAGAAAACAACCTACAATGACGTGCCGTTTAAGTTTGAAGCAGGCACTCCAAATATTGCAGATGTGATTGCGCTTGGCGCGGCAATTGATTACATGCAGTCGCTCGACAGGAAAGCTATTTCAGTTTACGAACAGGAACTTATGCGATACGCAAGCGATCAACTGAGAACAATTCCGGAGATACGCCTGATCGGAACAGCCAGTAACAAGACAAGTGTTGTTTCATTTATCATAGATGGAGTAAATGCGCTCGATGCCGGAATGTACCTCGACACATTAGGGATTGCTGTGCGAACCGGACATCACTGCACAGAACCGGTGATGAACTTTTTTAAGATTCCGGGAACTATACGTGCATCGTTTCTTTTTTATAACACAAAGGAAGAGATTGATGTGATGGTTGAGGGAGTGCGAAAGGCAATTGGACTTCTGAGGAAAAAATAAAGAAACGGAGAAGGGGTGAATCGGAGAAATGGAGAAGCGCCGCTACAACTCACCGCTTCTCATCATCTCCCATTCTCCCCATCTCCCACTCTCCTCATCTCCCTTTCGCATTTCTACTCACTGGTATTGAAATCTGAAATTCAGCCGGTTGATCAATCTCCTGTAGTTCTTTTTCAAGTCGCGGTCAACGGCACGCACGTCTTTGTACTCCTGGAATTTTTGGATCAGGAGCATATCAAAAACAGAACTTTCAAGGAAATCAATATCACTTTTAAAACCGCAAACGCAAAGTGCTTTTGTTTTTTTCAGGAACTTACTGATGTTGCGTTCATTCGTATCCAGCGTATTGCAACTGCCAAAATGAATGATCTTATTCTCGCAGGAAGCACTTAATGTATCCGCAAGTTCTTCCAGGTTCAGGTATTCTTTACCCACTTTTATTTCTTCAGGATGTCCGTGAAAAGCGAGGTAAGCGATGGTATAATTCTGATACCTCTTCTGCTTCCAGAGAGAGAGGTAATATTTCAAATTATCTTTTGTACCACAATTTTTGTGGATGTAATCAATACCGCAGTTGGCATGCAGAAAGTCTAATGCTGCTGAAACACTTGATTTGTCACGCAGGTCTTTTTCCCAATCTCCTTCCAGGCAGAACACATTTTTGTTCAGGTTTGTTGCAATTTTCATAATTCAGGTCCAATTTATTTCCGGTTAAAGTATATGTTGCTGCCATTAATAATTACTAACATGTACGAATTTACCGAGTACGAATAACGAAAGCTTACGAATTTACTAAGTACGAATACATACGAATTTACTAAGTACGAATAGGTACGAATTTACTAAGTACAAATAACGAATCAGATACGAATATTCGAATTTCGAATTCATCCAATACATTATCTTTTGAAATTTGCTTTGCGTTTTTCGAGGAAGGCAGAGACGCCTTCTTTTACATCGTCCTTTGCAAAGCATCTTCCGAATTCTTCTGCCTCAAAATTAAATCCATCAACACCGGGTTCATAATAGGCATCTACACATTTAACAATGCCTGCAACAGCTACCGGGCTTACTGCAGCAATTTTATTAATAATCGTTTTACACTTTTCAATTAGCAATTCACGGGTTGTAACATCATTTACAAGTCCAAGTTGGTGTGCTGTTGCAGCATCAATCATATCGCTTGTCATCAGCAACTCCATTGCTTTCCCCTTTCCAATTAACTGAACCATTCGTTGAGTAGCACCATAACCGGGTATCAATCCCAGCTTCACTTCCGGCTGACCGAATTTTGCATTGTCGCTGGCAATACGCATGTGGCAACTCATGGCCAATTCGCATCCTCCGCCTAAAGCAAATCCATTCACGGCAGCAATCACTGGCTTAGGACAAAGCTCAATACTGCGGAAAATTTTTTGTCCGTCGGTGCTGAGCTTTTTTCCTTCTTCCGGACTAAAGCTTGCGAATTCAGAAATGTCAGCGCCGGCAACAAATGCTTTGTCACCCATTCCTGTGATGATAATTCCAACTACTGAAGAATCTTTCGCACCAATTTCAACTGCCATTCCGATTTCCTGGATGGTAAGATGATTCAGTGCATTCAGTTTGTCGGGACGGTTGATGGTGATTTTCAGGATGCTGTTTTCGACTTCGGCCAGGATATTCTGGAAGGAGTTTGTGGTTTCGGAACCTGCATTTTTTATTTCAGTTTTATTCATATTTTTTTGATGTCACGCAAAGACGCCAAGAGCGCCAAGCCAAATACATTTTTTTTCTTGGCGTGCTTTGCGCCTTGGCGTGAACCTTATTTTAAAAATTTCTCCTCTTCTGCACTTCTTCTTTAATGTACTTTACTATTTCATCGGTGTTTGTTCCCGGGTCGAATAATTTTCCTGCTCCGAGCTCATTCAGTTTTTTCATATCATCACCAGGAATAATTCCTCCGCCTGTTAATAAAACATCGTTCATGCCTTTCTCTTTCATCAGTGCAATGATTTTCGGAAACACGGTATTGTGTGCGCCGGAAAGAATGCTGATGCCGATCACGTCCACGTCTTCCTGCAATGCAGCGTTAACTACCATCTCCGGCGTTTGGCGCAAGCCGGTATAAATCACTTCCATGCCTGCATCGCGAAGAAATGATGCAATCACTTTTGCGCCGCGGTCATGTCCGTCCAATCCAACCTTTGCAATGAGCACACGGATGGGCCTGGAAATATTTTTTTCTGAAGATGAAGTCATGGTTTTTGCGTCCTGCATAAGGGTGATCAAGTGGTTCAAAGTTAATAAACGGAGGCGACCTTTAAAACCGTTATAATAGGAATTTTTGGTTAAGAGGGTATTGTGTTAATTATCAAAGGGAAAAGATTATATTATCAATTTATATGATTTAATATCTATAAAATATCAATAAATTGAATTGATTGTTAAATGACTAACTGACTAAAAATCACCGAAATTTAGGGGGGATAAAAGAATTTAAAGTTCAGCCGGGTAGGATTGTTTCAGATAAAATAACAAATAGTTGGTCAACCAGAAGATGGGGTCGTTTTCCTTGAGAAAATAGTTAATGATTGAACCCCCTATAATCCACAGGTTTCATTTTACGTTTCCTCCCCAAACGATCCGTTGAATAATGACACTACTTGTACCAATCCTGTAAACGAACACCCATTTCTTATCGAAGGTTGCACAATATAGTTCCTGTGCTAAAAGTTTTTTGTCGTTACATAACGGATAGGAATTGTAGTATTTACCAAGCGACATTCCGAATTCAATTAGTTCTTCGGTATATGCCAAAGCAGTTGCAGGCATTTTTATTTCGTCGGTTTTGTAAGCGGCCAATTGTTCCACAGTGCGTAACGCCGCCCTTCGAATCAAAACCTTCATACCGCTACTTTTTCTTTTTCGTAAGTCGTTTTTTTAAAGCTGCTCTCAGTTCTCTCGCAAAAGTTTCAAACGGAACCGTATCCGATTCCTCTTCAATAATAATCACTCATTTATTCTGTTCTGAAAGAGTTTGCACTACGCCCAGCAGGTGCCTGCCGGTTTTTGTTTTGTCTTCTATCTGGATGAGATGCTTCATAAACTAATGTTTTTACAAAGGTAGATGATTTCGCAGAATGAATGTTATAGAACATGGATTACGGTTTAGTTTTCTATCTTTGAGATAATAAATATTGGAGGGCCTGAATTGCTTATATCCAACCCTAATCAAGCCGGAGGTTTATTCCAATGGCTATTCATTTTTTCAATGAAAAAAATATTAATCTTACTTATTATTTTCTGTGTCATTTTTCACAAGCGATCCTATTGCCAACAAATTACATTTGAAAAAACATATTCTCATTCAATCTATCAATTGAGGGGTGAAAAGATATTACAGAAAGCAGATGGCTCGTATTTACTGTTAATGCATGCCGACACTGCCGGAAATTTTGACAGGGGATGTATTGCGGAGTTAGATAGTTTTGGAAATGTTCTGTGGTCAAAAGTATATATCGAAACTGCCAACAGGATGTTCTTTCGGGACATCGAAGCTGTTGAAAACAACTCATACATAATTTCGGGAATTGGTGGCTCAACAAATTCATACAGGGAAATTCTCATGAAAATTGACAGTATGGGAAATATAATCTGGGGAAATTGTTACGGAGGATCTTCAATCAACCAGAATGTAGGGATGTCGGTAACACTACTCACTGACGGCAATTATTTGTTGGTTGGCAGGTCATATGATTTTGGTGCAGGTGACGGAGATATTTACATTATTAAAACCGATACCTCTGGAAATACATTATGGTCGAGAACGCTTGGCACCAGCGATACTGAAATCGGAATGGACGCTGAAATAACTGCCAATGGAAATATTATGGTGATGTCTGGTACTCTTCCAGGCACTTCTCTTTCTGAATTTGACAACAATGGTAATTTGATCTGGTCAAAGACCTATAATCTCGAGCATTCATTAGGAATGACTCAATGGTCAATGAAAAAATGTCCAGACAATGGATTTGCAATAGTAGGAGTTTGGGATTCTGACACCTCCAATGTATTTTGGCCATATATGCTTAAAACAGATAGCAGTGGAAATGTGCTCTGGTGTAAATTATATATTGGTCCTGCAATAGTTGGCGAATTTTTTGATTTAAGTGTCACATCTGACAGTGGCTTTATTATTACCTGGGAACCAGAATACCCATGTCAATATTGCCAGACCGGATTAATAAAAACTGATAGCTTAGGAAATATTGAATGGTCGAAAAATTATGTATTAAACAGTTTTACATTTCCATCTAGTGCTATTCAAACTTTGGATGATGGGTATGCCGAAATAGGATATGGTGGTTTCCCATATAACACTACTTTAATAAAAACTAACAGCAATGGAGAGGTAGGCTGTTTTGATACAACCTTATTAGTGAATCCAATCAATATTGCCGTAACAGTAAATTCATTTGGGGGGTTAGATAGTGGATATATAATAAATCCCTTTAATCCTTTTGTGACCTCTATTTCAATATTTGAATCCGATGTATGTTTGGTTCAAAATGCTGTTTCTCTTTTTACTTCATCTTATTTCCAGGTATGTCCCGGCTCTTGCGTCGACTTCATTAATCTTTCAAGCTATTCCACCACCTACCAATGGTCCTTCCCTGGTGCCACACCCGATACCAGCACAGCCACCAACCCCACAAATATTTGCTATGCGAATCCCGGCAATTATGATGTTCAGTTGATTGCAAGCAATGCAAACGGAAGCGATACTTTATTGCTCTCCAATTACATAACCGTTTATCCTTCTCCCTCATCCCAATCAATCACCCAAAACGGCGATACGCTTTTTGCAATTTCGGGTGCTGGTACATATCAATGGTATTTTAACGGTAACATAATCAATGGAGCTAGTGATTATTTTTATGTAGCACCCGCAAGCGGAGATTACAATGTTGTTGCAACAGATAGTAACGGATGCGAAGTGGAAGCGGCAATCTTCAATGTTCTGGCTGAAGCGCAATCGGCTGTTGGCAAAAGACAGTTGGCAATTTTCCCGAATCCGGTAAGTGAAAAGTTAATAATTCACAATTCACTCCCGATAGCTTTCGGGATCACAAGCGGAGCAGCCATTAAAATTTCAATTTATAATGTTCTTGGTGAAATAGTTTTTGCGGAAGTCGACCGTCGACTGTTCGCTCAGGTGAATCCGTCCTTTGGCGGATGGACTGTGGACTGTCGACATCTTTCTCCCGGCATGTACATCGTTGAATTAAGTATCGATAATTCGATTTACCGGTCTAAATTTGTAAAGGACTGATCTCTTTCTTAGATTCTTTCATATCTACCTATTGCAATAACGGCCCGAAAGGTTTATCTTCGTAAATGAAATAGCACAATAAAACTATGGCTGAATTAGAAAATCGCATTACGGTTAACCCTGAACAATGCGGGGGTCGACCCTGCATCAGGGGAATGAGAATACGGGTATCTGATGTTCTTGATTTACTCGCAAACGGACTTACACAGCAACAGGTGCTTGAAGAATTGCCCGACCTGGAATCAGATGACATTAGGGCTTGTTTGACCTATGCCTCTACCCGGCTTAACCATCCCGTTTTGAAAGCAGCATGAACACTGAGGTTTGGCTTGATGCGCAACTTTCTCCGCTTCTTGTAAAATGGATTACTGAAACTTTAGGATTAGACTGCAGGCATGTTCGCGATTTAGGATTGCGAAATTCATCAGACAAAGAGATATTTTTTGCAGCCCGAAAAACAGGAACAATAATCATTACAAAGGATTCAGATTTCCAGGAACTTGTCCAGAAATTCAACTCACCACCGAAAATTATCTGGCTCACCTGTGGTAATACTTCAAATGAATATCTAAAAACAATTTTTCTTAAACGGCTTCCTGAAGCGATTGCAATTTTAAACACCGACTCCGATCTCGTTGAAATAACCGATTAAAAAAAAAATGCGACCGATTTGCAATGTAGAATGGAATGAGATTGAAACAAGATATCAAAAGGCAAAAAAAAATCTCGAGAATTTCAAAATCATGGCAAGCAGTGCAGAAGAATATTCTCGACTCTGAGAGAAAATCTATAAAAGGAATATCCAAAATCCTAAACCTAAATAACATTTCCATTTCCTACTTTTACGCAAAATCCAATTTATGAGCTCATCCACACTCGCCACCCTCCACCTGGTCACCGTACAGCTTTTCCTGCTATTGTATATCGTCAAAACATTTCTGCTTCTGGCAAATAAAAAGATGCTGGAAAAAATGGTTCGTATTACAAAGGTGCCCGAAATGATCATCAGCACCCTCTTCCTGGTTACTGGGATCTGGCTGCTCTTTATTCTCGGAGCCATTAAAATGCTTATCGTCATTAAACTCATACTCGTTTTTGTATCTATCCCGGTTTCAATCGTGGCTTTCAAAAAGCAGAAAAAATTACTTTCACTTCTTTCGCTGGTATTGATTCTTGGCGCATATGGATTGGGAGAAGCCGCAAAGAAAAAACCCTTTATTCCAACCAAGGTTGAAGTAGTGGGCGATGCAGATGACGATGCAAAACTTGGAGTCAAAACTTTTATCGCCAATTGCGCAATGTGCCACGGCAAAGACGGAATGAAAATGTACCGCGATGCAACTAACCTGACTCTTTCAGGTATGGATCAGACAAGCATTGAAATCCGTGTTCGAGAAGGAACTCCGGGAAATTGGCCATACTCAAAAGCCGGAATGCCGGCCTTCGGCAAAACATTGAATGAAGAAGAGATCATTGCAGTAAGTGCTTATGTGCAAACGCTGAGGAAGTAGTTGGGGTTGAAGATGTGAAGATGGGGAGATTTGAAGATTGAAAAGCAAGACAAAATATTAAGAAATTATCCGGAGGAATTAAAAATATTGGCACAGAAATCAATTAGCACTGAAAAGAAAAAAGAGACAGCCATACTCATTGGCGTTTCTATGCGCACACAGGATGCAGACAGGTTAAACGAATACCTCGATGAGCTGGAATTCCTGGCTGAAACAGCCGGAGCAAAAACACTGAAGCGTTTCATCCAGAAACTTGATCATCCCGATCCGAAAACATTTATCGGCAGCGGTAAACTTACTGAGATCCGCGACTATGTAAAAGCACACAATGTGGACATCGTCATATTCGATGATGAACTTTCCGGAACACAAATTCGAAACATTGAAAAAACACTCAACCCTGATCCGCTGATCACTGATGGCTTTACCTGCAGGGTGGTAGACCGCACAAATCTCATTCTTGACATATTCGCAAAACGTGCGCGCACAGCGCAGTCCAGGGCACAGGTAGAACTGGCACAGTACCAATATTTACTGCCCCGGTTAACACGTATGTGGACGCACTTAGAAAAACAACGCGGAGGAATCGGGATGCGTGGTCCCGGTGAATCGGAAATTGAAACCGACAGGCGGATTATTCGCGACAAGCTGGCCAAACTGAAAGAGCAGCTGAAAAAAATTGACAAGCAAAGCATCACGCAACGCAAACAGCGAAGTGAAATGATCCGGGTTGCACTGGTAGGCTATACAAATGTTGGTAAGAGCACCATCATGAACCTGCTAAGCAAAAGTGATGTGTTTGCAGAAAATAAATTATTCGCAACGCTGGATACTACGGTTCGCAAAGTTGTGTATGATCAGGTTCCTTTTTTGCTTTCTGACACAGTGGGATTCATCCGCAAACTGCCGCATGATCTTGTTGAATCCTTCAAATCTACACTGGATGAAGTACGTGAGGCAGATATCCTTTTGCATGTTGTCGACATTTCCCATCCGCAGTTTGAAGAACAACTGCATGTAGTGAATGAGATGCTGGTCGAACTGAATGCAGCAGAAAAACCAACGCTCCTGGTTTTTAATAAAATCGACGCCTATTCATTTACCGAAAAAGAGGAGGATGACCTCACCCCTTCCACCAAAGAAAATGTCTCTCTGGAAGAGCTGAAAAGGACATGGATCGGCAAGTTGCAAACGGACTGCGTTTTTATCTCTGCAACAAATAAAACCAATGTGGCAGAACTCCGCACCAGGCTAACGGAGATGGTGAAAGAACATCATTTCAAAAGGTATCCGAATTATTTTTTAAAGCCTGAGTAAGTGGCTATCTCACCGAATTACGAATTAAATCCTACCAAAATACGAATAGCGAATTACTTTTTTCGCTTGAAGGGTTAATATATTCCACTGACCCAAAATGCATTACAGCATATAACGTTTACTTTTACCAACAAACGACAATTAAGCTGTGATGCGCGGATTTTTTCCTGCAGTATTTCTTATTCTTATTCCCCTTCTTTCTCTATCGCAGATGAGCAACCTGCGCATGAAATATATTTCTACAGAGCCTGATACCATTTTACTGGATTCAGTTAGCATTGTACCGAACTCATTTTTCGCTCTGAGAAGCCATGGCATTCTGGATTCATCAGCGTTTACGGTAGATGCCGTAAAATCAGTCCTTATCTGGAATAAAAACACGGATGCCTTCAAAAACATTTTTTCTGACAGCATTGAGATCCATTACCGTGCTTTTGCTTTTTCATTTGCTGAAAGTGTTAAACACAAAGACGCATCGTTCCTTTCGAAGCCCTCCGCCTCAGGTTTCAATCAGTACATCTACAATCCCTCTGAATCTCAGCCGTCATTTTTTAAATATGAAGGATTGCAGAAAGCAGGAAGCATTTCGCGTGGTGTGACGTTCGGGAATAACCAGGATGTATTTGTAAACTCAAGCTTAAATCTTCAGCTCTCCGGAAAACTTAATGACCAGGTAAGCATCCTTGCTGCAATCACCGATGAAAATATTCCTGTCCAGCCCGAAGGAAACACACAGCAACTCCAGGACTTCGACAAGGTCTTTATCCAGCTTTACAACGACAACAACAAACTCATTGCCGGTGACTTTGAGCTGAAGCGCCCCGACAGCTATTTCATGAATTTTTTTAAGAAAGGACAGGGAGGGGTTTTTTCAAATATCTCTGCACTGAGTAAGAAAGCTGATGGAACGCCAAAAATAGTTAACCGTGTTACTGTTAGCGCTGCTGTTTCCAAAGGAAAATTTGCGCGCAATACGATTACTGCACAGGAAGGCAACCAGGGACCTTACCGCCTGACCGGCAGCAACAATGAATCGTTCATCATCATCCTTGCAGGTACGGAGAAAGTTTACATTGACGGACAACTGATGAAGCGTGGCTTGCAATATGATTACATCATTGATTACAACATTGCAGAACTTACATTTACTGCCAGGCGAATGATCACCAAAGAATCGCGCATCAGCGTGGAGTTCGAATATTCAGAGAAGAGCTACGCACGCTCATTGCTTTTTCTGAATGATGAAATTGAAAGTGAAAAAGTAAAAATAAAATTCAGTGCCTATTCAGAACAGGATAGCAAAAACCAGCCGTTGCTGATTGACCTTGACAGCGCAAAGAAATCTGTGATGGCAAATGCCGGCGACAGCATACAGGATGCATTTTATTCTACCTCCGACAGCGTAGAATTTAATGCTGATGAAATCCGCTACAATAAAATTGACAGTACCACTTCGTTCGGAACCTACCCGGGTGTATTTGTTTATTCTTCTGACAGCGCCCACTGGCGTGTTACATTTTCAAATGTCGGACAGGGAAACGGCGATTACATCCAGGACAGCAGCGGCGTGAATGGCAGGGTCTTCAAATGGATAGAACCTCTGAATGGTTTACACTTTGGAACCTATGCGCCGGTAGGATTGCTCATTACCCCAAAGAAGCAACAAATGTTCACGCTGGGGACAGACGTGAAGATCTCTAAAAATAACCTGGCCGGGTTTGAAGTAGCAATGAGCAATTACAACATTAACCTTTTCTCAAAAAGAGATCTGGGGAATGACCTTGGCTATGCAGGAAAAGCCTACTACAAGAATATCATTCCATTAACCGGCGACTCTTTAAAAGGCTGGCAACTCGCTTCCGATTTCAATTATGAATTTGTAAACCGCGACTTTAAACAAATTGAACGATTCCGTAATGTGGAGTTTGAGCGGGACTGGAATCTGGGAACCACTTCTGTTTATCATGATGAACACATTGCATCAGGTCAGGTAACATTAACCAAGCGAACGCTCGGATTACTCATGTACCAATTGAAAAGCTTTCAGAAAGGGAGTGATTTCAACGGACTGCTTCATTCGACAGGGTTCAATGCAACGATAGCGAAGTTCAATCTCACTTCATCTGCCGGCATTTTGAATACAAAAGGCGCAAACGTAAAAACACAATACTACAAGCACAGCGTCGATCTCAACCGCGGCATCTGGAAACTGATCCTTGGCGTTAAAGAAAATACTGAGCACAATGAATTTAAAAATCTCGCCGGTGATTCACTTACGGTATCCAGTTTTGCATTCAGGGAATTTTCCGGATACGTGAATACAAAAGATTCATTGAAAAATCAGTTCGGCGTGATCTATAAAAAAAGGTATGATGATGGCGTTGGTAACAACAGGTTCAGTCCTGCGACCGAATCGGATGAAATAAATGCGACAGCGGCTTTTACTAAAAACCAAAATCACCAGCTAAGGATCTTTTCGACTTACAGGGTTTTAAAAGTAATAGACTCTACGCTCACTCAGCAAGCTGCAGCCAAAACATTATTGAACAGAATTGATCACAGTCTTTCCCTCTGGAAAGGAGTTTTCAGTGCAACCACTTTTTATGAAATCGGAACTGGCCAGGAGCGAAAACTGGAATATTATTTTCTGCTCGTTCCTGCAGGTCAGGGCACTTATATTTACCGCAATGACGACAACAACAATGGCGTTAAGGATCTTGATGAATTTGAAATCGGTCCATTTCCGAATGAAGCCAACTACATCAAAGTATTCACCCCTACCAATCAGTACATCAGCACGCGGTCCAATCAATTCAATGAAGTGCTGAACATCAATCCGGCCGCTGCATACAAATCATTCCAGGGAAGGCAGCCATTTATTTCAAGGTTCTCAAACACACTGTCTGTGCGGCTTGATAAGAAGACCAAGGAAGAAGATGTGTTCAGGGCATTGAATCCATTTGATCAAAAGGTAGGCGACAGTACATTGATCTCTACCAATTCCAGTTACCGCAATACCCTTTATTTCAACCGCTCTGCAGTTACTTTTGGTCTGGACGCTACTGTGATGCGGAATGAAAGCAAAACACTTCTCATCAATGGTTTTGAAACACGGACCATCACATCTTACGAAGGAAATGCGCGCTGGAATCTTTCAAGGCTGCTGCTCATCACTGTCAACTACAAACACGATGACAAAACAAATGGTTCGGAATTCTTTCCTTCGCGCAACTACCATCTCATCAGCAACCAGGCTGGACCAAAACTCAACATTCAGCCCGGAAATTCCTTCCGCACATCGATCTCATACCAGTATTACGTTAAGGAAAATATTTCAGGCACAACAGGAGAAAAGGCAGAGGCGAACAACCTGGGCATAGAAATGAAATACAACAGCCCGGGTGCGGGAACCATCTCTGCAAAAGTTAGTTACATAGGAATTGCGTTTAATGCAGATGAAAATTCTTCCCTTGCCTATGAAATGCTCGAAGGATTGCGCATCGGAAAAAATTTTACGTGGAATGCTTCCATACAGCGTTCTTTGGGAAACTCCATCCAGCTGAGCCTGAATTATGACGGAAGAAAATCCGAGACGAACAAAGCCATTCATACAGGCGGGGTGCAGGTGAGGGCCTACTTTTAAACTACAGATGCTACAATGATTGAAGCCTCCGGACGCAGAGAAGTATTAAGAATACAATGCCGCAGATTCTTTTAAAGTCCGGTTATGTGCTATGTACCTATGTGGTAAAAATTAAAGATCAATGTTGTTATTGAACAAAAAATGAAACACATAGATACATAGGACATATAGAAATCCTTCGAAAGTCCCGCTATGTGCTCTATGTACCTATGTGGTAAAAAAATTAAAGACTAATATTGTTAAAGAACTAATTCGTGAACTCCGAAAAATCATGGTAAGTCCTGTGGCAATTATTCCTCTTTTTAACTAATAGCTCCATCGGCTGAAATTTCAGACGTTCAAAATGAAAACCCAAACACCCTTTTCATTCAATCTGTTTTATTATTCAGCCATTGTTGCGCTAATCCTGTTTTCCTTTTTCTCCTTCTCCTACAGCTATTATCCATTCTTCAATGCTGATGCTGCACTCGCTGTGCTGATGTCGTATGATTATCATTTTCCAAAAGATCTTTATTGCTGGGGACAGGATCGTGGTGGAACACTGGAAATGATGATCGCTCATTTTTTTATTTCGTTCTTTCATTCAGGTCCGCTAATTACCTCTTCTGTCATTCACTATCTATTGCTGGTTGCAGGATTGATGTCATCCTTTCATTTTGTCCGAAAACCATTTTTCCGGCTTGCACTCATTGTTGCATGGTTTTTTCCTTCGCATTTTTTTATTGAATTTGTTTTATACCAGTTTGGTGTTCAGTTTAGCCTATTCATGACGGGATTGTATTTTTTAAGCAAATCCATCAACTCTGAAAAGCGAAAAAGCCTGTTCTTTTCATTCTCACTTTTTTTTATGCTGCTCAATGTTTGGGTACTTGATCTCGGCATCATTCCTGTATTTTTCCTTGCCTTTCTGATCATTCTGCCTGCAATTTTCCAAAGGAAAATGACGGAGTTGTTGCCCGAAGGCATGCACGGTTTGTTTACATTAAAGAATTGTATCATTTGCATTGCATGGTTTGCTGCAGGAGTTCTTTTTATATTGTATGCAAAAATCAATGCATCACATACAACTGTTTATACTGAATCAGACCTCAATGATCCCGGCGAATTATTGACAACGATAGCTTCACTTATCAACTCAGTTCTTGTTTCTTTCAAATTGCTAAGAAAGCCAACAGAATCTATTTATTTTTATTCAGTCATTGTTTTCCTGATCGCATTTGTTCTTCGGCTACGGAGAAAAAATGAAAAGCAACTTCCCGTAAATTTTTTCCGGACTTTCTTTTTATGGCAATCGGCATTTGGAATTTTGTTGCTTATGTTTTCAAAGCAGGTCCTTCTTGCAGATGTACCTGTCCGGTACTTTGGTGGAGCCTACCTTTCTTTTGTGCTTTTTTTACTGATGAAACTTGAAACAATTGAGATCAGGCCGGCAATCATCATTTCGCTTTCCATTGTTATGGTTTCTTCCGTTGCGAGTTCACTGTATGAAAGTTACTTCCCGAAAAAACTTTCTCCGATGGTTAAAAATTTTCCAATGCTTGATTCTCTTCAGCCCGTTGGAATTATCGGCAGTTATTGGAACTCCTATATGTTCTCCGCAATAGATCCAGAAAATATCAAAGCCATTCCGCATGATCAGGATAATGTGCGTAACAGAACCCTGGCGCTTGAAACACTAATGCAACCAAGATTATTGCTCATTCAAAATGAATGGCTTGAAAAATTCCCTGATTCAATTTCACAATTCGGAACACTACTCCGGAAAAAAGGAGATCCATTTTTATTGGGCACCTACATTTCCTGGAATGAAGTGAACGATGTGATCGCCTGCGAATACATCAAATGACTATCAAAAAAGAAAGGGCTGAATTTCTTCAGCCCTCGCAAAATATTTTCAATCATTAATTAGACTTATTTCAAGTCCATTGTAGATTTACCGATCTGGTTTCCGGAATGATATATTTCTACAGTGTATTTTCCTTTTACCAAAGCAGTTCCTGTTGTCCATAAAGCTTGCACAGGCAAATCAGCGTTTGCATATTCGACTGACTGCTTCATTGAGTAAACAAGAGCTTGTCCATTACTATCAAATGAAGCTTGATCACTGGAAATAACCGCACCATCAGGACCAAGTAAGCGGAGAAATATATCAACAGGTCCCGGGTCAATTACTCTATTTTCCGGCAGAAGAAAGCTTGTACGAACCTGCGTGACCTGTTTTGCTTTGTTGGTTACAACTGATTTATTCCCTTTTGCACGCAACCCTTCGGTTTTAATATTTAATGCCCTTAAAACACTGCCGGCAGCAACCTTTCCTGCCAGTTTGCTATTCACATCATTCAGGCTTTGCACTTTCCCTTTTTCATCATTGAGCACAGTGCTGAGATTTTGATTTTCCGCCTGCAACATGGTATTCACTTTATTGAGTGAATCGATCTGAGCCATGTACATGTTATTCATTTCCCGCAACTGCGCCATTTCTGCTTTTGCTTTTGCGATCTGAGCCGGTCCGCCAATGGCAATCAGGCGTTGGATCTCTGCTACTTTTGCTTTGATTTCTTCATCTTTGGAAGAAAGTTCCGTTTGCAAGTTGGTGTTTTCGGATTTTACCTTTTCATATTCTGTCTTGATCTGGTTCAATTGGGCCTGTACCGCTTCCTTCTCGGCAGTAGTGGTTACAATTGTTTGTTGGGCATCATCCAGACTGTTCTTCTTTTCAAAGAACTGCCATAGCAAAAGACCATTTGTGCCGAGCAATATTGCAATTACAATAATTACAATCCCTTTTTTAGGGCCTTGTTCCTGCATATCAGCTTTGGTAGAGTCATTATCCATGCGGTAAATTCTTAAGTGGTTGTTGGTTGTTTATTGGTTTCGTCAACGTAATTGAGTCGAAGTTCAGTAAGGGCGTGTTCCAGTGCTCGCAAAAGCTCAGGCGAAAGGTTGTTGTTGGTTTTCTCCTTAATCATTTCAAGAATGTCAATGGATTGCTTTGCCTGCGAAAGGTTGCGTTCCACCTTGTCGGTTACCGGGTTTTTCAGTTTACCCATTGCCATCATTGCATTCTGATGAAAGATGAGCATCAACTGAATAAATAGTTCATCATTGCCTGTCATGCATAAACTTTTGAGCGGAAACAAACCTACATGATTTTTTTCAATATTCAACCACCCTTTTAAAAAATCATTTTCAACTAGAGGAAACAGAAAATGAATGTTGCAAAGGATTTTTAATCCACTTTTGTGAAATTGAAATAAAGTTTTCAAAAGGTAACCCGGCCAATGATCATTGAACAAATTCTTTCACCCGGTGAAACAGTAAAACTGCTCAGCAGCGGGAGTGTTTTCTTTGCTGAGATGGAACGTCTGATCGATGAAGCAAAAGAAGAAATTCATTTTCAGATTTATATTTTTGAACCTGATGAAACAGGCGCCCGCATTGCAAATGCACTGTTGCGGGCAGCATTACGCCGGGTGAAAATATTCCTGCTTCTTGATTCATTCGGTTCGGGGAAATTCCCCGATGAAATGCAGGACCAATTGCAAAAAGCCGGCGTGGAAATAAAACGCTACGGTCCTTTTATTAAAGGAGGAAGATTCCACATTGCGAGGCGCCTTCACCGCAAAGTGATTGTTTTTGACAGAAAGATTGCTATTGTTGCCGGGCTCAATATCAGCAACAACTACAATGATGTAAGCGGAACAAAAGCATGGCTGGATTTTGCCGTGGTTGTAGAAGGAAATATTGTCCAGAAGCTGCATTCCATATGCCTGCAGCGGTGGATCAAGAAACTACTCAGGAAGCTGCCGATGAAAAAAATGATCGGTAGTAAAAAAAGCAGCTCTTCGTTTATATTTGTGAGGCAAAATGACTGGCTACGGGGCTTGAATGAAGCCCATGCTTCTTATGTCAGGGAAATTAAAAATGCAAAAAGTTCAATCTTAATAGTAGGCGGGTATTTTCTTCCGGGAGGCCAGGTGCGGAAGATCCTAAGGCAGGCAATAGAAAGGGGCGTTCGGATCAGGGTAATTCTTGCAGAGGAATCCGATGTTGCGCTTCAACGCAATGCCGTTCAATATCTCTACCACTGGATGCTGAGCCACGGAATAGAAATATATGAATACCTTCCGTCAAATGTGCATGGCAAAGTGCTGATCGCCGACAAAAAAATTACCCTCATTGGCTCCTATGACCTGAATAACCTGAGCACCTACACAAACATTGAACTCAACCTTGACATCGACAATGAATCGTTTTCAATTGCATTTGAAAATGAACTGGAAAAAATTTCTCGCACCGATTGCCGTTTGGTTACTTTGGAAGAAATATCACGTAGGACAAATCTCTGGAGGAGATTTAAATACTGGGCTTCCTACCAAACTGTAAAATCATTTTTTGTGATGACTACGTGGCTGGCAAGAGAGGATGAGGATGAGTATCAGTAGGAATTGATTTGAGGATGCGGTGATTAGATGATTTGAAGATGAAAAGTGGTGATTGGATTGGCTTCGGTAGAGGAATTTCGCGTTATAAAGTTTATTCAATTATTGTAATTACTTATGAATGAAATCATCAATGCCACAATTGCAGAACTTGAACCGCTGGCAGCAATGTTTGACCTCTACAGGCAGTTTTACAGGCAATCATCAGACATCTCAGGGGCAAAGAAATTTTTAAGTGAACGGGTTGCGAATAATGATTCCGTCATTTTTGTCGCAAAGCAACAAAGTGAATTCACCGGCTTCGTTCAGTGCTATCCTGTTTTTACTTCTGTGGGAATGAAGAAACTCTGGCTGCTGAATGACCTTTTTGTAAAATCAGACTACCGCGGGCAGGGAATTTCAAAGTTGTTGATTGACCGTTGCAAACAACTTGCAATAGACACCGGAGCCAAAGGTTTGATGCTTGAGACGGAAAAATCAAATACAATCGGCAATAAGCTTTATACCAAGGAAGGATTTGTGCTGAGTGAGGGGAGTAATTTTTATTTGTGGATGAGGTAGGATCAATGCTGGATCACGAAAGAAAAATTCCTTATCGTGTTATATTTCGTGTTAAAGCTAACAAAATCAAGCTCGTATCAAATACATGATTTTAATCATCAACTTGTTTTCAGTTGAAGTTAGCCCTTATCTGTATGTAAATCATCTTGAAAAACCTTGGGATGTTCCTGTTGCCAACTTGCATTTTTAAATACCTTTGCGGCGGCTAAAATTAAGGTATGGAAAATCAGCATTTACCTTCCGATTTCTTTCCCATTGTGCTCCAGTTTATTGTGGCTGCAGGGTTTGTGGTCGCCGTCATGGCTGCAACACATATTCTCGGCCCAAAAAGAAAGTCAAAAATTAAGCTTGAAACATTTGAATGCGGGATAGAATCTCAGGGCAATGCGCGCGTTCCGTTCTCAATCAAATATTTCCTCGTCGCTATTCTCTTTGTTTTGTTTGATGTGGAAGTAATCTTCATGTATCCCTGGGCAGTCAATTTTAAATCATTGGGTATAAATGGAATTATTGAGATGTTTATTTTCATGTTCCTCTTTCTTACGGGGTTCATGTATATTATTAAGAAGGGTGCGCTGAAGTGGGAGTAGAATGCGAAAGTTAGAAGTTAGAAGAAGTTCAAGAGTTTAATAGTTTATTAGTTCATTAGTAACATTCGTATTATAGTAACAATTAGTAATTAGTACCCCCGTGCCGGAACTTAAAAAGACATTTGAAAATTCAATCGTTCAGATTGCTGATATGCCGGAAGGCTACAGCGGTCCGGGGTTTATGGCTACATCGCTGTCTAAAGCCGTTGGACTTGCACGTGCTAATTCATTATGGCCGCTTCCTTTTGCAACATCTTGCTGTGGAATTGAATTCATGGCAACAATGGCCAGCACATACGACTTGGGGCGCTATGGCGCTGAACGATTGTCATTCTCGCCGCGCCAGGCAGATCTCCTCATGGTGATGGGTACCATTGCAAAAAAAATGGCGCCGGTTCTTCGACAAGTGTATGAGCAAATGGCTGAACCACGCTGGGTATTGAGCATGGGTGCATGTGCATCTAGTGGTGGCATCTTTGATACATATTCTGTATTGCAGGGAATTGATAAGATCATTCCTGTTGATGTTTATATTCCGGGGTGTCCTCCACGACCGGAGCAGGTGCTGGAAGGAATTCTCAGCATACAACAAATTGTTAAAAATGAATCTTTGAGAAGAAGGAACTCGCCCGTGTATAAAGAGTTGCTGGCGGGATACGGAATTGAGTAGGGAAGCAAGTCAAAAGTCACAAGTCACAAGTCATAAGTCACAAATCACAAATCACAAATCACAAGTCAAAAGTCAAAAGTCAAAAGTTAGAAGTTAGAAGTTAGAAGTCGCAAGAACGAAGAATCAAGAGTCAAGACAGAAAATGAGCAAGCTGACAGTTGAAGAAATTTCCAATGTACTGAAAGAGAAATTCAGTAGTCAGATTCTTTCTGAAAGCATTGAATATGATTTTACGGTTTATACAATAAATAAGGAATTTCTTTTGCAGATTGTAAAGTTCCTGTATGATGATGAGAAGTTTCAGTTCAGATACCTTACTACCATGTGCGGATTGCATTATCCGGATGCAACTCAGCCTTTCGGCATGATGTATCAGTTGCATTCGCTCACGAACAATATCCGCCTCCGGTTAAAAGCTTTTACTGCGAAGGAAGATCTGGAATATGATACACTTACTGGAATTTTTTCCGCTGCCAACTGGATGGAGCGCGAGGCATTTGATTTTTATGGGTTCCGATTCAAAGGACATCCGAACCTAAAACGCATACTGAATGTGGATGACATGGATTACCATCCGATGAGAAAAGAATATAAAGTAGAAGACGAAACACGCACTGATAAAGACGATACGTTGTTTGGAAGACTAGGGAACTCAGAAGTGAAAGTTTAAAATAATATCATAGTGAAGATTAATTGATTGAAGATTGAAGAAATGGATTTAGTAAATGAGATTGAAGTCGGTACCAAAAGGCCATTGGTTCAAAATTTAGATATTGTCACAACAAATATGAAAGAATGCAATGAACTGATTTCAATATTTGTAAAAAGCATTAATACTGCAGCGAATAATAAATAATTCTTCACTCTTCAATCAATTATTCTTCATTCTGCAATCAAGAAAACGCTAACGGATGGATTTAACAACCGACATTCAGCAAAAACAATACACGACCCTCAACCTGGGCCCAACGCATCCTGCAACGCATGGCATTTTTCAAAATGTTTTAAAGATGGACGGCGAGATCATTGTTGATGCCGAATCAACGATCGGATACATCCACCGGGCTTTTGAAAAACTAGGAGAACACAAACCGTTTTATCAATTTACCACCATCACAGACAGGATGAACTATTGTTCATCCCCCATCAACAACATGGGCTGGCATATGACAGTTGAGAAACTGATCAAATGCGAGTTGCCGAAACGCGTTGATTACATGCGAGTCATCATCATGGAATTATCACGCATCTCCGATCATCTGGTCTGTAACAGCGTCGTCGGTGTGGATACCGGAGCGATGACAGGTTTCCTTTATATCTTTCAGTGGAGGGAAGCTATTTATGAAATTTTTGAAGAGATCTGCGGCGCAAGACTTACAACGAATATCGGCCGTATTGGCGGTTTCGAGCGTGACTTCAACGAAACAGCCTGGAAAAAAATAAGAAACTTTGTTAAAGAATATCCCAAAGGATTGAAAGAGTTTGAGAAACTCCTGGTGCGCAACAGGATATTCATGGACAGAACAATAGGTACAGGACCCATCACTGCTGAACGCGCATTGAATTATTCTTTCAGCGGACCTAACCTGCGCGCAGCAGGTGTCGACTACGACGTGCGTGTGATGAATCCGTATTCTTCCTATCAGGATTTTGAATTTCAGATCCCTGTAGGAATAAACGGCGATACCTACGATCGTTTCATGGTGAGGGAACAGGAAATGTGGGAGAGTCTCAGCATCATTCAACAGGCACTAGACAAGCTGGATAAGTTAGAAGACAAAACAACTTTCCATGCTGACATCCCTGATTTTTACCTTCCTCCCAAAGAAGCAGTTTACAACGATATGGAAGCGCTCATTTATCATTTCAAAATTGTAATGGGCGAAACCGATGTTCCTAAAGGAGAAGTTTATCATTGTGTAGAAGGCGGTAACGGGGAACTCGGATTTTACCTGGTGAGCGATGGCGGAAGACAACCTTTCCGTTTGCACTTGCGCAGGCCTTGCTTCATCTATTACCAGGCATATCCTGAAATGATCCGTGGAGGAATGCTGAGTGATGCAATTCTTACGATGAGTTCGATGAATGTAATTGCCGGGGAACTGGACGCATGATTATTACACGTGTCTTGTGACTTGTGACTTGTGA
>CAYHHK010000022.1:25494-43437 GCA_964356415.1 uncultured Flavobacteriales bacterium
TTGTGATTTGTGACTTTTGACTTTAATAAACAATGAACGCTGACAATAAAGACATACGGTTTTCGGATGATGCGCTAAGTCTCATTCAAAAGATAATAAAGCGTTATCCGGAAGGAAGACAGAAGTCTGCTATTCTTCCTGTACTACACCTTGCTCAGGCAGAATTTGACGGATGGCTGAGTGCCCCTGTAATGGATTATGTCGCTTCAATTCTGAAAATACAACCTGTGGAGGTTTACGAAGTGGCATCATTTTATTCCATGTTCAATTTAAAACCTGTCGGCAAGTGCCTGATTGAAGTCTGCAGAACAGGACCGTGCTGGCTGATGGGTGCAGAAGACATAGTTCGTTACATCGAAAAGAAGTTGAACATCAAAGACGGAGAAACAACGAAAGACGGAATGTATACGCTAAAAACAGTTGAATGTCTTGCCAGTTGCGGCACCGCGCCCATGATGCAGATCGGAGAAAAATACCATGAGAATCTGTCGACTGAAAAAGTGGACCAAATATTAAATGAATGCAAGGGCAAAGGAGAAAGAATTACGCACTGGAGTAAAGAAAGGATAGCCACGAATTTCACGAATTAGCACGAATATTTATCACTAAGATTATTAATGGAGCATACAGTATTTGAGGAGGCAGAAGTAATTTATCATTCACACAATTTGATATATGGTGAAGATGTATATGAAATTATTGGAGTCTGCATGGAAATTCATAGAATTTTAGGCAAGGGGTTTAATGAAATTGTTTATAAAGATGCAATGGAATATGAATTCAAATTAAAAGGGTGGAGTTATAGCCGGGAAAAAAAATTTGAAATTCCTTATAAAGATATTATGCTAAGTCATTCATATAATGCCGACTTCATTTATAAAAACAAAATAATTCTTGAAGTTAAAGCACAACAGGGGGTAATTCAAGATTATTTTAAGCAAACTATAAATTATTTAGCAGCTTCTAAAATGAAATTGGGATTAATAATAAATTTTGGTGAAGATTCATTAAAATTTAAACGTGTAATATTTTAAAATGAATTGGTGTTAATTCGTGTAATTCGTGGCAAAACTACTTTTAGAACATTTAGATAAACCAAACATCAACACCCTTGATGGCTACCGCAATCACAATGGCTACAAAGCATTGGAGAAGGCGATAAAGATGCGCGATGCAGATATCGTAGAAGAAGTGAAGAAAAGCGGACTGCGCGGACGTGGTGGTGCAGGATTTCCTACTGGAATGAAATGGAGTTTCATTGCAAAGCCGGAAGGCGTTCCCCGCTACCTTGTTTGCAACGCAGATGAAAGCGAACCGGGAACTTTCAAAGACCGCTACCTGATGGAACGCATTCCTCACCTGCTTATTGAGGGAATGATTATTTCAGCATTTGCACTCGGTGCAAAAACATCTTATATCTATATCCGCGGAGAAATGATGTATGTGTTCCATATTCTTCAAAAAGCAATTGATGAATGTTACGCTGCGGGCTTACTCGGAAAAAATATTTTAGGAAGCGGATTTGATCATGATCTACACGTGCATTGTGGCGCGGGTGCTTACATCTGTGGCGAAGAAACAGGACTTATAGAATCACTGGAAGGAAAACGTGGTAACCCTCGCATCAAGCCGCCCTTCCCGGCTGTAAAGGGAGTGTGGGATTGTCCGACTGTAGTGAATAATGTAGAAACCCTTGCTGCTGTTGTTCCCATTATCAACATGGCTGGAGAAGAATATGCAAAAATCGGCATCGGAAAATCAACAGGAACAAAACTGATCTCTGCATCAGGACATATCAATAAACCCGGTGTGTACGAGATAGAACTCGGAGTTCCGGTGGAAGAATTTATTTATTCGGAAAATTATTGCGGCGGAATTCGCAATGGAAAAAAACTGAAAGCTGTAGTGGCAGGCGGTTCGTCCGTTCCAATTCTTCCTGCTGAATTAATATTAAAAACAGCAAAAGGCGAACCCCGCCTGATGAGCTATGAATCCCTCAGTGATGGCGGATTTCAAACGGGTACAATGCTTGGCTCGGGAGGATTTATTGTGATGGATGAATCAACAAGTGTGGTAAAAAATCTCTGGAATTTCACCCGCTTTTATCACCACGAAAGTTGTGGTCAGTGTTCTCCATGCCGCGAAGGAACAGGATGGATGGAAAAAATTCTTCACAAAATTCTTGATGGTCATGGCACCATTGCAGACATTGATTTACTCTGGGACATACAAAGTAAAATCGAAGGCAAAACCATTTGCCCGCTAGGCGAAGCAGCTGCATGGCCCGTCGCAGCAGCCATTCGACATTTCAGAAGTGAGTTTGAAGAGTATGTGAGAAGCGGAAGTAGTATGAAGGATGTGAAGCATTATTATAGAGTGAATAATTTGCAGGAAGCGTAACGAAAAGTCACAAGTCACAAGTCACAAGTCACAAGTCACAAGTCACAAGTCACAAGTCACAAGTTTAGAAGTTAGAAAAAAATTAAAAAATCAGGATTATATATTAGACCCTTAAGAAATACATATTCAGTGAGTAATTTTGCTGAATGATTTATGAAAGGGATATTAAAGACTGGACAAAAAAGTTTGCAGTTGCGATTACTAAATTAACAATTGAATTAAAGAAATCAGGAGTTGAGTATGCATTAAGGGACCAGTTGCTTCGAAGCGGAACATCGATTGGTGCGAATGTTAAAGAAGCAAAAGCCAGCAGTTCGAGAAGAGAGTTAATTCGATTTTATGAAATTGCTTTACGGTCTTGTGATGAAAGTGAATTTTGGCTGGACGTGATTCAGGAAGGTTATGAAATGAAAATCGACCTATTCGATCCAATCAAATCAGAATTAAAGGAAATAACAAAAGTGCTTGTGACAATAATTAATAATCTTAAAAAATAGATTGCAATAAATATTACACGATAATCCCATTGTCGGAATTCACGGCTGAAGCTTGTGACTTGTGACTTGTGATTTTTGACTTCAATAAATAAAATGCCGAAAGTCACCATAGACGGACATTCCGTAGAAGTTCCCGACGGAACTACAATCCTTCAGGCCGCACGCATGATCGGCGGTGACATTGTGCCTCCTGCAATGTGTTTTTATACGCCGTTAAAAACAAGCGGAGGTTATTGCCGTACGTGCATCGTAAATGTGACCAAGGGTTCTGAAAAAGATCCACGCCCAATGCCGAAACCGGTTCCATCATGTCGCCAAACTGTGATGGATGGGATGGAAGTTCAGGGAATTACATCTCCGGCTTTGATGGAAGCAAGAAAAGGCGTGGTTGAATTTTTACTGATCAATCATCCGCTGGATTGTCCCATCTGCGACCAGGCCGGTGAATGCAAATTGCAGGACCTGAGCTATGAGCATGGACTTTCAAAATCGCGGTATGAATTTGAACGAAGGACTTTTGAAAAGATCGACATCGGGGAAAAAATAAAACTGCATATGACAAGATGCATTCTTTGCTATCGTTGTGTGAAAGTAGCAGACCAGCTTTGTCCGGGCCGGGTACATGGCGTCATGAACCGCGGAGATGTTGCCGAGATCTCTACCTACATTCAGAATGCCGTTGACAACGACATGAGCGGAAACATGATTGACGTATGCCCGGTGGGTGCATTGACAGATAAAACCTTCCGTTTCAAATCGCGTGTATGGAATGTAAATCCTTTTGATGCACACCGTGATTGTAAAAAATGTGCTGGTAAAGTACGGCTCTGGTATAAAGGAGAAGAAGTATTTCGTGTTACCGGAAGGAAGGATGCATATGATGAAGTAACCGACTGGATCTGCAACGAATGTCGTTTTGATAAAAAGAAAACCAGCGACTGGGTTATTGATGGACCAACAAAGATCGACCGCGCTTCAGTAATTTCGCAAAATCATTATGTACTCAAAGAACCGGCACACAAGCCGAATTTGAATTCTGTGAATGTTGTCGGGGAGAAATTTCAATTAGAAAATAAAAACAACAAATGAGAACCAACGAATTAAAAGTAAATTTAATCCAGCGAATCTTATTTCTTGAAGATGATAAAGCTCTAAATAGAATTCTTAAAGTACTTGACAAGGAGGACGCTCCATTAAAACTAAATTCGACATTAAAATCAGTTTTAGTAAAATCTCAGAAAAGCATTAGGCAGGGCAAGGGCATTTCTCATAAAGATGCAATGCAGCAGATCAATCAATGGATGAAAAGAAAATAAAATGGTCGCCTGAAGCGGTAACATCGTTTCTTGAAATACTTGAATATTTTTTTGAGAGAAATAAGTCACGGATTTATAGCGAGAAACTAAAAGACAACATTGCACAATCAGTAAAATACCTGTCAACACATCCTTACTTAGGCAGGGAAACAGAAATAAAAGGTGTTCGAGAATTGAATTATGAAGTTTATCAAATTTATTACGAGATTATTCAAAATGAAATAAGAATATTGTTAATTTGGGATGGCAGAAGAAATCCTGAAAACTTGAATATATTTCTTAAGAAATAATTTATGTTTACCACAGCACTCATCATAAAAATTTGTCTTATTCTCGGAGTCTTCATGATTTCCCTGGTAGTGGCGATGTATTCAACATATGCTGAACGCAAAGTGGCTGCTTTCATGCAGGACAGAATCGGACCTAACCGGGCAGGCCCATTCGGATTGCTTCAGCCGGTTGCCGATGGTGTGAAAATGTTCATGAAGGAAGAGATCATTCCTGACGTATCAAATAAATTTCTTTTCATCCTGGGTCCGTCTCTTGCCATGCTCACAGCATGCATGACAAGTGCTGCAATTCCGTGGGGTAACGGGATTACCATTAACGGAGTTACATATTCACTTCAGATCGCTGACATCAACATTGGCATCCTCTACATTTTTGCTGTTGTGTCTTTTGGTGTTTATGGAATCATGATCGGTGGCTGGGCATCAAACAATAAATATTCTTTGCTTGGCGCATTGCGTGCATCTTCGCAAATGATCAGTTATGAAATTGCAATGGGACTGGCCATCATTGCAATGGTGATGATGACAGGATCTCTCAGTATGAAAGATATTGCTGAATCACAAAGAGGCTGGCACTGGAATGTCTTCTATCAGCCACTTGGTTTCTTTATTTTTATCGTTTGTGCATTTGCAGAAACGAACAGGGCACCTTTCGATTTGCCGGAATGTGAAACAGAACTGGTGGGTGGTTATCACACGGAATACAGTTCCATGAAACTCGGCTTCTATTTATTTGCAGAATATATAAACATGTTTATTTCTTCTGCTGTTATTTCGACACTGTATTTCGGAGGTTACAACATGCCATTGATTGGAAGATTTGTCCATGACCCTAACTGGCTTAGCATCATTGGTACGTGCTTCCTCTTCGGTAAAATATTCTTCTTCATCTTCTTCTTCATGTGGGTTCGCTGGACATTGCCGCGATTCCGCTATGACCAGCTGATGAACCTTGGATGGAAAATAATGATCCCGTTATCTATCATCAATATATTTCTTACAGGAATTGTTATGTGGCTAAACGGGAAGGTTGGTTAATTTTAAAAAGAATTGAATTCAAAGAGAGAATTAATAATTATTTCGGGACCGAATGGCAGTGGTAAAACAACATTTGCCAAGTCCTTTCTCAGGGAATTTGACTATGAATTTCTAAATGCTGATGAGATCGCAAAGGAACAAAAGAGTAAAGGAAAAAGCGGCGGAAATATCAGTGCCGGAAAAGAATACTTCAAACGAATAGAAAAATTAAAAAAAAACAATAAAAATATAATTCTTGAATCTACCCTTTCCGGACTATTTCTCAAAAAGTTCATATTGGATTTTAAAAAGAGAAAGTATAAAATGAAATTTCAAAAATTCAGAAATAAAGACATTTATAAAGAAGCCCTTCAGTTTGCCGCCATCGGAAACCGAGGTGTTCAAATGGCCTTGAATGAAAGTCAGCGGAAAGGAATTCCTGTAGTCTTTGGAATCCTCAATAAAATCTTCTATCGCATGCCCGATGGTACAATAACTACAAAGAGTCCCTTTAAAAAGAAAAAATAACACAACTTACCAATCAAACCGACATGGCTAATTTAATCCAATTGCAAATTGCCAACTGATTCAAATGCAACCCCTCACAAATAGAAGTAAAGTTGTCGTCAACAAAGAAATGACTTGGAAGGAGAGAATGTATCTCCCTGCCATCATTGGCGGAATGAGAATTACGTTTTCTCACCTATTCAAAAAGAAGGCAACCATTTCATATCCTGAAGTACAACGCAAGTTTTCGGAAATTTATCGCGGACAACATGTTTTAAAACGTGATGAAAACGGAGCTGAACGTTGTACAGCCTGCGGATTGTGCGCTGTGGCTTGTCCTGCAGAAGCAATTACGATGACGGCTTCCGAAAGAAAAAAGGGAGAAGAGAAATTGTATCGCGAAGAAAAATATGCAAGCGTTTACGATATCAACATGCTACGCTGTATTTTCTGCGGACTCTGCGAAGAAGCATGCCCGAAGGAAGCAATCTTCCTCACAGACCGCATTGTCCCTGCAAACTTCAAACGAAAAGAATTCATTTACGGAAAAGACAAACTGGTTGAAGATGTAAATGACCGCATCGATATTTCAAAAAGACAAACAAAAGAAGTTCTCGAGTTTAAGCAAAACAAAAATTTACAACATAACAAGTTAAAATAAGGTAGCATTTAGGGCGTTGAGGTTCTATTTTTACCAACTGATTTCTATGTCTCAATATATATTTTACTTTCTTGGTTTCCTCGCCATCCTGAGTGCCCTGATGGTGGTCATTTCAAAAAATCCTGTGCACAGCGTGTTGTACCTGATCATTACTTTTTTTGCAATCGCGGGACATTACGTTTTATTAAATGCGCAGTTTCTGGCAGCTGTTCACATTATCGTTTATGCAGGGGCGATCATGGTCTTGTTCCTTTACGTGATTATGATGATGAACCTGAACGCAGAGGTGGAGCCGCATAAATCAGCATTGCAGAAAGTAGCTGCAACAATTGCCGGTGGAATACTGATGATCGTCCTGGTTGGTGCTTTAAAAAATGTTTCTCCTAATGTACCCTCAGTAGTCAATAGTGAAGCAGGATTGATAAAGAATCTCGGACATACATTATTCAATGAATTCGCTTTGCCTTTTGAAGTATCATCCATATTGTTTCTGGCTGCGATGGTGGGAGCGGTAATGCTTGGGAAGAAGGAAATTAGTTAAAATATAGTTGGTAGTTGGCAATTTGCAAACTGCCAGTTGCCAACTGCAAACTTGCAATATGAATCACCTCATACAACAAATACCCCTGAACTACTACATCCTGTTAAGTGCAATGCTATTCAGTATTGGCGTAATGGGTGTCATGTTCAGAAGAAATGCAATTGTCATCTTCATGTGCGTAGAACTCATGCTGAATGCCGTGAACCTTTTACTGGTTGCATTTTCTGCATACCATGGCGACAGTTCCGGACAGGTCTTTGTGTTTTTTATCATGGCCGTTGCAGCGGCTGAAGTAGCAGTTGGTCTTGCAATACTGATGATGATTTACAGGAATACCGGTACTACTGATGTAAATTTTCTCAGTAAGCTGAAGTGGTAAGCTGCTGAATTGCGCTTACGCTTTTTTTAGAAAATAAAAATTCATCGGCCCGTTTACCCTGAACCCGATTCTTTCATAAAGTGCAATTGCCCTTTCGTTGTCTGACCGAACATGCAAAAACGGTTGCTGACCACTTTTGATAATAATATCAATCTGATGTGCCAGTAAAATGCCTGCATAGCCCTTTCCAATATGCAGCGGATGTGTACAAACAGCGCTAACTTCTGAAAAACCCGAAACATGCAGCCGTTGCCCGGTCATTGCAACCAATTTTTCGTTTTCAAATATTCCAAAATAATTTCCGAACTCAATAGTGCGTTTATCAAAAGGTCCCGGCTTAGTAAGTTTTGCCAACGCTATCATTTCATCCACATGCATTTGCCCGAGTGGAACAAGCTCAATCTTTTTATGCACAATTGATTTCCCAAATTCAAAAATAAACTGCAACCCTTCTATTTCCACAATCATTTTCCACCCCTTTGGTTCAGAAATTTTTTTGGGCGTTGCATAAAGGATATTGCGGCCTGCAGGAAGTAACTGATGGAGATCCTCAAAGCCATTTTGGTATTCATCTCTGATTCCGGCATACGGAGAAACTTCCTTATCAAAATATCTTACATTCTCTGTTCCTGCACCAAGATGTGAGTCACCGGATGAAAGGGCATTGAAAACTGGATTGTCGAGAATGTGATTCACGATGCAAAAGTACCTTAATACCGATACGGTATATGTAATAGTCCAGTGTGCCTTGCGGCTTTTGAACTGTAACAGCTACTCTATCGGCATTATACCAGAAACATTATTGGATTAATTTGAACCGGGTAATGGTATAGCGTTATAATTATTATGCAGGAAATAAAATAGTATCATAAAATAAATAGATACAAGGATTCCTCACTCGTCTGAGCCGAGATCGGAATGACAGTAGTACTGTATTGATTTATGGGAGATTCCGGAAGTCCGTTTCAGTCTCAAACCCGTTATCTCCCAGATTAAAACCAAATATTGTCATTCGGCAATTGCCGGTAGTGTCCACGGAATCAATTGTGAAGAAAACCTAACAATGTTAAATGATGATGTGTTACTGTTTAGTGTCCTCAGTAATAAGGAGATGTATTAGCAAGCATCACTGCTTGCCCTTTGCATTAAACACTATGCCATGAAACCAGACAGAACCAACCCAGCCCCGATTGCAGCGGAAAGCCCACTGAAGTAAGCGCTTGCGCTTTACTTCAGTGGCTTGAAGCGAAAAGCGGGACAGACGGTGAATAAAAGCGAAACAGTTCCGCTCCAAAATATTTAAACAAAAAACCCCGAGCTACTTTTCAGTAATCCGGAGTCACCACGAGAAAACTATTTTAATATTTCTACGGAATCAGATCTTAGAAACACTTCCTGATCCGGTGATACTTGTTCTTAATCTTTGTGGCTCAACAGTATAATGCACCACCCCACTTCCCGGGATACTTACATCCAGTTCATTGCTGGCATTCACCGTACTTTTCCCGCTGCCGGAGATAGACACTGCGCTGTTCATGCTCTGAAGGTTTTTTGCATTAACATTACCTGAGCCGGCAATTCTGATATCGCAGGCTGTGGCAGTTCCACTTACATCCAGATTTCCCGAACCGCTCACTTTAATTTTCATTGTCAGCGAACGCACATCAGCCTTGATATTTCCTGAGCCGCTTACGCTTAAGATCATGTTGTCGCAATTGACATACCCTTTACCGATCATGTTTCCGGAGCCTGTTAGTTCAAGCAGACATAATTCCTTCACAGTTACGTAAACGTTGATTTCCTTGTGCGTCCTGATGTTATTCCCGTCTGTGGTCACGATCAGTTCACCACCATTCACCTGTGTTGTGATATGGCTGATGATGTTATCCTCCGCCTCCACTCTTACAGATTGCTCATCTCCCTGAGTAAAATAAACATTGGCAGAGCATTGGAGATCAATTCCTGAAAAGCTTGCTACTGTGCGATTCTCGGAAACTACATTTTCTGAGCCGTTAATTCCAAAGGCGCATCCGTGGCTCATCATTACCGGAAGTGCTGCGATGATTAGTGCTTTCATTTTTTTTGATTTATGATTTGATTTTTCTGAATTAACAATGATTAAAATGCCGCAAGCGAAACTCCGATTGCTACAGGATACAACTCCGGTCCCTTTTTATCTCTGAACAATGTTGATGCATAGTAGTCAGCATATACATTGAACTTTTTGTAACCGATTGCCACGCGCGCACCGTACCGGAAAGGATTCAGGTAAAAATCATCATACTGCCTTGGTTTTTCAGTGCTTCCGGCTTCTGCATATCTTGTTTTTGTATGAGAACCGATCTTGTAACCAAGCATGGCACCAACTCCCAAATGAAATGCATTCTTGCTTTTTTTACTGGTGAATGCCTCAAACATCAATGGGACTGTCAGGTATGAAGATGTTAATTTCGATTTTACATATGTACGTGTTGAAGTCGTATCAAAGCTACCTGTAATAGTGCTTGTCGCCGAACTAAGGTTTACATTTTTATCAAACCTGTAATTGTTCCACGTAACTCCAAGTCCTGTAAAAAACCAGATATTGCTGTGCCCCAATCGGAAATTCTTCTGTAAGATGTTGAGCGATACGGAAACCGACTTGCCTGTATTCAAATCCAGATAATTATATCCCGGTGGAAGTTCTATTTTGCCTGCACTATTCACAAAATTGTTGAAGCCCAGTTCAACGCCGCCCCAGATCGGTTTTGACTTTTCATTTTTTTCCTTTCTCTTTGCAATGGCCGAGTCTGTACGCACGATCAGCACCTTGGCATCACCGATAGTGAGATGGGTCGTATCATTCTTTCCTTCACTTACCTCTGTTTTGTCATAGTTATTGATACTTCCAACGCCGGAAACATCACTGTTGATGTGGGCAGGTTTTGTTTTATAGTTGACAGAACCCATTCCACTGATGTCGGATTTGAGCGATTCGGTTACATCAATATTGCACTTACCCACTCCGGAAATATCTGCAGTGCAATTTTTTACAGTGAGGTCAAAAGCTTCCACTTTACCTGAGCCGGAAATATCCACATTGGCATTTTCTGCTTTGCCCGATAAATTCATTTTGCCAACGCCACTGATGTCAATGTTAAGATCTTTCACATCCAATGCCAGTGTCATTTTTCCGCTGCCGGAAACATCCAGCCGCAAGTGATCTGCAGTTATTGTATTTGAGGAAAATATTTCACCGATACCACTCACAGCAAGGCCCTCAATGGTTTTCATTGTGATGCGGTATTCGGCATCTACTTCGCTTTGTATATAGAGAGTGTTGTTCCGCACCTTTGCGTCAATGCCATCCCTGGAACCGGAGGTGGTTATTTCAACATAGTTGCTGTCTCCCCTGGAAACATAAACCTTTCCTACAGAGCTTAACTCAATTTTGGTGAATGATTCCTCATTTGAACCAGCGATTCCTAAAAAAGGTATTGAAATCAGGGCTGCTAAAATTGTTCTTGCTATTTTCATAATGTTCTTTTGTTTGTCTTTAGTAATGTGACGCCCTGGATGGGGTGGTTGTTACAGCATTGAAAAAAATATTTCACGCAAAGGCGCAAAAACGCAAAAAAAACAAGTGATTCGCTATAGGCAGTCCCGCCACAATTGGACGCCTCGGCATGTCTCTTCGGGAAATTAATTTTTAATCAAGATTTTGCAGCAAATTGTAAAATTGTGATCCCTCTATAGACTGAGGCCAGATTGGGATGACAGCCACCATGACTAAAAGTGGGAGATGAATCCTGCTGTATTCAAGAAGCATGCTGCAATCTCCCAATTGTAATCGTTTCAGTATGTCACTCTCACTGAAGATTCGTGGCGCACCGTCCCGAAGCTTCGGGATCGCATAGGCATAAACCTAATTTCCGGTTTTGGCTGCTTTGCCCCGGAGGGCCTTAATAATGGTAGTACAGATTCGTTTGATGCATCAGAGTCCCAAAGGGCCGACATATTAAAAACGACTGAATAAATATTGATTCAATGAATCTGCAGGGTATTTGCAGTTTGTGATTAATTTTAAGGTTGACCTGTATGCGATTAATCAGGATGCCGGGAGCTGCTTTCACTCTGTTAAAAATGAAAAAAAGCGCCCGGTCAAACTGGCGCCATAATCCAATTATTACCACGAAGCATTTATCTTTGTACAGTCCTTGTAATGGCAACAGGCCCGAGTGCCAATGTTTCTGTGTATTTGGACTGAAGCAGCTTGTGTGTTTGATTATAATGTGCATTTACACCAAATACTTTACCTACTCCATTTAAAGCATCAGCGAGCAAGGATTTATTTTCTTCAGCTTTCTTCTCGTTCAACCCTAACTCTGTGAGATCATTGTCATCCAGCACAACAAAATTTTGATTATTCAGGGATTTTTGAGCTTTGGTCTCATTGATTATGATTGTCGTTTGCTGTTCAGGGTTTGAGGTTTGCTTTTGAAAGGCTATAGGTTGTTCACTCAGTCCATTTTCATTTTGAATAACCTGAATTGAATCAAGTTTAGCTAATTTTTCTTCCGCCTCTTTTTGAATTTCCTTCTTCAATGAAGGCTTCCGGTTCTTCTTCGGTTGATTGTTTTTTTCGATTACTTCCTTTTCCCCTTCAGCAACAGTTTTAATTTTTTCAATCGGGGTTTGCTCATTTGAAATAACAGGCGCAGTATTTTGAAGGTTGTGATCTGTCACCAATTCCTGTTTTGGTTTCTGTTGTATCACAAAATAACTGATCAATCCGATAACCAGGCATGCAGCTGCTGCAAACCGCACCCACATTGGGATTACTGCACCACCCTTTTTCAGGGAAGACTTATTTTTAAAACGGATCGTAAGATCGGGAAGTACTTTTGCCTGCTTCAGTATTTCAACCTCTGATTTGTAACCGGGATTTGAAGCAAGGAATTGCTCAACCTGTTTTCTGTCTTTTTCATTGAGGTCATTTTCTTCATAGGCAACGAACCATGTTTTGTAATTGAATTCAGTAATTGTATTTCTCTTTAGCTTTTCCTTTCCGGAAAACACAATTGGATTTTCAATCAATAAAATAACTTCGAAGCTCTCGAATTCTTCCTTCAGATCAGGATTGGAATCCACGAAAGCCTGCACTTCATTCCTCAACTCATCACTGAGATTACCCTCGTGAAAGTCGAGAAAAAAAGCTTCGTAATTATTTTTTGAAATCATGGCCTCACCCCCTTCCCTCTCCTAAGGAGAGGGCGATAAATTTTACTCATATTTAACAAACGACTTTCAATTGTAAATTATTCAAATAACTCTTTCCATACTGCCGATGTATTCTTTCAGGAATAATCGAGCACGATAGATATAAACCTTTACCTGCGATTCATTCAGTTTTGTGATGGTTCCAATCTCTTCGTAGCTGTATCCTTCAAAATCGCGCAGTGTAATTACAGCCTTTTGTATATCCGGAAGTAGATTCACTGCATCATTCAATATTTTTTTTGCATCGTTGTATTGTTCAGTATGAAACAGGCTTTCTTCATTCACTTCTGTAAAATCGCTCACATGTTTTTTCTTCCTGATCCTGTCAATCATTGTATGGTACCCTGTCGTGAACAAATATGACTTTGACTTCTGACCATCAACATTCTCATGGTTCCGCCACATTTTCTCGAATGCATCCTGCACCACGTCACGTGCCTCCTCTTCATCCCGCATGTTCTTGAGGATGAAGCGATACAGTCCGTCGGCGTGTTCGTCTACGCATTTGTTGTATTCTGCAGCTGTCATTCGTGGTGACGAAAGTAGATGTTGTTTAGGTATGGGACGGTTAGGGGAAGCAGGAAGTTACAGGTTTTTTTTAATATTTTTGATGGTTTAAGCAATCAGTCAGTTTGAAATATCCCTCCCTGGGATTAACCACTTTTCCCATTGTTAAAAATAGTGTATGTTTGTCATTCTCACCCATTAATTCTTTCCTTATGCATTCTAAAAGACTTTACTTCTTCCCTATCCTTATTTCATTTTTCCTTATCGCATCTTTGAATGTAAAAGGCGATATTGTAATCAACGAATATTCCTGTAGCAACCTCTCTCAGTTTGCCGATAATTATAGCGAATATGGCGACTGGATCGAACTTTATAACACAGGTGGTGCATCTGTTGATATCAGCGGATACTACCTTAGTGACAATCCAACAACTCCAATGATGTACCAGATCCCTTCGGGTGCAACGATCTCTGCAAATGGCTTTAAGCGTTTCTGGGCTACAGGAAGGAATACATTTTCCGGAACGAATTACCACACCAATTTCAAACTCACACAGTCAAAAAACAATCCTGACTTTGTCGTACTCGCTGATCCGTCAGGAAATATTCTGGATTATGCGCAGCTTTCAAAAACACAACTCGGGCATTCTTACGGGCGAATAACGAATGGCAGCCCAACATGGGGAATCTTTACCTCACCGACTTGCAATGCGTCCAATACCACTGCAACCTATGATTCTTATGCTGCGCGGCCTGATGCAAGTCTGCCTGCAGGGTATTATTCGGGGAGTGTGACTGTTTCACTTTATAATTCAGAACCAAATTCAGTGATCCGTTATACACTGGATGGTACAGTTCCGACCGGCAGTTCAACATTGTATTCGAATCCGATAACCATTACCTCCACCACTGTTCTGAAGGCAATTACCATTAGCAGCGATCCTGCTATACTCACCAGTTTTGTATTGTTCAATACCTATTTTATCAACATTTCACACACACTGAAAGTGGTTTCGATTGCAGGCACACAGCTTACCACTCTTGCAAACGGCAACCAGGGACTTACGCCTACCGGTTCCATTGAATATTTTGATACAAGCAAAGTGCGTACTTCAAAGGGATATGGAACATTCAACAGTCACGGACAAGACTCCTGGGCCAATGACCAGCGAAGTTTGGATTTTGTAGCACGTGATGAAATGGGATATAGTGATGCATTGCATGAAAAAATATTTTCTCACTCTGATCGTGATGAATTTCAGCGATTCATCATGCGTGCTGCCGGCGATGACAATTACCCTGCAGCACACCACTCTCAAAATGCCGGAAGCGCACACCTGCGGGACGCCTATGTTCACATGCTTGCCAAACGTGGCGGACTGAGTCTTGATGTGCGTGGTGCAGAAAAATGTATCATCTATATAAACGGGCAATACTGGGGCGTGTATGATTTGCGCGAACGATGCGATGACCATGATTTCACCAATTATTACTATGGACAAGGCAAGTATGACCTTCAATATATTGAGCGTTGGGGAAACCGTTGGGCCGAATATGGCGGCAATACTGCCATGAGTGACTGGGATGCCTTTTACAATTGGACGATGAGCCACAATATGACAAATGCCGCAGACTATGCTACAGTTACTTCACAGCTCGATGTACAGAGTTTGGCCGATTACATTATTGTAAATGCCATGGTAAATTGTACTGACTGGCTGAACTATAACACAGGATGGTGGCGCGGGTTAAATCCCAATGGCGGACACCAGAAATGGGGATATATCCTCTGGGACAATGACGCCACATTTGCCTTTTACATCAACTACACCGGCATTCCTGATACCAGCCGTTATGCTCCCTTGTGTCAGGTAGAGAATGGAGGATTGAGTGATCCCGACAACCACCTGGACCTGCTTGCACATCTCAGGCAGAATCCTGAATTTAATCATTTTTACATTTCGCGTTATGCCGATCTGATGAACACTGCTTTCAGCTGTGACGAAATGCTCGGACAACTTGATGCATGGAAAGCGATGATAGATCCTGAGATGACACAACACGCAAACAGATGGTTTGGCACTTATACAGAATGGCAAACCAATTTTAACAGGCTGAGGAATTTCGTTGCTGCCCGATGTTCAATCGTAACAACAACCATGAATAGTTGTTACAATACAACAGGTCCTTATTCCCTCACCCTTGATGCCGATCCTGCCAATGCAGGAAAAGTAAACATGAATTCAATGACCATTAATCAGTTTCCATGGTCAGGATTTTATTACGGAGGCCTTGCCATTAATATGCGAGCCATTGTAACCGATACTGTGAACTTTCAGTTTGACCATTGGACTTCGAACAATACAACTTATTTTCCATCATCAACGGCAATTAATCCTCAGGTGAATCTTACCTCGGGTGATACGCTTGTTGTTCACTTTACCCAGACTCCAACCGGGATACTACCTCCTGCAGTTAAAAACGAGAAACCATATATCACTGTTTTTCCGAACGTGATCTCATCAGAAGCAACTATAGAATATTACCTCCCTTTCAATGTTTCTCCTGTAATTAAAATTTATTCTTTGCTTGGAGAAGAAGTGATGCAGATCAAAAGTGAAGGCAGGAGCCAGCAGGGTTTGTATCAGATGAAGTTGAATGCACAGGAATCTTCTTTGAAACCGGGAATGTATATGGTGCAGCTTACCGCAGGAGATTATCAGAAAAGCGTGAAGGTGTTTCTTCAAAAGTAATTGCTGTCAACGAACGAGTTTAGAGGATTCCCTTTCTCCCATCAGGCAAAATCACAATAGCATAATTACACGCATAGAGGATCAACACGGCTTATTTTTCCGTTGGGTTTTTAGCGATACTAGATTTAATTCCCGAAAGAATGGATTTGAAGCAGTAATTAAAGAGAAATTTTTCAGGATCTCTTTTATTATTGATGATACCCACCCTCACCTCTTCTCCGTAAAGTGGGTTTGAATTCATTATCTTTATATTGGCGATGATTGAAACAATAATTTCTTTTATGGCAGTGGTATCGTCCGTCTCCTTGTTTTTTACCGCGATATCCAATCCATGATAACGCATCGTCATCCTGCCATTTGCTTTATTATTATTTGCCGTAAAGTTAAAACTCATTTTCTCGATCCTGCCTGATGCAGCATACAAAAAGGCATTTCGTTCCAGCATGGGATTCAGGTCTTTCGCTTCCATGTCAGTGAGCGTTCCATTCATTGTAAAGGTGTTTTGGCTGTCAAACAGTTCACTCTTTAATAAAATGGACAGATTTCCTTTCCCCATCAGTAGCGCCTTGCTCCTTATTTCCAATTCAGCTTTTTCTGTTTTGAAAACAGTGTCGTTGCTTATCCTGTAAATTTCTGCATTGATTTTCCTGAAGCTGATTTTTCCGGGATGGTTCGCCTGTACAGCATGTTCAGTGTATGTCACATTTCCGGTTTTAAGCAGTATGGAGTCAATGTTGATTTTACCCTGATAGCTGTAAATCATTTCCTGAAACATCGGCTTGACAACATGCAGGAATGGCCTTCTCCTGTCGCGAAAAATATCCATGTTCATTTTCTCTATTTCAATATATGAGCACACTAAACTCCGGGAGGTTAAATATTCCAGGGTAGAAAAATCGTGAACCGAAACATTATTGAAAATGGCATCAATGCAATCCGTCTGGTATTTATGCCGCGAAGTAAAATCATATTCCTTATATCGCGGATGGACGGTAATTGAATCAACAGTTAAATTTTGCTTCTCTGTGGAATAGCTGATGCCGTTTGCTGCAATGGTGTACATGCTATCGCCTGAAACCAATTGGAGTTCTTCAATTCCAAGGTCAAATTGTTTAATCCGTGGTGCTGACACCGTATCCAATTTCATTGCCTGAAAATCATAAATATTCAACGCACCTTGTTGGACAGAATAAACCCCGGGGGATGAGATACTTTTCACCGATAGGTTTATTCCATGTAGGGATAGTTTATCAATATGAAGATCCATGGAAGAAATCAGTGGTTGCACAGAATCCCCGGAAAGCAGGATCGCACCATGCACGTCTGAAATAATCACCGCATTGATTTCAATATTTTTTTTGAAGATGGCTTTCCTGAGATTAATTCCGTTGATTTCTATGGATGCTATTTCCGCGTTCACATCCCCTTCAGCTTTCCGTTCCGGCTTAGTGAAAATCGTAATCTTTTCCAGCTCCAGTCCCAGCGTAAAAATGGGTACATGAACATCGCCAATTGTCACCTGGTATTTACTGTCCTTTGTATTTAATGCCGCATCGATTTTTTTTGCTATCCAAGGATCTACAAATAATATTGTAACACTCAGAAGGACGATAACAAAAGCTGCTATTCCTGATAAAATTTTTACAACTATTTTTGTTTTCGATTTCATCAGGCAACACAAAGGTAGGTTGAATGAAGGAGACGGCGCTATTGCCTAGCAATAAAAAATGTCACCGCAGCAAGTTTCAAGGGATACCTTCGAATTATTATGCAGGACACAAAATAGTGTCATAAAGTAAATGAATTCAAGGATTCC
>CAYHHK010000023.1:0-11178 GCA_964356415.1 uncultured Flavobacteriales bacterium
AGGAAGCCCCATAATCTTTGCTGCCTTGTCGAATGCTTCACCGGCGGCATCATCCTGCGTTTGACCTATAACCTCCATTTCCAAATGAGATTTCACAAGTACTATTTGCGTATGACCACCTGAAACAGTTAGGCACAGAAAAGGAAACTCGGGAACAGGATTTTCATCTCCGGTAAGCGCAGATTTTGTACGTATGAAATGGGCCAGTACATGGGCCTGCATGTGGTTGACCTCAATAAGCGGAAGACCCAGCGCCAGTGCAAATGCTTTTGCAAAGGATACTCCTACAAGCAGTGAGCCCATTAGTCCGGGCCCGCGGGTAAAGGCAATTGCATCAAGTTCATGCATGGATATGCCGGCCTTTTTAAGTGCCTCGTCGGCTACGGGAATGATCTTTTGCTGGTGCGCACGGGAAGCAAGTTCGGGAATTACTCCACCGTAATACTGATGAATTGCCTGACTGGCAATGATGTTGGATAATACATGATCATTGCTGATAACAGCTGCTGAGGTCTCATCACAACTTGACTCGATAGCGAGTATATTTGTACGCTTTTTCACGGCAGGATTTTTGGTTAGTCCTTGTTACCTCCTTGTTATCTGTTTTTCTAAACAGGCCTTGAAGGAAACGGGCAGGCCAAAGGTGCTGATTTGAATTGGAGGACAAAACTATCAAAAAACTAAAACGCATATTTCTTTGGACAACGGCAGTATTGATACTGATCGTTGGACTGGCATTTGTTGCTGCTACAGTGCCATCGGTACAGACGTGGCTTGCCCACCGTGTTTCAGATTACCTTTCGCATGCGCTGAATACACGTGTATATGTAGATAAGGTACGATTGAAGTTATTTACAAAGGTGGAACTTAAAGGTCTGTTTATTGCTGATCAGCATTCCGATACGTTGATCTATGCAGGAGAATTGGAATTGAACCTGAACGACATCAGCACAAAGAAACACATTCTTGACATCCATGAAGTGAAACTGACTGATGGCGGATTTTATCTCAGGGAATATCATGGGGAGAAGGGCAACAACCTTGATTTTATCCTTGACTATTTCGCTTCTTCAGATACAACTGATACTACGTCATCAGCATATAAAATTACTGTTGAGAACCTCAGTCTGAGAAATGCCCGATTCAAATATGAAGTCCAGGATGACACCATTCAGGAACACGGGATGGATTACCTGCATCTTGACGTGCACCATATTTCCGGGGATATCAGTAACATCCATTTCATTAATGATTCTGTATTCGGGAAAATTAAAAACCTGACTGCCATGGAGAGAAGCGGATTTGTGCTGACTGAGTTTAACGGCGATGCGAAACTCTCATCAGATGAAATGCGGATCAAAGACCTTTCAATCAAGACACCGTTTTCCGATATCAAGACTGACCTCACTTTTAATTATGACAGTTTTCCCGACTGGGTTGAATTCAATGACAGAATGAGATGGCATTCTGATTTTCAGTCTTCAAAAGTGTCATTTACCGATATTGCCTATTTCGCAGGAGAATACCTCTGGGGGATGCATAACAGTGTTAATCTTACCGGCGAATGCAAAGGAACTATAACCCGGTTCAGGTGTAAAGACCTAACACTTGAATATGGTAAACAGACATTGTTCAAAGGAAATATTGCGCTAACCGGCTTGCCAAATATAGAGGAAACTTATTTTGACATTCTTGCAGAAAAAATAACAACGAGTAAGAGTGACATTGAAACAATTCCATTGTATCCGTTTGATTCAGGTTCCCATGTAATAATACCGGAGAATTTTGAACAGTTGGGGAAAGTTAATTTCAGAGGCAAGTTCTCTGGATTCTACAATGATTTTGTTGCGTATGGAAATCTTAATACAGCTTTAGGATACCTCACTTCCGACATCAACCTGAAATTTGATAGGGCAGGAAAAAAAGATTTTTACAAAGGCCATTTATCTGCCAGTCATTTTGATATCGGTAAACTGGCGGGAGTCTCACATCTCGGTTCAGTTTCATTAACAGCAGATGTAGATGGAAGCGGCATGCGGATTGACAACATGGAGACAAAAATGAACGGTGCGATCTCATTGCTTGAATACAAAGGCTATGCTTATAACAACATCATTGTGAATGGACGGTTGTCCAAAAAGCTTTTTGATGGATCACTTGTAGTTAATGAGCCAAACGTGGATATGAAATTTAACGGGCAGATTGATTTCCAGGAAAAGATTCCGGTTTTTGATTTTACTGCCGATATCAACCATCTGCAACTTGATAAGCTTAATCTGATCAGGTTGCCCGGAGAGGCTGAAATAAGCTCACAACTTGAAATTAATTTCTCCGGCAATACGCCTGATAACTGGGAGGGGGAAGTTCAGATCAGCGATTTCAATTACAAGGAGGATAAAAAATTGTATCATATCAATAATATCTTGCTGGCTTCGGATCTTGATTCATTATCCAGGGGAATTCACATAACATCTGACTTTATGGATGGGGACCTTAATGGCCAGTTTGAATTTAAAAGCCTTGGGAATGCATTTATGCAACTGGTCCCCGAGTATTTCCCTGCCCTAATGCCGGAATGTAAAAAAGTAGAATCAAACCAGAATTTTACGTTTGACATTCATCTCAAAAATACATCCCTGATTACTGAAATATTTCTCCCGTCATGGAGTTTCGATCCATCAACTGTTGTTCAGGGTCAATTCAACAGCATCCTGAATAAGATAGAATGCAATATCAGCTCTGATGTAATTAGGTACAGGAATTTTAGACTAGAGAAGGAAAAATTATCACTTGATGGCGGACGGGAGATGGTCTCTATTCGCGCTTCCGCTGACCGTATTTATTATGCAGACAGTTCTTTTATTGAGCATCCGGTTATTTCGGCATCAGGCAAACTCAATGAAATAAATTTCAATCTGCAACTTGCGGATAGTTCTGTCTATTCCAATAGCGGCTATTTTAACGGAAAGTTTTTTATCCGGTCAACTTCCAGATTTAACCTGAATTTTACCGATGCTGATATAACCCTGAATAACAAGAAGTGGGAACTGAATCCTGAAAATTCGATTGTCATTGACAGCAATTCATTTTTATTTAAATCATTTACGTTTAACTGTGAACAGGCCAGTGTAGGCATCAATGGGCTTATTTCTGAAAATGTGAATGATACCTTATTCTTCAATGCACACAATTTCTCCCTAGAAGACCTTAATCCAATCCTTAAAAGATATACACTTACAACTGCAGGATTAATGAATGGTTCAGCTAGCATCAGTAACATTTACAACAAGCCACTTCTTCTTTCAAATTTATCTGTTCACTCATTGGCAATAAATGAAGATACGCTTGGCAATGCGATAATATTAAGCGGCTACGATGTTAGAAAGAAGGCTGTTCACCTGTCCGTAAACATCTTGAAAAATGAATTCAAGACCATTTTTATTGATGGCGATTACTATATGAACCGACCGGGTGAAAATCTTGATTTTGAGGTGAAGCTTACCAGCTTTTACCTGAGTCCTTATGAACGCTATATGGCTGATGTGGTTTCTAAGGTGAAAGGAAAAATTTCTGCAGATCTGAAACTGACAGGTTCTTTCTTCAAGCCGGTGTTAAATGGAACACTTGATTTCAGCAAAGCCGGATGCAAAGTAAATTACCTGAACACAAGTTATACCTTAAATGACAGGGTGTATGTGGATGAGAACTATTTTGAATTCAAAAATTTTAATATCCGGGATTCAAAAGGAAATATTGGAAAAGGAAATGGTAAGATCAGACATACATATTTTTCCGATTTCAGATTTGATGTCAGACTTGATGTTACGAAATTTGAAGGATTGCATACTTCAGCATCACAAAATGACCTCTATTATGGGAATGCTTTTGTAACCGGGTATGCATATTTTAAGGGACCGGTTGAAAGTATGAATATTGATATGCAGCTGAAATCAGAAAAAGGCACGGAAATATTTATTCCGCTCACTTCATCAAGCGAACTTTCTACAAGCAATTACATCACATTCATTAGCAGAGTGGACACCACAGGAAATAAAAATTCAGAGAGACGATTTAATACATCAGGGATTACACTTGACATGCGGTTTGAGGTAACCAATGATGCAACCCTTGAAATAATATTTGATGAAAAGATTGGTGATAAAATTAAAGGAAACGGAACCGGAAACCTTCGTTTTACCCTCGACGAAGGCGGAAGCTTTAATATATACGGAAGTTACTTCATTAATAAAGGTGATTACCTGTTTACACTTCAAAACATCATCAATAAACATTTCTCAATTAACAACGGTACTATCAACTGGAATGGAGATCCATATGATGCTGATATCAACCTGTCGGCGTCTTACAAAGGAGGTACATCAACTTTGTACAAAGTTGTTCCGGAAGACTCGACATTGAGACGAAGGTTAAATTATGAGGTGATACTTTACCTAACGAAGAAACTCATGAACCCAACTATCAATTATGAAATAAAAGTTTCTGGGCTTGATAATGCTACTGCCGGAACTGCCAACAGCCGTCTGAATTCAGAGGCAGAACTCACCCGCCAGGTTTTCGGTCTTATGCTGTTGAATCAATTCCTTGTCCTGCAAAATGGAACGCAGCAAGTTGAGGGTATCAGTGCAGCGGCAGGAGCAGGATCCAGTGCAACAGAATTGCTGAGTAACCAGGTAAGCAATTGGCTTTCTCAGTTAAGCAAGGATGTAAATCTTGGCTTTAATTACCGCGCAGGAGACACATATAATAAGGAGGAGATTGAACTTATGTTTTCTAAAACGTTGTTCAATGACCGCCTGTCAATAGAAGGCAACATCGGCGTTGCCAGCGATCAGTCAACCAGGAATATTGTCGGGGATTTCAATGCTGAATATATGATTACCCCGGACGGACGTTTCAAACTAAAGGGCTTCAACAGGTCCAACATTAATAATGTACTTGATTACAGTTCACCCTACACTCAGGGAATTGGTGTTTTCTATCATGAGCAGTTTGATACATGGAAGGAACTGATTCACCGGCACAGGCAGTCTAAAAAGGAGGAAGAAAAGGAGAATGAAAAGCCGGTTGCTCCGGGAATAGCGCCGTCAGAATAAAAAAAAACGAACCTTACGGGGTTCGCTTTTTTTGATCCAACCTTACGGGGTTGTGCTCACTGTTTAACCATATGCTTAAGATGGGTTTGTTATGGCTGCAATATGATGTTGTGAACCGGCAAGTATTTTTCAATTTCGGCCTGCATCTTACATCTCCTGAATTTTCTTTACCGTCCTGAAAGAATGCATGTATGCTATAAAAAACAGAAGCAGCAAACCTTACGGGGTTTGCTGCTTTTGATGACAACCTTACGGGGTTGTGGTTAATCCAACTTTGTATTAGGTTATGAAACTAATTACGGTTCAAGAATACATGTGTTTAAGGAAGGAAAGTGGGAACTTATAGCTGGATCCTTACATGTGTAAGAAAATCTGAATTTCGGATTTCATTTGAGTCATTTTTAGAGTGAAAACGAAGTTGAGCATTAATGTCAAAATCAGTACCTTTGCGATTCAATGAAAGAGAAATTAGATTCTATTGCTGAAGCCATTGCGGACATCAGGTCAGGTAAGGTTGTGATCGTTGTGGATGACGCAAATCGCGAAAATGAAGGTGATTTTATTACTGCAGCAGAAAATGCCACCCCTGAAATTATCAATTTTATGGCCACTCATGGCCGGGGGCTTATATGCGCACCAATAACAGATGAGCGATGCAATGAACTCAATCTGGAAATGATGGTTCAACGAAATACATCTTCCCATGAAACACCATTTACTGTTTCCGTTGATCTTATCGGACATGGAACATCAACAGGCATATCTGCCAGTGACAGGTCAAAAACCATTCTGGCTTTGATTGATGAAAATACTAGGCCGGAAGAACTTGGACGACCCGGTCATATATTTCCTCTTCGGGCACGCAAAGGGGGCGTTTTGAGAAGAACAGGTCATACGGAAGCAACAATTGACCTTGCACGGCTTGCCGGTTTTAAGCCTGCCGGTGTACTTGTTGAAATCATGAACGAAGATGGTACCATGGCAAGGCTTCCTGATCTCATGAAAATTTCTGAGAAATTTTCTCTAAAAATTATCAGTATCGAAGACCTTATCGCCTATAGACTGAAACAGGAATCCCTGATAGAAAGAGAAGTGGAAGTGACGTTACCAACGCAGTGGGGTGACTTTCATCTTTATGCATACAAACAAAAAACTACAGGACAGGAACATCTTGCCCTCATTAAAGGAGAATGGAAAAAGGATGAGCCGGTATTGGTGCGTGTTCATTCAAGTTGTTTAACCGGAGATATTTTTGGTTCCTGCCGCTGTGATTGCGGTCCGCAACTTCATGCATCGATGGAAATGATTGAGCAGGTTGGGAAAGGGGTTATTGTATATATGAATCAGGAGGGCAGAGGTATTGGTTTGCTCAACAAACTCAAAGCTTATAAACTTCAGGAAGAAGGATTGGACACCGTTGAAGCAAATATCAAACTGGGTTTTGAATCAGATGAACGTGACTATGGAGTAGGTGCCCAGATTCTCCGCGACCTTGGCGTGAGTAAAATGAAACTGATGACAAACAATCCGAAGAAGCGTGCAGGACTTATTGGTTACGGCCTTGAGATTGTTGAGGTAATTCCAATTGAAATAAAATCAAATGAGCATAACAAGGAATACCTGCTCACCAAAAGGAATAAACTGGGACATACATTGAAACTGGATCACTAAAGACTTTTCAAGAAATTCAATACTCCTTTTCCAATGCTGTTATTGGAGTAGTAAGCAAGAGCAAGTTCGCGAGCTTCCTTTCCTAAGTTGAAACAAAGCGTTTTGTCTTTCAGACATTTCTCTGTCTGAGATAGAATTTCTTCCGGCGTATCTGCAATCAGGATATTTTTCCCATTGGTATAGTCAATTCCTTCAGCGCCGATGGTGGTGCTAATGATCGTTTTTCCAAGTGCCATCCCCTGAATGATTTTCACACGCATTCCGCCGCCACTTTTCAAAGGCACAATTAAGATCTGCTTGTCTTTCATAAAATCCTGCGCATTCATGATTTCACCAAAGCAATAAACATTGGGATCAGTCCTTTTCATCAGCCGGTCGGGGAAACCTCTCCCTGCAAGAAATAATTTCAGTACCGGAAATTTTTCATGGATCAGGTTCCAGCAATGATCAAGAAACCATTCAATTCCTTCGAGGTTTGGCCGCCAATCCATTGCTCCAAGGTGAAATAAACAAAGTTCATTCTCCTCATTGATCTGGCTGGCATAATTTCCTGCATCAATTCCAACCGGAGCAACGTACATTGGCACTTTGCTTCCCATTTTCTGAAAAAAATCTTTGTCATCACCTGTAATGGGAATGATGGCGTCAACTTTCTTTATAATGTCAGTTTCATATTTCCTCAGACGTTCGGCCAGCATTGAAAGGTAAATTTTTTTTGCAATGTTTTTTTCGTTGTCCGCAAGCCGCTGCCAGATGATGAATTCAACGTTGTGAGCACGCAGGATGATCTTCGCAGATGAGTATTTTCTGATGGCAGCGATGTATGGCGTCATATAGAGACTCTCCATCAGCACTGCATCTGCAGGATCAGATCTGAGTACCTGAATCAGCTTATCTTCAAACCCCTTAGAGTAAAATCGTTTTACGTTGTACGATTCAGATGAGAAAATATTAATAAAAGCATCGATGATTCGGATACTTGTGTCTATGGGAACTCCTTCCAGGTTATACTTTTTTATTACTTCATCATTCAGCGTATTCAGGTCAACCTTGTGCTTATTTGTATTGAGCGCAAGCATCTTTAATTGCACCTGTTGTGAAATGAGCGAGTCAGATAAACTGAGCATTGCAATATTTCCGCCGTCATTGGCGGGAAAGGGCAACCGGTGACACAGTTGAAGAATTTTCATTCAGCGTGCGTAAACTTTTTCGGGATAAACTTATTGAAGAATTTTACATAAGCATCCCTGTCAAAAAGGGCAGAATCTGTTGTCGCTTTATACATCAGGAATAGTCCAAGCGGAAGCAGGATTGCTGATGAAAGCCACATTCCTCTGTAAACCGGAATCACTCCTTCCCGCGCCATTTTTTCGCCGGTAATTGAAATGATGTGATATGTCAGGAAAAAAATAACAGAGATCACCAGTGGCATTCCCAATCCACCCTTGCGAATGATCGATCCCAGCGGAGCGCCGATCAGAAACAATACCAGGATGGCAAATGAAAGTGTAAATTTTCTATTCCACTCGATCATGTGTTTGTAAAAGCTCTTTTGCCTGACTGTAATATCTACGGCCGCATCTCCTGCAATATTTTTTGATGTCCTTGCTGAGTTTATGGCAGATGATAAAATGTTTGCCTGCTTTTCTTTTCCAAAATTTAGAATTAAATTTTCATTTGTAAAGGGTAACAGTTTCACCTTTGCGCTTTTTTCTCCTTCGTAGTATTTTCGGTTGTATTTCTGATAATAAAGCCTTGTTTCTGCAATTTTCCTTTCAATTGAATCTGAAGACGCAGAGAGTTGGCGCAGATTCAACATCTGGTAATTGTCTTTAAAAAGCTTCTCATTTGTCCTGGTAAGTTTGAATGCACTCAGGTCAAATCTGATCACTTCCTTTTCAAATTCAGTACGCATCATGGGTTTGGTATTAGCTCCCTTAGGTTTTCTTCTTTCCTCATAGCTTTTTCCATCGAAAAGTGTGAGAATGAGATAGCGGTCGTCATCGCTCATCAGCATTGTTCCTTTGTCAGCAAGGATCAACTTTGTATTCCCGCGATTCTCCGTATGATCGTAAATCATGACATTGTGGATGGTCTGATTGTCCCTGTCTTTTTTTCCGACCTTGATCACATAACCTTCTATGCCATTGTAAAATACGCCCGGCTTGATCAGTAGTCCGGGTTTCTGATTCCTTACGTCGTAAAGCAAGGCACTCATTCGCAGGTTTGCAGCCGGCAGCACATTGTCAGAAAAATAAAACGCAGCAATGCAAATGCCTATGGTAAGAAAAATGAGCGGGCGCATTATTTTCTGCACACTCATACCGGCAGATTTGCATGCCACCAGTTCATAATGCTCTGCCAGGTTTCCGAATGTCATAATCGATGCAAGTAACATGGCCAAAGGCAATGCAAGCGGGACAAGTGTTACAGAGACATACACCATTAACTTAAAAATGACAGTCCATTCCAGGCCTTTTCCTGCCAGGTCATCAATGTATTTCCATAGAAATTGCATCAATAGCACAAAAAGTGAGATGAAAAAAGTCATCACAAATGGACCCAGGAATGTGCTAATGACTAATGAACTAATCTTCTTCACGCTATCTTTATCGCAAATTAATTGTATGGCGCAAGGTAGTAAAATCACTTTCAGCAAAGCAGAACTGGATGCCATTATCAGTCCTGATTTTTTCTACACCAAGCATGATGCAATGCAGAATGTGATGGAGCTGATGGGTGAAACAGAACGTGAGATCAGGAAAATTGTTGTGGCAATATTATTTTGAAAATGACAATTACGTCTTGCTGGATGAGTTATTAAAAAGCCCTGATTTTAGTCACGGATTTCAGTCACGAAATTTTATGAAACTCAGCAGAAAAACAGCAATTTCGGATTTTGCCCATATTCCAGAATTTGCTTCCGGAACGCTGGAATTGCTTCTGAAATTACTCCGGGAATTATGATCCGATGGAATGCATCAATTCATGCACCTGGCTGCTCCACAAGCGTGTATTCTGCTCTTTCTCGTCCTCAGAAGAAAAGTCAGTTACAATTAAGGCAATGTCGCCGGTAATGTCATCCTGAACAATATCGAATTGAAAAAAAGTCTCGTCCTTGTGGTCCTCAGTGATCCATTTAAAACGAACCATCTGGTTGTCTCGCTTGCTCATGATTCTTGCACGCTGCTCTGAGTTTCCCCAATGAAAGACATAATCCCCGTCCTTTAGTGTGACTTTATCAGCAAACCATCCTTCCATACCATCAGGTGAGCACAGGTGGTTAAATAAAATGCGGGGTGACGATTTTACCTGGAATTCTATTGAGTACTTGACCTTTTCTGTTGTAGCTTTTACTTTGCTCATTATGAAGAAAAAAATTAAGGGCTGCAAGGTATGTAAAATCCTTTTACCGTTAGTTGCTGCTGGTTAACCGGCAGTCAATCAGTTTGAGTTGGTAAGATTCCTCTCCCGATAGTTATCGGGACCACTTCGCTTCATTCGGAATGACAAAGTAAGTTGTATCTAAAGGTGGTGGAAGGAAAAATTTGCCCCAATCCGCAAATTTTTCCTTCCGCCACTACCACCTTTGTACGCCTGTCATTCCGATCGCCACCGGTGGAGAGGAATCTCTCAAACTGAGGCACTCCCGTTAATCGGTAACAGTTGAAAGCAAAGCACGTTCTATCAGGTTGAGCAAAATAAATTTTCCGTTGATTTTAAAATTGTTTTCATTTACGCATAAATACAACCAAACATGGCATTGTTACATTCGTTTGAAGATGAAGGGAACTGGCTTTTCAAGCGCAGAGGGTTCATTCCGGTAGCTCTTTTCGTAATGGCTGTTCCGGCAGTTTATTTCACTGATTATCCAACGATATCCGGCGCATTGGCAAGAACCATCAATTATATTGCTGTTATTTTGAGTGTTGCCGGGTTTGTAGTTCGGGCTTATACAATCGGGACCACTCCCAGGGGAACCTCAGGCCGAAATACTGATAAACAGGTAGCTGAACAGCTAAATACTTCCGGTATATATTCTATGGTAAGGCATCCATTATACCTGGGAAACTACCTGATGTGGATAGGAATTGTGCTGTTCACGAAGAATTTTTCATTTACGATCATCGTAAGTTTACTCTACTGGATCTATTATGAACGCATCATGTTTGCAGAGGAAAGATTCCTTGAAAAAAAATTCGGCAATGTATATCTTGAATGGTCAAAGAAAGTTCCGGCATTCATTCCGCGTATGGGTAGCTTCCGTAAGAGCGAGGTGTCATTCTCTCTGAAAAGCGTATTGCGCCGGGAGTATTCAGGCGTGCTGGCAACGGTTATTGGCTTTGTTTATGTTGAAGCATTAATGGGATATTTTAAATGGCAGGTTTTTCAT
>CAYHHK010000023.1:11278-19673 GCA_964356415.1 uncultured Flavobacteriales bacterium
TTCTCCATTTCTTTTAACTTCATGAGAGAACAAACGATGTTGGCAAAAACTGTTTTGTTGGCTTTGAGAAAATAATCGGTGGCGCCGTTGCGCAAAGTCTCCACAGCTTTTTCAAGATTGTCCTGGCCTGAAACAATAATGACAATGGCCAGCTGAATCCCTGGTCGTCGTCAATTATGATGATCTCAGCATCTTCATGATTATTTTCAAATTTGGACTTTTGTGGTTGTTCAGTAGGAGATTTCACAGCAATTCAATTTGCTACAACAATACAAATTAATAATCGGGATTGAAATTCATTAGCAGAGATTTTTCGAACCAAAGGAGAGATACAAACATCTTACATGCCTGATTTCGGCCTTATTGAAAAGAAAATCCCCGCCAGTATCAGTGGCAGGGAATTCTCTTTTAACGTTTCGCTTTCGCTGATACGTTTTGCTTTTATCTCACAACGCTTACGTGTCCGATCCATTCGTAGAATGCATTGTCATTTCCTACACCGCGTATTTTATAGATATAAACGTCTGCCTGCACCGGTCTTCCGCCATACAAGCCATCCCATGATCCATTCAATCCATGCCATGAGGTAAGTTGAAGTCCCCACCGATCAAATATTTCAACATAGATATCTTTCATCTGTGTCCACTTCGGATAGAAAGCATCATTGATACCGTCACCGTTCGGAGTAAAGCAGTTTGGAGCAAACAGGGTACTGCGCGGACCGATCTCAATTGTGCGCAGGATGGTATCCCGGCAACCGTAACTGTTTACGACAACCAGCTGGGTGATAAATGAGCCAGTATCAGCATACACGTGCACAGGATTCAATTCAGTTGAGCTTGTTGTACCATCACCAAAGGTCCATGTATATGCATTGTATCCTGAGCTAAGGTTTGTATAATGAATCACCGGTGAAATATTGTCTGCCTGTTGATTGTCCATTTCAAAATCAGCTAGCGGAGAAGGGAATGCATTTACAAATCCGTTCTGTTGCAGGAATGCCTGACAACCGTTGCTGCTTACAACTGTTAGTGTAACAGGATACGATCCGGCCTGTGAATATATATGATCAGGGTTTTGTGAAGTGCTGACATCGCCGTCACCGAAATCCCACAACCAGCCACTGATTGTTCCGTCTGCAGATGTACTTAGGTCAGCGAAATGCGCAGTGAATTCACTACAACCATTTCCTCCTCCGTTAAACTGAGCAACTGGATTTGGCCTTACAAGAACAGTACGCAGTGCATTGTTGATACAACCGTGATTGGAAGTAGCTACAAGTGATACGTTGTATGTTCCGGCATTTGCATAAAGGTGATTCGGATTGCCGGCATTGGTAGTGCTTCCATCACCGAAACTCCAGAAGTATGTGTAGATGCTGCCATTCGGTATGGTTGAAGCATTGACAAATGTATTTGCTGTGTTCAGACAAACACTGTCGCTTGCGAATTGTACGTCAGGCAATGGATGCACGATGACTTGCGCCAGGTCTGTATTTGAACAACCATGCTGGTTTACAACCGTAACTGTAATATCGTATGTACCATATTGTGTATAGGTATGCATTGGCGTTGCAAGCGTTGAACTGGTGCCATCACCCATATCCCAGTTATATGTGAGAACAAGTGATGAATCGACTGCTGAGATATCGGCCATTGATACCGAGTCATGCAGACAAGCATCATTTGCTGCAACCTGTGGAGCCGGAACATCCCAGATATTGATTCCGCGTGCAGTCTGGTCGCTGCAACCATAAGTTGTGGTTATTGCAAGTCCAACATTAAACTGTCCGGTAGTCATATACATATGATCCGGTTCGCTGATACTGGAAGAAGAATTATCTCCAAATGTCCAGTTCCATGATGCGATATTACCATCGTTGGCAACACTCTGGTCGGTAAATTCTGTTACATGACCAAGACAGTTGTCATTTCCGTTAAACAAAGCAATTGGCAAACCATGAATCATAGCAGGTTGTGTCAGGGTGCTGACACATCCATTTGCAGATGTAACAGTTAAGGTAATATTTTGTGAACCTGTAGAATTAAATGTGATGATTGGATTGTAGAGGGCAGAAGTCTGACCGTTTCCAAAATCCCATGAAGTTGTATAAGCTCCGCCACCTGCTACACTTGACTGATTGTAGAAATGCGTTGCAGTTCCAAAGCACGGTTCATTTGCAGTAAATGCTACCTGCGGCATCGGGAAGATGTTGACATTTTGTGTATAGGTACTGATACAACCCTGATCACTCGTTATGTTTAGCAATACATTGAATGTACCGCTGGTTGCATAGTTGTGCGTAGGTTCATCAAGCGTTGATGATGTTCCATCACCGAGGTTCCAGCTCCACTGAGCAATGCTTCCTGACGAAATTGAACTGTTATCGTAGAAGTCTATTGCTGAGTTCTGGCATGCATCAAGTGCTGTAAAATTTGCAACAGGTAAAGGATATACCGTTATTGGATAACTGATCGTGTCGCGGCAGCTGTTATTCGAAGTTGCGATCAGCGTTACAGTAAATGTACTTGTAGTCGTGTAACTGTGTGTAGGGTTGGATTGAACTGTAGCTGTTCCATCACCAAAATTCCATGAATAAGAAAGTATATTTCCTGAAGATATCGTAGTCAGATTCGTGAATGGCATGGTGCTGTTCTGACAGCCGGCCACAGTGCTGAAATCAGCTACGGGCATTGGATAGACCTCTACAAGATTGGAAATTGTATCAGTGCAACCCAATGAAGTGGTAACCACCAATTGCATGTTATAGGTTCCGGTGTCACCAAATGTGTACGTTGGATTTTGCAATGAACTTGTGCTGCCATCACCCATGAGCCATTGATAAGAAGTAATGGAACCATAGTTTGATGTTGAATTATTTAAAGCAGCAACTGCACTTTGATCGCAAACATTTGCAACCATGAAATCAGCAGTCGGCAGTCCGTTCACAAGCACCTGGTGCTGCACTGTATCTATACATCCATAAGATGAAGTTACGATCAGTGATGTACTGAAAGTTCCTGCAGTTGAATAATTGTGTGAGGCAGTCTGTCCGTTATAGGTTGTACCATCACCGAAATCCCATTGCCAGTCGGTAATGGTTCCGCTGCCGGCAGTTGACTGATCTGTATAATTGCTATTACTGTTCAGACAAACTGCTGTTGTCGAGAATGCGGCATTTGGAACCTGATAGATACTTACATACTGGGTAATTGAAGCGCTACAGCCTGCAGCTGATGTTACCACCAGTGTAACACCATATGATCCTGTATAACTGTAGGTATAAGAAGGATTAACTGCCGAGGCTGAATATCCGTTTCCAAAACCCCATAAATTTCCTATTATACTTCCACTGCTGATAGATGATTGATTGGTAAAGGTTGTTGGTGAACCAAAGCAGACCGGTGGAGCAATAAATGCCGGAACAGGAATAGGGTTAACGCTAACGCTGTTGGCAAAAGATGCCGAGCATCCATTAATATCTGTGACCTGTACTGTATATGTCCCCGCAGTATTCACTGTGATATTTTGTGTTGTAGCACCGTTGCTCCATAGGTAGCTGCTTCCGGCATTACCAGCACTAAGTGTTCCGGATTGCCCGGTACACAAAGCAAGCACAGTAGGATTTCCTACCACTGCGCCACCTGTGGTAACTTGCGCATTGCCAAGTGTAGAGCATCCATTGGGAGTTGTAACTACCACAGCATAAGATCCGGAATCGCTGACCGTAATTGTTTGGGTTGTTTCTCCTGTACTCCATGAATAAACAGATCCTATATTACCTGCATCTAGTGTTGTACTTAAACCCTGGCAAACGAAAGTTGGGGGTATATTCACGACAGGAACAGGGTTTACCACAACATTAATAGAATCAGATGACTGGCATCCTGCTGCTGAAATACCAACAACAATATAAGTTGAATTGGCATTTGGAGTCACAAGCATTGTAGAACCGGAAATATTACCCGGATACCATGTAAGGTTTGGTGCACCTGAGGCAACGAGAGAAATCGTTGAACCGTTGCAGATAGTCTGGTCAGGCCCTGCATTTATCGCTGGTATAGGATTAACCATAACGCGTACCGTGTCTCTGGCAATACATCCATATGCATCTGTAGCAGTAACAATGTAATTGGTAGTTGTAACTGGGTTTACCGAAACTGTTTGACTTGTAAGGGCTCCGGGAGTCCATAGGTATGTTACAGAACCGGATGCAGTCGAACTTAATGTTGCAGTGCTACCATTGCAAATATTCTGATCAACACCGGCATTTACTGTTGGCAAAGCATGCACATAAATATTTATTGCATCATTGGCCACACATCCATTCGCATTGGTAACCGTAACTGAATAGGTATTGTTAGTTGATGGGTTCACCGATATCGATGCTGTTGTTGCATTTCCCGGTGACCACAAATAAGATGTACCACCGGTTGCAGTAAGTGTTGCAGCGCTGCCTATACAGATGTGCTGATCAGTTCCTGCATTTGCAACAGGGAGTGCATTGACAGTGACAGGCTGCGTCACAGTATCAGTACATCCATTGGATGAAGTAACCACCAATGTAACATTGAATGTTCCTGATGTAGAGTAGGCATGCGAGGGATTTGAAGAGGTTGATGTTCCAAGGTCGCCGAAACTCCAGGAAACACTCGTAATTCCTCCTGCTGATATTGTAGATGTATTTGTGAATGCTGAAGCAGCACCAATACAAACTGTTGTATTTGTAAACGAAGCAACCGGCAACGGATATACAGTAACAGGTTGTGTTATTGAATTCGTGCAACCGCCGGCTGTTGTAACCAACAGTGTTACATTAAAGTTTCCGCTTGTAGCATAACTATGTGTTGGATTTTGTTGTGTACCGGTACTGCCGTCACCAAAACTCCAATTGTAGGATGTAATGTTCCCTGATGAAACCGATGACAGGTCAATAAATACTGCATTTGAGTTCTGACATGAATTTAGAGATGTGAAATTGGCTACAGGAAGCGGATTCACCGAAACAGTTCCGGTATAAGATGCAGTGCACCCTGTAGAGGAAAAAATGGTAAGCGAAATAGTCTGAGAACCTGATGTACTAAAGGTATGCGCAGGATTTTGAGCTCCGCTGACTCCGCCATCACCAAAATCCCAAGACCATGAAGTAATAGTTCCAGTTACGATATTGGATATATCAGTGAACGATGTTGTATTTCCGATGCAAACGTTTGTCGCCGTGAAATTGGCAGCAGGCAATGGATTCACCGAAGCAGCCGCAGTAATTGTTCCTGTACAGCCGGTTGCTGTGTCTGTAATTGTCAATACATAAGTCCCGGCATTATAAACTGTAATTGCCTGTGTTGTTGCACCATTAGACCATGAATATTGATATCCTGTGTATCCCGGATCTATTACTGTACTGTCTCCCTGACAAAATGAAACAGTTGGCAATGTTACATTGAGGCTATTTCCAAGTGTAGCCGTTGATGAAGCTGTTGCGCTGCAGCCGAATGCATCGGTAACAGTTACCGTATATGTTCCGCCTGCCGATATTGTGATTGCCTGCGTTGTTGCGCCGGTATTCCATAAATAAGTCATGCCGGATATTCCCGCATCCAGTGTTGCATTGGCGCCATTGCAAATGAACACTGATGATAGATTTACAACAGGGGACAGGTGAACAAAAACATTTACTGTATCATAACTAATACAAGATCCATTTGATACCTGAACAACATAAGATGCATCTGATGTTGGGGAAACTGTAATATCCGATGCAGTGGAACCGCCCGGAAACCAGGTATAGGTTGAACCACCTGAAGCAGTCAGTGTAGTTGAAGAGCCTTCGCATACATTCTGATCCGGACTTACTACTGCAACCGGTGCCGGATTTACCGTCACTGTTACATTGTCTGTTGCAGAGCATCCATTTGCATCTGTAACAGTAACAGTGTATGAGGTACTGGACGTTGGGTTTACAACAATGACCGCTGTTGTAGCGCCATTGCTCCAGGTGTATGGTCCGCCACCTGTGGCTGTTAACGAGATGGTATCATATTGACAAAGCTGAATGTCCGGACCGGCATTCACAACAGGTAAAGGAAATACAGTGACTGTTGTCGTGGCATTGTTTGAGCAGCCATTACCATCAGTTGCCGTTAAAGTAACAGTGTATGTTCCATCGCTGTAATAAGTATAAACAGGGTTTTGGCCAGTGCCATTTGAGCCATCACCATAATTCCATGTATAGCCACTCAGTCCGCCGGTTGAGGTGAAATTAATGGGGTCACCCATACATGCATTTGCTCCTGTAATACTGACAGCCGGCAAATCATAGATTGTAATCGTTTGCGTAACTGTATCAGAACATGCAAGCGAATCACCTGCAATCAGGGTTACAGTGTAAGTTCCTGCTGTTGCGAAAGTATGACATGGGTTTTGAGAATTCGCATATGAGCTGTCACCAAAATCCCAGTACCATGAAGAAATAGATCCTGCTGAAGTAGTGGTATTGTTAAAACAGATCGTTGTCCCAATACAACCATTGGACGACGTGAAATCCGCAACCGGAGGAGGAGCAAGGGTTACAGGAAGGGCAATTGTATCAAAACATCCAAGTGAAGTACCTATGATCAGTGTTACAACATAACTTCCGTCTGAAGAATATGTATGTATTGGATTCGAAATTGTTGATGTTGAGCCATCGCCGAAACTCCAGTTCCAGCTGGTGATGATGCCGGTTGGGGTAGAGGATGCATCAAAGAACTGGACGGCTGAGTTGAAGCATGGAGGAACGATATCTGTAAATGCAGCCGTAGGAATAAATGGTTCGTTAACAACTACTGTATCAGTAGAAGTACATGAACCATTGCTTGCTGTTACAACATAGGTTCCTGCCCCAATGGTAATTGATTGCATTGTAGATCCATTGCTCCAGGAATATGTATAAGGTCCTCCGCCGGAAGCATTTGCCGTGAGTGTGGCAACGTCGCTGCAGGCAACCCCGATATCAGGTCCTGCATCTACCCAAATTCCGATGACGGTTATTGTATAAGAATAAATCTGAGACCCCATATAAGGACATGCATCGTCAGAAACACGCACAGTAAATGTGTAGGTGTTTCCAATGTCACCTGAATTTGGAGTCCAGCAAAAAGTACTTACCGGGTGTCCTGCACTTGTAGAGGTAAATGTTCCTGCGGGAATTCCACTATCCCACGATACAGAAAGTAATTGCCCTGCATCCGGGTCATTGGAGAAGATATCAAAACAGGTTTGCTGGTTGGCACAAACAGTAAGTGAGAAATTATTTGTTCCGTTTATTCCTGTCAATGAAGGGAGGTTATTCAGGCAATTCATTACAGTAATCTGCATATCCCGTTCAACAGTTCCGATCAATACACCATTTCTGTATTCACTGACTAAAACTGCCATTACTGTCACCTCTATGCTCTGTGGAGTCATGCAAATATCACCGGTAAGCTGGTTGAATGTAACAGCCGGAACTGAGTTCAATGGCTGTGCTGCATTGTATGGAGCATTGTAAACAACGGTTGTAGTTGCAGTTTGATAAGGAGTTATTAGTTGATATGCAAGTGAGTCACCATCAATGTCATATGCTCCATGATTGAAACAAAATTGCTGTCCATTGCAAACAAATGGAACCGGCTTATTGGAGAATGTCGGTGAATTGTTGCAAGGCGTAATTACGTTATTCAATGTAGCATAAATGTAAAATGTACTTGACCCCGGGGTTACAATTGTTGTAATTGCAGCATTTCTGCAACAAAGGGCATAACCGAAAACCCAGTCTGTACATTGTTGCGGTAGTGTTACAATTCCATCATACACCCATTCCTGGATGCCTGTGAAAGTTCCGCCGTTACAGGTAGTTACGGAAGTTGAACAGGCAGGGGTTACTTCCTGTCCGGTTCCTGCACGGGGATAACAGGTAACTCCAAGTGATTGGCCGCAAGATGCTGAATTGATAGTAACAAATGGGTTTGTCGGGGCTGCAATTCCGATACAGTCGCGGTAAAACGTAAGCGTGACCTGGTAAGTGTTACCCCCAAGACAAGTGTAAGTAAGATCTGCGCCCATGGAGTGACTTGCAGTTGCCTTTTGGCCGGAAAGCCATAACATGACAAACAACCATACTCCTAATTTTTTCAGATGTAAAATTTTTCTCATAAACCGAGTTTTAAGATTCGCATCAACATTCGATGAACTTCTTTCTTTGCGAATTTTTTACGACTGAAAGTTAGTTTCAACTACAGCGCAACGTGTCCTAAACAACCCTGCATCTGAGTGTTGTAAGTCATTCCTGTTAATAAAATTTGATGATGATTGTTTACACCGATTTAGAAAGAGAATGAAAGGTATTTCGGATTGAAAGTGAAAAGCTGATCCGATG
>CAYHHK010000023.1:19773-30232 GCA_964356415.1 uncultured Flavobacteriales bacterium
TTTAAACAGGATATAGATCGAATAATTTTTTTTTCCAATAAAATATGTTTGAATCACTTCTCACTGCTGAAGGCCTTATCGGCTTGGTTACGCTTGTATTAATGGAGATTGTGTTGGGAATTGACAACATTATTTTTATTGCCATCCTTTGCGGTTTTCTTCCCAAAAAAGAAGATCAGAAAAAAGCGAGGACAATAGGCTTGACACTGGCGCTTGCAATGAGGGTTGTCTTATTGTTTACAATCTCATGGATTATCAAACTGGTCAATCCGTTATTTTTTATAGAGGATTTTGGCGTGACTGGAAGGGACCTTATACTTTTCTCAGGAGGTGTTTTTCTGATATACAAAACATCAGTAGAAATTTATCACAAACTGAAAGGCGATGGACTTGAACATGGACCCAAGGCACGTACACTTACTGTAGCGCAGGCAATCCTTCAGATTACAATTATTGATATTGTATTTTCATTTGATTCAATCCTGACGGCTGTTGGCTTAAGCAGAGATATTACCATCATGGTTACTGCAGTAGTTATCTCAATGATCGTCATGCTTATGTTCGCTCCGTATGTCAGCGATTTCATCAACAAATATCCGAGCTTAAAAGTGCTGGCTCTTGTTTTTCTGGTTGCAATAGGGTTCTTGCTTGTGATCGAATCTTTGCACATGCACATTGACAAGTCTTATATTTATGTGGCCATGGGATTTTCCTTGGTTGTGGAGTTGCTGAATATTAAGATCAGGGGAGTGAAGCATAAGTGATTGCCGGTCGCCATTTTGTTTTTCATTATTATTCATTTTTACCAATAAATGAGGCAGTTTGGCCAAAATTTCAAGCCAATTGCAGCTGCTATTTTTTCCTTAGATAAATATTTCTCATCTTTCAGAATTATTCCGCTATCTACCTAAAACCTTTTCTGGGCAAGGTCTTTAGGCTTAAAAACTAAATTCAAAATAACCAACTTTAAAATCATGAAAACAATTTATTACTTCAGCAAACGGTATGCTTCAAAAATTAAAAATTTATTGTGCGTTTTCGCATTGTGCTTGCTGTGCAATCTGACTTCAGCCCAATATATAACAACTTATACTGCCGCTCGAACGAGTGTTACCTATGCAACATTGACCGGCGCAACGCAGCTCTGTACAGGAGCCGCAGGATGCCCCGATGGCGTATTTACAATAAGCTTACCCTGGACTTTTGTATTTAATGGTACGGGCTATACAACAGCTTATATGAGCCAAAATGGTTTCATAACTTTTGGCGCGGCCCCTGCCGGAAATGCTTACACACCTCTTTCCACAACAATGGCAGGAGTAACTGGTGTAATAGCAGCGCATGGGATGAACAATGCTGTTACTACAGCAACACACATTATGCGACATAAAAATAATGGTACTTCTTATAGTTTTGAATGGATAAGGGCAGGTACAGGTGGTGCGTTTACAGGAACTCATGCTGATTATATGATCACGTTATTTCAGACTACCAATATCATTGAAGTTTGGTACCGAACACCTGCAGCATACCCTGAAAATGCAAATTTAGCAGGGCAGGTTGGATTAAGAGGAGCGTTGACATCAGAATTCATTAACCTCACAACACTAACGGCGGCACCGGGTTATGGCGGAGTTAATACGGCAACTGCTTCCTGGGGTGTGGCGAATTATACTACAGTAAACAATGGTAAATACACCTGGACTCCTCCATCATTTTGCACGCCTCCAAATACGCTGGCAACAAGTATGAACTTCACAGGACTTACAACCTCCTCAGTTCAATTAAACTGGACGAATGGCAATGGTGCTGCACGTGTAGTTGTTGCCCACGCAACCACTGCTGTAAGCGCAAATCCAACGAACGGAACGGATTACACGGCAGGTGCAAATTCAGTTTTTGGAAGCGGAACTAACTTAGGTACTTCCAATTTCATAGTTTATGCGGGCACTGGAAGTTCTGTAAATGTTACAGGGCTTACCGGAGGAACTACCTACTTTTTTTCAGTTTATGAAGGCAGCGCTACATTTTGCTATACTACAGGTCTTTCGGGTTCTCAGTCAATACCTGCCTGTTTGAGTTACCCAACAACTGATGCAACAGCAATGGTGTTTTCAAATATCCTCAATAATGCAATGACCCTTTCATTTACCCGGGGTAATGGAAGCAACGTATTGGTTGTGGCCCGACTTACAGCTACCGCCCGTGTTGCACCTACTTTCAATACTTCATATACGCCCAATACGATTTTCGGAAGCGGTAATACTACAGGAGCAGGGAACTTTGTCGTATTGGACGGAACTGCCAATACTGTATCAGTAACCGGTCTAGCAAATTTTACAGCCTATACTTTTGATGTATATGAATACAACGCATCTCCGAATTGTTATTCCCCATCTCCGCTTATTGCCGGAACTTCAACCCTTGATGGAACAACAAGCGGAGGTTGTTCTGCAACCGTCGTCAGATCAACAGCAGCAGGACAATATACTGCTGTTACACCGTCAACTTACCTAACGATAACAGGTGCAATGAATTCCAATTATACAGGCAATCCCATCGGTTTTAATTTTGTTTACAATGGTGTAACTTTTACCAGCTTTGGATTAAATACCAATGGATATATCTGGTTCGGAACCGGGTCTCCGCTTGGAACTGCTACGAACCCTATCAGCAATGCCTCCGCCAACCTTGGTGGTACAGGAACTATTGACGGGATTGTATCTGCATTGGGAACATTTCTAACTTCTAGTTGCGTGTATCCAACCATCGCACCTGCAAGATCAGAAATAGGATACCTTGTAACAGGTGTTGCTCCTGACAGGGTATTAACAATACAATGGAGGGGTTATGCAGCCGCTACTACAAATTGCGGTGGCCTTTGCGAGGCCGTCAGTTTTACAGACATCTCACGTCTGGATTTTCAAATTAAGCTTCATGAAGATGGCGGAGCCAATAGTGATAAAATAGTATTTGCATATTGGGATCAAAATCCCGTTTGCATTGATGCAGCTGCTTTTTCTGCACAGGTTGGATTAAGGGGAGCAACAAATGCAACCTTTACCAACAGAACCGGTGGGGGGAATGCAAGTTGGGCACTGAATGCAGGTGTTGTAAACACCTCTGTTTGTACCAATGGCGCAAGTAATTTTATAAGCGGCAATGTTTCTCTCACATTTACGCAAGCAATTACAACAGGACCTACTATTAATGGTTTTGTAAGCGGAGGCAGTGCAAGCAATTCATGCCCAGCAACAGATGTTTTACTTACAGCCGGTTCAGGATTTACCAGCTATCAGTGGTTTTTTAACGGAAGCATTATTGCCGGTCCCGGTTCAAACAGTTCTACTTATACTGCAACTGCAACCGGCGCATATACTGTTGTTGGAAAAAATGGCACATGCTATGCTCAATCAAATGCATTTTCTGTTACAATCAATTCATGTGGTGTTGCACCTGCCATTACCACCTGTGGCAGCAGTACACCGCAAGGAAACGATCCGGGTCTTTGCAGCGCCATTGTAAATTATACTGCCGCAACAGCTACCGGTTCTCCAACGCCTACAATTACTTATTCTCAAAACTCGGGAACTTCTTTTCCTGTCGGAACAACGACTGTTACAGTTACTGCAAGCAATGGTATTTCACCTGATGCAATTTGCTCATTCACGGTTACAGTTATCGACAATGAAAATCCAACAGCCAATTGTCCTACAGATATTATTCAGGGTAATGATGTTGGTTTTTGCAGTGCTGTAGTTTCTTATTCAGCTACAGCTTCTGACAATTGTGCCGGTGCTACCATATTGTGTACTCCTCCTTCAGGAAGTACGTTTTCCATCGGCATTACAACCGTAAACTGCACGGCAACTGATGCAAACAACAACACAAGTTCTTGCTCATTCACAATAACAGTAAATGACACTGAGAACCCTGTAGCTATTTGCCCTGCCGGCATTCAGCAAAGCAATGATCCCGGATTTTGCAGTGCCGCAGTAACTTATAGTTCATTGGCTACAGATAACTGTCCCGGTGTGAGCATTGCGTGTTTGCCTGCTACACTTACATTTCCCGTTGGAGTATCAACAGTAACCTGTACAGCCACCGATGCTGCAGGTAATACAAACACTTGTTCATTCACTGTCACCATATTTGATACAGAAAACCCAACAGCCAATTGCCCTGCAAACATTACTACTTGTAACCCATTAGTTACCTATTCTGCAACAGCTTCCGACAATTGTACCGGTGCATCGATCTCTTGTTCTCCTGTTTCCGGCAGCACTTTCGCCGCAGGCCTTACGACGGTAAACTGTACAGCTACTGATGCAAGCAGCAACACAGGCTCTTGTTCGTTTTCTGTTGATGTTCAAACCATTTCTACAGCCGCATCAAGCGCAACAAGCAATGCTTTGTATGGCCAGATTTGTATTGGCGGAAACTTAACACTCACAGCCAATGGCGGTTCACTTGGAACAGGTGCATCGTGGGTTTGGTATGAAGGAGGTTGCGGAACCGGTGCTTCAGTTGGAAGCGGCTCTCCGCTCACCATTACTCCTGCTTTAGGTAATCATAACTACTTCGTACGTGCTGAAGGTGCTTGTGGAAATACTGCTTGTGTAAGTGTTGCTGTAAGTGTGATCTCTGCACCACCGTCGAATACGATCGGTATCACATCAGCTCCCGCTGACGGATGTGTGGGTGCTCCTGCACAAACAGTTTCTGTAAATAATGTGGCCAACTGTACCTTCTACAACTGGTCAAGCTCTCAGACAGGTGTACGTTTCAATGGATTCCCAAGCCCTTATCAGACCAGTGTTCCTTCAGTGAGTGTGACATATGTTTCGCTTCCTGCCGCAGGTTCTTCAGGATGGAGCATCTGCGTATTCGGTGGCAATGTTTGTGGAAATACCAACACAGTATGTACCTGGATCCGTGCTACAATCAACAGACCGAATCCGATTTCAGGAAGTGTGATCGGCTGTGCAAATACCTCGGCATCATATTCCTGCAATAACGTTAACGCTGCTTCTTATCAATGGAGTATTACCGGAAATGCCACGATAACCGGCAATGGTAGTCGTACAATCACTGTCAACTTTGGCTCAGGATTTACGACTGGAACACTTTGCGTGCATTCACAGACCAGTTGTGGCTATAACAGTGCCGATGTTTGTATGAATGTGAGCAGCTTAACAGCAATTCCCGGATCGATTTCCGGTAATGGAAATGTTTGTCCGAATTCAAGCTCAGTGTTCAATATAGCACCTGTTCCGGGTGCTACATCCTATATCTGGACATGCTCTGTGGCAGGTTCAGTAGTTACCAATAATGGTACTTCATGTTCTATTTTGTTTCCTGCTGTTGTTCCGGGTGGTTCATCTGTATGTGTAAGTTCACTTGGACCGTGCGGAACACCAGGTGCAACAAGATGTAAAGGCGTGGCTTCAGGAATACCAACAACCCCGGGAGTAATATCAGGGCCTAATGTCGGACAGTGCGGAGTCACTGGTGTATCATATTCTATTAATCCGGTGAATGGTGCTACAGGGTATCTTTGGAATGCAAATAATGGCGCAACGATAAGCGGGCCTAATAATTTGAGTGGCGTAACAATTGACTTCCCTCCATCTTTCACAACTGTTAATCTTACCGTGGCATCAACAAACTTATGTGGTAGCAGTAATTTACGCTCACTTTCAGTTTCGGGTTTACCGGGTTTACCGGCGGCAATTACAGGAGCGAATAATGTGTGTAATGGTGCCGTAGAATTATACAATACAGCGGGATCAATCGGAGCGACAGGATATAACTGGACCGTTCCTCTCAATGCATCAATACTTGGCGGACAAGGATCTTCAAGTCTTATTGTTCAATGGGGCGCAACCGGAGGAAATGTAACTGTTCGTGGCACGAATTTGTGCGGTAATTCGGGTATTCTTAATTATCCTGTAATTGTAACATGCCGGCTGGCTGATGTAACAAGAACAATGATTGGTGGGGCTGCCGTTTTTCCAAATCCATCCACAGGTAAAATAAATGTAAGATTCAACTCAGACATTTCTGATGATATCTTAATTAAGGCAATGGATATGACAGGAAGAGTCATGTTTACCGGAAGTCTGAACGCAATGGAGGGAATAAACATTCACGAACTGGACCTTTCCAGTTTGTCCAAAGGAGTTTATATGATTCACCTGAACGGAAAAGAGATCAATGAAATCCTGAAAGTTGTAGTTGAATAATTTTTTAGAAATCAGAATACAAGTGCGCATTGAATTTTCAGTGCGCACTTTTTTTATCAAAAATAAACGTTTTTGTACTGTATTTTCATTATTTCCCGGCTGCCTACTTCACTAAATTAGCTTACTTTTGCACTCTTTTTTACAGAATAGATTATGATAGGACTATTAAACAAAGCAATAGGAGGTATTTTCGGCAGCAAGAAGGACAGGGATATGAAAGATCTCAATCCTTTTGTTGTAAAGATAAATGCTGAATTTTCCCGATTGCAGGCACTTAGCAACGATGAATTGCGGGCAAAAACTGTTGATTTCAAAAATCGTATTGCAGATCACTTAAAGGATGTTGAAGAAGAAATTGCAGGCCTTGAAACAAGTGCTGAAAGCAATCCTGACATGGATCTTCAGGAGAAGGAAGACCTCTACCGGAAGATTGACGCACTGAAAAAAGACCGCAATAAGCAAACAGAAGAAGTACTGCTTGAACTTTTACCGGAGGCATTTGCTGTTGTAAAGGAGACAGCGAAAAGATATACTGAAAAAGAAGAACTTGAAGTAACTGCTACTGACCATGACAGGAATCTTGCAGCTAAAAAAGACAATGTGAGGATTGATGGCGATAAAGCCTACTATAACAGAACATGGATGGCTGCCGGAAATACGGTAACATGGAACATGGTCCATTATGACGTGCAGTTAATCGGAGGAGCAGTATTGCACCAGGGAAAGATCTCTGAAATGGCGACAGGAGAAGGAAAAACTTTGGTGGCAACGCTTCCGCTTTACCTCAATGCACTTGCAGGCAGAGGCGTTCATGTGGTTACAGTAAATGATTATCTCTCAAGACGTGACAGCGAATGGAACGGACCAGTCTTTGAGTTTTTAGGACTCACCGTCGATTGTATTGACAAGCATCAGCCAAATTCTCCTGAACGAATAAAAGCATACAGGGCTGATATTACCTATGGAACAAATAATGAATTCGGTTTTGATTACCTGCGAGACAACATGGCAAGAACGGCTGAAGACATGGTTCAGCGCGGACATCATTATGCCATTGTGGATGAAGTGGATAGTGTATTAATTGATGATGCTCGAACCCCACTGATTATTTCAGGGCCTACACCAAAAGGCGATCATCATGAATTTGATATTTATAAACCAAAGGTGGAGCAATTGATAAAAGCGCAAAGGGATTACATCAGTACCATCATTGCCGATGCGAGAAAAATAGTCACTGATCCAAAGAAGGAAGCTGAGGCCGGATTACTCTTATTCAGAGCACATCGCGGTTTGCCCAAAAATAAAGCGCTGATAAAATTACTGGGAGAACAGGGTGTAAAGGAGCTGATGCGGAAGAGTGAAAATCACCACCTTCAGGATCAGCAGAAAGAAATGCATAAAGTAGATGCAGAGTTATTTTTCCATATTGATGAAAAAAACAACAGCATCGAACTCACTGAAAAGGGAATTGATATCATTGGCAAAAACACAGAGGATAAAGATTTCTTTCTATTGCCTGATGTAGGTGCAGTTGTTGCTGACATTGAAAAATCATCCCTGTCTGCTGAGGAGAAGTTGAGAAAGAAGGATGAACTCATGAGAGACTTTGCAGTAAAGAGTGAGCGCATTCATACTGTTAATCAATTGCTGAAAGCTTACACCCTTTTTGAAAAGGATGTGGAATACATCATATCTGACGGGAAAGTGAAAATTGTTGATGAGCAAACAGGACGTGTGCTTGATGGAAGAAGGTATTCAGAGGGATTGCATCAGGCCATTGAAGCCAAGGAAAATGTAAATGTTGAAGCAAGTACCCAGACGTATGCAACTGTTACATTGCAGAATTATTTCCGCATGTACCACAAACTGGCGGGGATGACAGGAACTGCGGAGACTGAAGCGAAGGAGTTGTGGGATATCTATAAACTCGACGTGGTTTCCATTCCTACAAACAGGCCGGTCACACGCAAGGACGGAGAGGATAAAGTTTACAAAACAAAACGCGAGAAGTATAATGCTGTGATTGATGAAATCGACGCACTCGTAAAAGCAGGAAGGCCGGTACTTGCCGGAACAACATCTGTGGAAACATCTGAATTGTTAAGCAGGATGATGAAACTGCGAAACATTCGTCACAACGTACTCAATGCAAAGCAGCACCAGCGCGAAGCAGAGATCGTTGCTGAAGCAGGTCTTGCAGGTACAGTTACCATTGCAACAAACATGGCCGGTCGGGGTACGGATATTAAACTCGGTCCGGGTGTAAAAGAAGCAGGAGGTCTTGCAATCGTTGGTACAGAGAAACATGAATCGCGAAGGGTTGACAGACAGTTACGCGGCCGTGCGGGTCGTCAGGGTGATCCCGGTACTTCTCAGTTTTATGTATCACTGGAAGATGACCTGATGCGCATGTTCGGCAGCGAACGTATTTCAAAGCTGATGGACAGGATGGGAATTGAAGAGGGAGAAGTCATCCAGCACAGCATGATTACTTCCAGTATTGAACGCGCACAGAGAAAGGTAGAGGAAAATAATTTCGGCATCCGCAAACGACTGATTGAATACGATGACGTGATGAATGCGCAACGCGAAGTAATTTATACCAAACGCAGGCATGCAATCTATGGGGAGCGGCTCAGCATTGACATCAACAACATGATGAGTGATGTTTCTGAATCCATCACCAACGAATACATGGAACAACGCGACTTCGAATCATTCAAACTCGATCTGCTGAGATTGCTTTCCATTGAAAGTCCTGTTACTGAGCAGGAGTTCATGAATGAGAAAGCTGAAACAATTGCTGATAAAGTCTTTGCAGAAGCACAACGTTACTACAAACACAAGTCTCAAATGCTGATGGAGCGTACCAGACCTTTTGTAAATGACGTTTTTACAAACCAAGGTGCAACCATACAGAATATTGTAGTTCCATTCAGTGATGGAATGAAAGGCATTCAGATCGTTACCAACCTAAAGAAAGCATATGAATCACAAGGCCGCGACCTTGTATCATCTTTCGAACGCACAGTAACTACTGCATTTATTGACGATGCATGGAAAGAACATTTGCGTGAAATGGATGACCTGAAGCAAAGTGTGCAGAATGCAGTTTACGAGCAAAAAGATCCATTGCTCATTTACAAGTTTGAATCATTCGAGCTGTTTAAACAAATGCTTGACAGGGTGAATAAGGAAATTACTTCCTTCTTATTTAAGGGCGTTATTCCGCAACAGGATCCCAATCAGGTACGTGAAGCGAAAGCGCCTCAGCGTACGGATATGAGCAAACTCAGCGCAAGCAAAGCTGATGCAGGTAACAGGCAGAATGTAAGTTCAACCGGTATTCCTCAGGGTGGGCCTCCGCCTCCGCAAAAACTACAACCTGTTCGCGTTGAGCAAAAGATCGGACGCAATGATCCTTGTCCGTGCGGGAGTGGGAAGAAGTACAAGAACTGCCACGGTGCGAATGGCTAATTACTAAATACTAATATATGCGAATTTACTAAGTAGGAATGTCCTTAGAGACTATAAATACTATTATTTCGGACAGGGTGTAGTAATCATAGGAGTAATTTTGGCCAATCATTAAATACATGTGATATGGCTTATTCAAGAATAAGAGAAGATTTAATTTTCCCTGAACTGAGTTTTAAAATAGTTGGCTGTGCATTTGAGGTTTTCAATTCCTTAGGTGCAGGACATAAAGAAAAAGTATTTCAAAAGGCAATGTCAATACAGTTCGGTGCAGATAATATTCATTTTAAAGAGCAGATTTATCACCCATTAATATTCAAAAAAAATAAACTTGAAAAAAACTACTTTGATTTTTTAGTTGAAGACAATATTGTTGTTGAACTAAAGCGATCTGATTACTTTACAAAAGCTCATTTTGAACAAGTAAATCACTACCTCCAGATTTCCAAACTACAACTGGGACTGCTTATTAGTTTTACAACCAACGGAGTAAGGTTCAAGAGAGTAGTCAATCTGCAATAGCAATCACTTGAAATTTATTAAAATCATATAATAAAATGAGCTCAATATCTTATCTGTGCTTTGAAAAACAGCAACAATCACTAATTAGTACTTAATAAATTCGTAATTAGTACTTGGTAGATTCGTAACAATTAGTATTTAGTACTTAGTAAATTCGTAAAAATTCGTAATTAGTACTTGGTAGATTCGTAACAATTAGTATTTAGTACTTAGTA
>CAYHHK010000023.1:30332-40861 GCA_964356415.1 uncultured Flavobacteriales bacterium
AAATTCGTAATTAGTACTTGGTAGATTCGTAACAATTAGTATTTAGTACTTAGTAAATTCGTAAACATTAGTAATTAGTATTTAGTAAATTCGCAACAATTAGTATTTAGTACTTAGTTGATTCGTAAACATTAGTATTTAGTACCCAGTAAATTCGTAAAAATTAGTATTTAGTACCCTATAAATTATGGCTTTGAAATGCGGAATCGTTGGCCTCCCCAACGTCGGAAAATCAACTTTATTTAACTGCCTCAGCAATGCAAAAGCGCAGGCAGCAAATTTTCCTTTTTGTACAATTGAACCTAACGTAGGTGTCATCACTGTCCCTGATGATCGTTTGAACAAGCTTGAAGTACTTGTGAAACCGGAGCGTGTTGTTCCTACAACAATTGAAATCGTCGACATAGCAGGACTCGTAAAAGGCGCAAGCAGGGGAGAAGGTTTGGGAAATCAGTTTCTCAGCAATATCAGGGAGTGCGATGCGATCATCCATGTAGTACGCTGCTTTGATGATCCGAATGTAGTACATGTGGATGGTAATGTAAATCCGGTGCGCGATAAAGAAACGATCGACACTGAACTTCAGCTTAAGGATCTTGATGCTGTTGAGAAAAAAATAGCAAAGACGGAAAAACTTGCACGCACCGGCACAGACAAAGATGCAAAGAAAGGTGTTGAAGTTTTGCAAACATACAAAGCCCATCTTGAAGCCGGAAAGCCTGCACGTACTGCTCCGGTTGCCCAGGAAGATCAAAAAAATGTGGAAGACCTTTTTCTTCTTACCATGAAGCCCGTGCTTTACATGTGCAACGTGGATGAGAAAAGTGTTGTGAGTGGAAATAAATATGTGGATTCAATAAAAGAACTTGTGAAGGATGAGAATGCTGAAGTGCTCGTAATTGCTGCTGCCATTGAAGCAGAAATTACAATGCTTGATACCTATGAGGAACGCCAGATGTTTTTGCATGACCTCGGGCTAACGGAAAGCGGTGTAAGCAAACTAATCAAAGCGGCCTATCGTCTCCTTAAACTTCAGACTTACTTTACGGCAGGTGTAAAAGAAGTACGAGCATGGACCATTCATCAGGGTATGACAGCTCCACAGGCTGCCAGCGTCATCCATACAGATTTTGAAAAAGGATTTATCAAAGCGGAAGTTATCAGCTATAATAATTTTATTACGCTTGGTTCAGAAGCTGCCTGCCGTGATGCCGGCAAATTGAACATCGAAGGAAAGGAATATGTGGTGAGCGATGGAGATGTGATGCATTTCAGGTTTAATGTGTGATTGCAATATTTGAAACTCTTCACAACTTCACTATCTTTCTTGTTTCAAAAATCTTTTTACATCTATCCTTAAAAAGTAAACTCCTTTATCTAATGCTTCGAGTGCAACGCAGTTGCTGTCGCATGTTAATTGATCAGGCCCGGCATCAACCAGAAATAATGGTGTGCATGGGCAGCTATCTCCATTGGCAATCCAATGCGACAGCGAGACCTGTAGCGATATTTGGTTTGGCGCATTTCACAATTTCACAATCTTCTTTGTTGCAAAAATTATTTTGCCCTTTATTCTTAGAAAGTAAACTCCTTTTTCTAATGCCCTAACATCAATCTCATGGTCAAGCATGGTGGCTTCCTTCTCAAATACTTTTTCTCCAACGCTATTAAAAATAGAAATAAGTATTTTATCACTTGAAGAATTGAAGGGGTGGAAGGAAAGTTTGTTGTAGAAGGGGTTAGGGGAAATTGAAATTGAATTTTCTTTTGTTGCAATTTCATTTATGTTTACGGGATGGGGTAATGAATCACAGGGGCTGTTGTCTATCCAAGGCAAATCGTAATTAGGATTGTTGGGTAAGCCGATGTAGGTTCTTTTTCCACCGAGATAAAAACTGAACGGTGTAAAGTTGCAAGTGGTAGAAAGTAAATCAGGAGAGTTGATGACACTTAGATTTTCAGCGATGTAATTTCTTATTGAATCGGGATATGGATAACCACTTACCCAATTTTGATAACCAGAAGAAAGATAAATTTTATCATCAGGAGCGAGTTTTAATTCGCCCGGAGATTCAGGTAAAGTGAAAGTGTAAAGTGTTGTACGAAAAGGTGCAGGATCAATTAGGTTCAGGTCATATTGATATAAATGTGAGTTGTTGCTTAAACCGTTGTTGTAGTCCTCACTTGCTACATAAGCAAATCTTCCGTTGGGTGAAAACTCACAGCCGAAATAATAAGGATAGTCCACGGCTTCATGCTCGATTACCTTATTTAATGTTAGTGCTCCGGTACATCTATCAAAGTCAAGTAGTTCAATGAGTCCTTTCCAACTGACAACAAGAATTTGGTCGCCCGTTTGATTGAACTGAATAAAACTTGCGTTGGTGTACGGTATATCACCAACTGATTGCAAACTATACAACTGAATGCTGTCAGGCGTTATTAAGTAAGTATGAAAATTATTATTATACGTTGTATCGGATTCACGGTATAATAGCCACCAATCTCTGCCGTTAGCGTGTTTAATTCCATTGATTCCATCAACGGCATATTGAGAGTTGAGCATAATGTTTTTCTGAGTTACTGAACCCATACCGCTATCTTGATTCATGTCAATTATTGAGTAATACAATCCAGGTGGGCTTGTTCCAAGAACTCCGATTGAAAATAAGTAGAAGCTACTATTTGAAGCTGGGTTTGGAATAATTATCATTTCCTGATACCAGCCCTCTCCACCAATAGAATCGCCATCCTGCATTAGTACGTTATTTCTATTCCATACTTGCCCGGACTTTCCAAATACTCCGGCTCTTGTATTTGCATAAAATAATAACTGACCTGTTGAATCAGAAATGCTTGCACAACTCCCTCTAGTATCAAGTGAGGCATTGTATAAAACAGGAGAGGATGGAATGGTAAAATTTATTCCTGCACTATCTCCGAAACACCAATTTGCATTTCGCAATTGAGCAAAAGAAATGTTGGACAATAAAATAAGAATTATGACTGATACTTGTTTCATAAAGAAAAAGGAAGGAACATTTTGCTCCTTCCTTTTTGACAATTTTAATTTACAACAATAATTTTCTTCCAGTCAACAATTTCGCCTTCACGTCTTAGAATCAGAAAGTAGATACCATTATTCTGAATCGAATTTATCTCTACACTTCCTTTTTCATTTCTGAGTTGCGAAAGTTTTATCAATCTTCCTCTTGCATCTGTTATTGTAATTTCATAACAACATGAATCATTCAATATATATTCGTAAGTGAATGAACCCTTGTTTGGGTTCGGATATACTTTACTTTCGATTTGGTTGGAGATGATGTTGTTATTCGCTTTTCTGAAAAGTAAACCCGTGATGTTATCGTCAATCTCCTCGTCCATTATGGCGCGAATGATATAAACGCCTTCGCCTCCCAGTATTGCAAGTTGAATTGAAACGGAATCAAGTATTGTTGAGTCCAAACTGTTCAATACATAGTTCTCGTCTTCAAGTAAGGGAATAATGTAACTGTATGCTTTTATTTTATTCCTCTCAATCAGGTTTGAATCCTGTATTGAAAATAGTTCAGTAAGTGCATTTGCATAGTCATCACTTCCGATCAATTCGTCTATGTCAATCAGCTTCCCAAGATTACGTTGTTTCATGTCATCATAAAACTGCTGATAAGTTGCATCACTTGGCAAGCCGCGATCCATGAGCGTTGAATCAGTTGATAGTAACCTGTACGCATATTCCTTACCCATGTAGTCGTTCTCTTCATCGTACAGCGGATAAACTAATGAGTCAATAATTATTTCGTGCAAAACGTGATCAACGAAAACAATTGCTGTATCAAGTGTGTCAGCTGGGTTGTTGCACGGGCTTTGTCCAGTTTGATTTTGAAATGAGTTAACTAAGTTACTAAAGCCGGGAGAAAATTGCCCTGTATCACTTTGGAGATACCTGTGAAACCATGCTATTTGACTGCCTGTTCCAACGCATCTATTCGCCAATGCGATATTCAGCCATTTGTTATCCTGTGGTTGTCCCACATCACCTTGTTGCGGTAAAGAAATATTTTCATACATCATTCCTCTCATACAATTCTTCATTTTGTTGCATGTGAGTAGGGTGAGGTTGCATGGATTCAATCCATTTATTCCGGTACCTGTATTGAGAATATAGTTTTCCTTAATTGTACAATTCTTACTTGCTTCAAAACGGATTCCTCTTACATGAGTCGTGCTTGTATCTCCGGCTGGCATAATAATGCTGTCCTTCTGCAGTCTTGCATTATCGCTGTTTATCAACCACACTCCATACTGACTGCCGCTATAGCTTTGACCTATGAGTGAAATGTAATTCAGATCAACAGCGATGCTCTGAGTATTTAAACAATAAACTCCCTTGCGTTGATTCAGCATTCTGTTTCCGCTAATGTTTGCCTGCGTTGGTGCGGGAAACTTGTTTATCATTTTTATGCCCCAAAATTTGGCTTGATAAAGAGCGGATGCAGGGTTTATGTCTGATGGCACATCGAATGTGTTGAACTGTATCTTTGTGGTTTGCGCTAAGCGCGGTTCGCGCATGTAGATACCGTTAAAGAAATGTGTAACGGTATTGTTGGTGATGTAAATATTTCGTCCTGTCGGATTGCTGATATAAACTGCACCTTGCCTCAATGAATCAAAACTATTGAGTGATATGGTGCTTGAAATGCTATTCATTGCTGCAATACCCCAACCAACATAATGAAAGTCGCATTTCTGAACTTCGAGATTCCTTGCTGTATAGTATTGCGGGAGGTGAGAATAAATTCCATAGCCATCGTACTTTGACATATACCATAGCGGGATATTATCATCTACTGTATAATGTGTCCCATATCTCGTCATATCGTTGAACTTCAGATTTTGAGCAATGAGTAAACTTGCTTCTGCTTTAATTCCGTAATACAAATGTCGGAAATAATTTTTCGATGCTAGCGAATCGCCTATTTTGACAAGAAGAACAGTGTCAATAGAAATTCCACTGTAAGAATATTCTCCATTATTCATGAAGGTGAGGTTTCCTCCCGCATCTTCGCAAGTAAAGGTACAACCAATTACTGTGGCTTGCAGCGTGTCATTGTAATTGTTTGCAACAATGGCCTTCATGTTCCGGTTGAAGATAGATCCATCGATATCGAACCTTCCGCCTGATTCGGAATGAACTGCTTTGTAAGCATCTTCCATGATGCTTGAATTTATTATTACCCGTGCTGATGCATCGGGAATAAATATTTCGTTCCACATTGAATCGCAGGAATAGAAATGGCAGCCGTCACTTATTGTAAGCGTTACCCCGGGCAACACATTGATAAATGCATTTGGCCCCATTACAATGTTTGGACAAGTATAGAATCCAAAATTGGTGTCAACGGTAAATGTGTCATTTATTAGAATAATGTTGCTTGTATTAACGGAAGTAAATGGAAGTTGTGAGGCAAATGTGTCAGAAAAATTATAATCCTGCCCTGCCTGAAAATTATCAGGAATGCAGCAGCCAAGTGTTGTTGAAATTACGCTTACTCTTACTGAATCTGTTTGAGTAGCGTTCGAAATAGTGTCAGTTACAGTAACAATAAAAGATGTTGATGTATCAGGACATACAGTTGGTGTTGCTCCGGTAAGTGCGCCCGGATTCCATAGATAAGTTAAGTTGTTTGGATTTCCGGTAATGGTCGCTTCGAGTGAAACGCAGTTGCTGTCGCATGTTAATTGATCACGCCCGGCATCAACCAGAAATAATGGTGTGCATGGGCAGCTATCTCCATTGGCAATCCAATGCGACAGAGAGACTTGTACCGTATCAGGAATTGTGTCTCCACAAAAGCTTATGCCACCAAACATTACCTCAGGCATTGCATCGTTTGTATATCCGCAGGTTGGGGTTACTGTAAACTGCAGGCAGATCCAGTCACCGCTATCCAACTGATTCACTGTTGCGCTTCCATCCCAAAGGTAATCATATGGACTTAAATCTACTGTATAAACCGAGTCTGAAACTTGCGTCACGGAAACCAAAATGCTTGTATCATTCTCAATGGTCAGATACACCGAGGTATCGTTCAGTGCAAGAGCGGTATCGTGCAGATTAATGATTGCAGTGATGCCAAATATTCCTCCGTATTGTGATTCAACGCAAGCTTGAAACTGGTAAGGTTGACAGAGAGCGAAAGTATCAGGCTGTTGAAAGGATGAATCATCAAACTGAATAAAGCTTAGATCAGCCTGATTGACATGAAGTGTACGTGGCAGGTATTGAGCACAGGCATGTCCCAGTGAATCAGGATAGATATTCGGATTTGTAGGGTATTCGCCGCAGTTCCAGCCATACCAGATAGGTAAGTCGTAACCACCGGGGGCCTGGCAAATGGCATAGTCTGCTTTCAGGATGTAATCGCACTGAATACCACAAGGCATATTGCCTAATTCAAAAAAGCCATTCGCATCGGTAGGGTGATAAGGTGTATTGTACAAAGGACATTGGCTGTTATTTGTTGTGCAAATAATCTGTAGCGCTTGCAGGAATGAATCAGCAGGCACATAAATCCATGTGTTAGGAGCTGCAATACAGGGATTGGCTACTGGTGAATTATTAATCAATTGAATATTGAAAGAAGCCGTTCTTGATGAGACAGACACAGGGCCAACCGGATTCATCCGAAGCAGCTGAGCATTCAAAACGCAATTTATCGAATCTGATGCATCGATGTACGGCATCGAAAAGTGACTGGTATCAAGGGTCGTTCGGAAAGTGTCTGCACTGCAGCCATAGGTTTGGAGCCATGAAATATCAACGGAATCATTGAGCGCAGTCGTGCAGGCTTGCACGCTGCAATCCGCTGAAAGGTAAACGGTGTACTTCTGATCAAAGAATTCATCACCCTCAAACAATGGAGGATTGATTCCGGCTTGAAAATAAGTTGTATCACATATCTGAACAAGGTTGAGCGGAATATTTTCAGTCGCATAGGCAATGTTTGGATATGCAAAACTCTGTGTTCCGGTCAGTCCGGGAAGTGTATCAATCGTATAAACTCGGTACAAATTTCGATCAGCACAACCACCCTTATATGCATAGAAGGAAAGCTCCGGTCTGGTGCCAAAGCATTTAAATCCTGTCGGAATCTGTGCCTGAAATTGCGGCACAGGTATTTCATTCAAGGGTAAAGCCGGACGAAATTCGTAAGGAAATACATTTGCCGTATTACCGCCAATCATCCAAAGAGTATGAAATAATATTTGCTTTTGGCAAACGTTTCCTGAAATCTGATCCTCCCGTTTGGAAGCATCCCGAATTCTGACAGAATAAAATCTGTGAATACAATCGTATGCACCACAGAAGTACAGCCAGTCTGGATCGAGTGATTCAGCATTGTAAGTGCAGGAATCAACGACGACGGGATAGCATAAAGCCGAATACCCTGAATCCGCATTAATGATTCCGCTTGTTTGTGTCAGAAGAGCAGCTGCAGAAAGAGTTGTATCGGTAAAATACATTGCAGCGACTGGATCAGCATCATACCTGTTAAACTCTGCATCCTCCCCACCATGTACATAATTCTTACAGACAGTATAATGAATTGTGATAACCAAACTATCATTTGGTTTCATGTGGTAAGCCGTGTCAAAATTGGACGTTAGGAATTTGAAAAAGTACATCGAGCCACTCCGATCCATTTCCGCTGCTGTATCAATCGGATAAATAAATGTGCAATTGCAAGAGTCAGAAAAAATAGTAAGCTCAGCGCTATCTGCGACAAGATCAAAAAAACTTTGATCGCCGGATGCGATTTCAAGCTCGGCGTACAAATATTTTGGAGGCGTGTGTGTGTTGCGGTATCTCGAATAAGTCAGATTATGCTTTGGAGTCAATGACCCATCATGAAAGACTCCGCTTATGGTAGCCACCAGATGATCACCTGCAATTGACGCATTCAATCTCATAAAGCGGGTAATGGTGTCATTTGGAGCAACTTTCGTGAGGCTGTTATCTGCAAGTCCGTCATTGTCCCTGTCATAAAGACCATAGGAGGACGTATCGCGAAGTAAACTTAAGCCGACAGTTTCGATACCGAAAGTTTTGCATCCGGGGCACCTGATTTGCAAACTGTCGTTAATTGACGATAAGGGAATGTAACAATTATCACAGCTGTTCCTTGCAAGCGGATTAAAGTAAAACTTGGTCACAAACCCTGATGCAGAATGATCAGTGCAGCAAGGGAACAGATAGAAATAGAACTGTGAAAAATTCAAGAAATCCTGAAATGATTGAAATGTAGGAAAGTTTGCATTACTAAATGTAAAAGTGGATTCCCAACAACGAATGCCTGCCGCAGCCGGAGAGGGAATCATTTCTCTGAATGCAGAATCGGCATTCCACCTGTATGTAGAAGATTGCATGTATGGACGATTTACGGCTGTGGTGTCGAAATTGAGGCCGGGTAAGACTTCAATCCGCACTTTGATATTTCCATGAGGCGAGCTTGCTGTATCGTTTTGATATAACTGAGCATCATACTTTGAATATACATTGTACTCTGCAAACTTTGTATTCCTTATTGAAAATACCTGGCTTACGCCGCAAATTTGATTATGCGGAACTGTAAGATCGGCAACAGTTGGAAAATAATCCTGCTGGAAAATTAAGTCCGCCTCAGCATTGTTGTTTCCAAATTGCGAACTGATGGCTGATCCTCGATAAAGTGATCCCGGCCCATCTTTAACGGAAATTGTCGTAAGCATTGAATCACAATTACTGTTCGCCTTTACTCGTAATAGCCAGTGATTGAAATAAACATGCCCATTGCCGCTGAAAAGGTCATATTCAGGTGTTGCAGAACTATCAATGCTTTCATCATCCGGGCAACACCGTAACGTAAAAAAGTCGATATAAAAAGTATCGTTGGGGAATATTGTATCCACGAAAAAGTCTGCCATATAAATAGCATCGGGATTCTGTTGCATACAATGCGGTTGCGGTCCCGTTTGAAATAAAGTATCAATCATATTGGTGATTGTGGCTGTGATAGCAGGTGTGCAAGTCACCGGGTGAGATGCGTCATTGAGAACATAAGTATAGTATGGAAAGTCGTTACCGTTTTGATGATCAAGTAAAATATGCGCATCAAAGTATATTGATCCGTTATTTACGATTTGAAATCTCCAATGAGTGGTGTCGCCCACACAACTGCTATCCCAATACTGTTTGGTGATATCAGGCGAAGGAAGTATTCTTTTAATCATAACGTTAGCAGTTGGAAAGAGTCTGGTAATGGCGAGACTATCGATTGTGGAATCAGCGCATACTTCTGAGGCCTTGCATCCCCAGCCGTAGTAGAGAAAAGTTTTACCACCAGCGGCGGGGCAACCAAATATTTCAAAATTTTCTATCACCTTTAATTGATCATTCTGATTAATTGCCGAAGCAATCGAGGAAATGGAAAAAATAATTCTGGCTGTATCGGTTGCCGAAAAGGATGTGAGTAAAGAATTGTTTTTATATACGTCAGCACCGAGTATTCTCATGAAAGATTTTGCAGGCCCATCAAGACTATCTTTAAAGGAGAAATAATTCCGGAAGTGACTGCCACTTGCTGTATTGGTAAGAGTAAAAGTCCGACTTGCTGTACTTCCGCCCAAAACCGCGACAGAGCCTTGTGCGTTTGCAACGAGAGCCGGGGATGTCAGGTTGTATGTGTGTACTGGATATGGCGGATCACAAATTAATCCTCCTATGCTTACTTCAAATGTGTCTCTAATCTGAGTCGTTTGTAGCAGCGCGAGTGAAGAACCAATTGAAGAACAGTTATAAATCACTATTAGGTCTAAGGTGTCATAGCTTCCGGCTGTAATTGAACCAAGCGTATAAATAAGAAAGTTCCCACTTGTGCTATTGTGAACTGGAGACGTCGTAAATGTTGAAGTGTCTTTTTGGAAATTGATAGCAACTCCAACATTACTGATTGTTGACGTATTCGCCGTACTGTGAACAAGTGCCCTAACGTGAAATGTATCGCACGTGTAGGCAGTAGGATCGGAAGTAATTGAGATTGTAAGGGAATCACAGGAGGCAGAATAGCTAAATGAAGCACATGCCATGCATATAGCAAGCAAGAACAGGAACTTGGTTTTCATAAGTTGTATGTTTAGATGGTTGTAAAGGACTGTCTATTCTTCTATTGATTCTAAGGGTTTTCCTTATCTTTTTTTGAATAATTGCTATTACTTAATTGCTACTTAACTATGTAGGGGAATTCTTATGTATGTGGCATTGAAGATTGTTAGAGTTCCAGATGACTTGAAATATAAAAATCAAAGCCAAATATAACTAACTAACTAACCATATACGGTTAGCTGTTTCGTAAAAAAAACTTTCAGTTTGGCTTCCGCAATGGAAAAGTCGGAGGCAAATAGGAAGTTCGATAAGCTATTTGGGGATTATATAAAAAAACAACGCGTTCAACGTGGTTGGACTCAGGAGCATCTGGCAGATAAGA
>CAYHHK010000024.1:0-38586 GCA_964356415.1 uncultured Flavobacteriales bacterium
TATAATAAGTGTGGTGGGACGTATTTCATGGGCACCAATACAACAGGTAACTGGCACAACTTTCACATGGCTAACGCTGACTTGCCCGATCAAGATGGCTCCGGTCACGATTTGAACAATGCATGGAGTTATGCAGGTAGCACTTATGACTTTGCAGGCTCACTGGCGAATGGGGTTTTTGTATATTGGTATACTGATGCTTATTTAACTACAATCAAAGAAACAGGACCTGGATTACAATTTTTGTCAATAGTAGATCAAACAAGCGGTTCCATCTCCAATTGCCAGACAGCGCAAGCGCCTGCTGATGAAAGGCGAAGAGAAAACTTCGGCAGCGCTGTTACTGACACTACCGACTATGGCGAAGATTTTCCGGAAGAAAATAAGTATCAGGATAAAGAAGCATTTTACAATGCCGCGCTAAAAGATTCCACCATTCTCGCGCTTGGCTTGCCCGATGATGTTGTTTTTCAAAATGCATTCGATTCACTCAACCAAACAAGCATTGCTGCAATTGCAGAAGTAAAACAACTGCTCGATTCGGATAATGTTTCAGCAGCAATGGTTGTGAACAACGTTATTGCACCAGTCAACACAATAGAAACAAATTCAAAAGCAGCGCATCAACTGCTTGCGGCTTACAAGCAATACGATTCATTAACCTCTGCGCAAAAAGGGCAGGCGCACAGCATTGCAGTACAAACTTCGCTGGAAGGCGGCATGGATGTTTACACTATGCGTGCTTTATTGAATGAAGATGTGGTTGATGACATAGACGCATCAGCTAACATGCGAAAGGCACATCATCAAGATGATGCTGTGCAAAAGGAATATGTAAAGAATAAAGATAAGCTGTATCCTAATCCTGCAGCTAACTCAGTAACTTTTGCAAGCTCGCATGAATTTACAGATAATGATGTTCTTGTAGTTTATAACCTGTTGCAACAGGCAATAGCAGAATACAAGCTTGTGGGAAAAAGTAAAAACTATTACTTCAATATATCGTGGCTGCAACAGAGTATTTATTATGTAAAACATATCAGAGGCAGCACTATTGTTTCTGAAAACAAACTTGTAATTATCCGTTAACTTTATTGAAGCACCGTATGTATTTTCACGCGTTGCTTCTTTTTTTGTATGAAAAAAAATATTCTAATAATATTGTTGCACTGCAATTTATTTTGCCTCGCTCAAAACCAAAACAGCGTGTGGATTTTTGGTGATTCAGCAGGCGTAGACTTTTCCAATCTTAATAATCCTGTTCCGATCATTAGTACCATGAGAGGAAGAGGAAGCTGTGTCAGCATTTCTGACAGCTTTGGACAATTGCTTTTTTATGCTTATGATGTCGTAAATACATCAATGCAATCCACTCATGTTAATAATGGTCAAAATCAATTACTAAGTAATGGTGACAGTGTTTTTGGCGGAGGTTGGTATAATGAACTGATTATATTACCTATGCCTGATAGTTCAAATAAATATTATTTGATTTCTGTAATGTTTGGACCCTATCACGGGTTATATTATAGCGTAATTGATATGAATGCCAATGGAGGGTTGGGTGCTGTAACCCAAAAAAATGTGCAGTTGAACAACATTTCGTCTATTGACGGAGTGACGGCTATTAAACATGGCAATGGTCGTGATTGGTGGTTAGTGTTTAAACCTGAAGGTTATTCAAGCCCCGCTAATAATGACTTTTATGTTTATTTATTTACGCCTTATGGAATAACTTCTTTATCTGTTCAATCTACCGGATATGTTATCACCACGAATGCCGGATGTCTTTCCTTCAATAAACAGGGGGATAAATTATTGATGACAGATTTGAGAAATTTAATTCAGCTGTTTGATTTTGACAGATGCACGGGGCAATTAAATAATCCGGTAATAGTAGAACCGGAGCATATAGAATCCGGCTCGCATTTCAGCAGTTGTTTTTCTCCTGATGGAAGCAAAATATATCTAACTCGCACACTGGGAGGTGCAGCACAACAAGATTCATGGCTTTACCAATATGATTTAGCAGCAGCCAATATTGCTGCAAGCAGAGATACACTTTATCATCCTTTCGATCCTGAGCAGGGAGGTACAATACGGTTAGCGCCAGATGATAAAATTTATATAAGCTTTGGCTACTATGCATATTATTTTCCCTATCCTGATTCAATGTACTATGCAGGCAACATGAATCTGAGTGTAATAAACAGACCGGATAGCCTGGGAGATTCATGTTTGTTTGCGCCTTACAGTTTTTACCTCGGAGGCAAACGAACGTATTATGGCTTACCCAACAACCCCGATTACGAAATGGGTCCTCTCATTGGCAGCGGCTGCGATAGCCTTGTAGGAGTTGAGAGCCGGGAGTTCGGGGTTCGGAGTGCAGAACTGCACGTCTTTTATCATCCCGGCTGGCAGGTTGCTTTTGTAAATGCAGAGGGCCTAAAAGGAAAAAACTATTCGCTACATGTTTATGATTTAACGGGAAGGGAAGTTTTTAGAGAAGAAGGAAAACTTAACGGAGCGTATTTTACCCGAGATTTGCGATGTGAAGGTTTTGCCAATGGGTTGTATGTTGTAAATTTGAGAACGGAGAAAGAAGTACTGAGTAAAAAATTTATAAAGCAATGATCATGGTAAAATACCTTTTGCCGATACTTGCCCTTCCCTTAGGGGAGGGCATTATGCCGTTTGTAAGCGCAGACAGTTTCCTGGGAGCGGCTCCTCAACGCTCAACCATTTTCATCCCTGTACCAATTCACTTTGCGTGTAAGGAACATGATGGTTGCAAGAATAATGAAGAGTCCCAGGCTTCCAAGCAGCAAAGCATAATCTTCCAACTGCAGAAGGGAATAGAAAAATCCGTATAGGAGGATCAGTAAAGAGGAAAATATCAGGGTAAGTTTTCTATCCATGAAGATATGCTTCGCGTAATAAGTGATAAGCAGTACAATTGCTGCAGCGCTGATCAGATAAGCTGCACTGAAATTAAGTTGCTCGCTGATTGAAAGAAGCATGACATAGAAAAGACAGACGGCAAAGCCGACAAGGAGGTACTGAATAGGATGAATTCGCCTTTTATTCAGCACTTCAACAAAAAAGAATGTAAGAAAAGTAATGATGATCAGCATCAGGCAATATTTCACAGAACGCATTGTTTTGAGGTATTCATCTACCGGAAGCATGAGCCTTACTCCAAAAGCAGCATAACCATTGTCTGCATTATTTTCATAATCATTCCCGTCCGTATTCCCGATGTATGCTCCCACACCCTGTTGAGGATAATTCCTGTTCAATTGCAGTACCTTCCATGACGCCGTGAACCCGCTGTCACTCACGCTCCTCTCATCAGGAAGAAAAGAACCTTCAAAACTCGGATTGCCCCAGACAGAATTGAGCTTTACAATCGTTTCTTTTCCGAATGGAAGGAAAGACAGGTTGGTGCTGCCATTGAGGTTCAGGTCGAATGAAAAATTTCTGTTGGCAATTTTTTCAGCCTGACATTTTACGCTGATTCCGGAGGCCAAAACATCATGCGTCGGAATACCGGGTCCGAATGTAAAGGTGCTGTCATCGAGTTTCATCTGCACAATGTCTTTCACACCTTTTAGATCCGTTATGCCGATCGAAACAAAAGCTTCATCGGGAAGAAATTCTGATTCATTTAAACCCGTCTCTTTGTAATCAGGAATGCTGAACCTGCCGCTGACATGCAAATTAGCCTCGTACAGAACTACGACATAGATGCCCCTGTATCGTTTTTCAGGATGTATGTCGCCGGTAATTTTTATTTCCTCAGGTAGAAAATGCGCATATCGTTTTACCTTCTCAATATTGCCTCTTTCATCTTTCAACTGCGTGAAGTAAGGTACTGTAAGTACCGGTCCGCCGAAGGTTTGCCTCCCACCCCATTTGCTGCTCACCTCTTCAATAGCAGAGTTCCTTATTTCCTGCCGCTCCCTGATGAGCGATTCAAGCATGGATGTAGGAATAAGTAAGATGAGAATGAGAAATCCAATTGAAAAAAGCTTTACAGTAACCGAGCGTTTGATCCAGTTATTTACCTTGTCAAATACTGATGCTTTTTCCATTTGCTTTTGGTTTTCAGCCTAAACTCATTTTGGCCGTGAATATTTGAGATGTAAGAAAATAAATATCCCATGAAATAGCAAAAACAAAAAGCCGCCTGTCACGAAATTTCGGAACACGGCAGCCTTAAATTAATTTCTTTTTCTAATCAGTCACGCTTCAGAATCTTCACAGTTGAATAATTTTCAGTCCCCGATGTCATCTTCAGGAAATAGATTCCCTGCGGCAAATCAGCAAGGCTTTCGAATGGAATGGTATTCATTCCTGTTCCGGCAACGGAGGTTACTTTTCTGACAACTCTTCCGGAAACATCAATAAGGGTGAAATCGATTAGTCCTGATTTAGTGGTGGCACAACTGACATTAAATTTGTTGCTGAAAGGATTAGGTTGGACAGAAATAATCATATTCTGATTAACCTGATTATTCAACTTTATAGCCACAGGAGAAAATACCTCTGAATGTCCGTCATAATCGGTTTGCATAAGCCTGTAAAATGATGTTCCCTGAAGTGGGGCGTCATCTACATGGTTGTATTCAATGTTGGAAGTAGAATTACCACTTCCATTTATCTTAGTAATCGGTGCATATTGCTCCCCATCCCCGCTTCTTTCAATGGTGAAGTAGTCATTGTTAACCTCGGCAGCAGTTACCCAGGAAATTTTCACAACATTATTGTCAGTTGTAGCAGCAAAATATTTTAATTTAATCGGAAGAGATCCACCTCCTGAATAAGGTGAAATTGTTCCTGTAGTAATAAATCCTGCCGACCCTCTTGTTGCTCCGTTTGGCCGAAAATTAGCCATCGGTGTTGCATTTGAAGTTCCATGCGATCCACCTGTTACTGTTCGAGTAAGTGATGAAGCATTGCTTGTGCGGATGATACCACCTGCACCGCCACCGCCGCCGCCTTCAGCTTCATTTACTGCACTACCATAAACCTGACTTCCTCCATTACCTCCATTGGCTGAAATGGTGATATTCGAAATTGTAGCGCTGTAAGAAAAAATAAATACCGTACCACCGCCGCCGCCGCCACCTGAACCATCGCCATCAGTTGTACTTATTGAATTGGCAGCAGTTGCTCCGTTGGCATTGATGCTCCCTGTTCCAGAGAGTGTTCCTCCGGTTAATATGTAAACGATACCTCCTCCATCACCTCCTGCTGTTCCGGTTCCATTGTTGGAATCACCGGCACCGCCGCCACCGCCCATATATATACGATTACCGGTTGTATCAAGTGCGCGACCACCAAGCCCACCCATATTATTCCTCATATCAGAAGTGAACCCCCATGAAATACTTCCCGGTGCCTTTGTCAATGGATTCGCATTGGCGCTGGAATATGTATAGCCGCCCCGTCCTCCACCTGATGAAGTGTGTGCAGAAAAGGTTCCTCCTTCAAGATTCCATGCTGTAACCCAATTGGCCACTGAGTTGTCCGGGTTTCCCAATCCATCCCACGATCCTACAGTACCGCCATTTGAGCCACCGCCACCGGAACCATTATGAGAATTACCTCCGGCTCCACCATTTGCAGGTGCGCCTCTTCCATATTTTCCACCCAATCCATTGTAAGTGGTTTGTGTGCCTCCGATACCTTCGCCCTTTTCAGAACCATCATTTGAACTTGTTGAAGCGTACTTTGCGCGATTACCCGGGCAACATGTAGAATTTTGTTCTACCGCTCCGCCCCTGAAGCCCTTTCCAACAACGTTGATCATTCCGTTAATTGTTGTAGTACCATTCACTTCAACAGATATTAATCCTCCTGTGGCACCATTCCAGTCATCAGTGGTAATAGATGCCCCTGTGTCCACAGTAAGTGTTGTGTAACGTGGTACACGCACAATCTGTGTTTTCCCTGCGGATGTATAGCTGTTCTTCAGTGCAGCAGTCAGATTTATTTTTGGACCTGCTTCCACGCTTGCAACTTCTGCAAATTCGTATTTCCCGGCATTGTTCAAGGCCGTAACTGCACCCCAGGTACTTGATGTTGCACTTGCAGTATTCATCGTAGCACCTTGCATCTGAATTATCATAATCAGCGCACCTGTTTCAAGACTTCCGCTAAACCGGCCATTGGCATTGATGGTATTGCTGGCTACATTTATTTGCGTAGCACCGATGCTTACATTGGCGGTGAGGGTGGTGAATTCATTGAGAATTGTGTTCACAGCGGTCACTGTTTTGGTTCCGTGCATTCCTGTGCCGGCTTCAGCTCTTTTGGATGTTCCAAAATTTGCATAGATGATTAGTGCAATTGCGGATACTGTAAAAATGGCACTGCTGAATAATATCACCCTGAGTTTCGGCGAAATTTTCAGCTTTTGGATCTGCAGACGTTTCAATTTCATAAAAGTGTGTATTTATACTTCGATGCGAAACGACAGTGAATCCTTCATGTTTCGGAAGAAACAAAAAGTGTAAGAAAGCATGGAAGATTGCTTTGGCCGGTCATTCTAAATAAATGATTGTCTCGTCCTGAAATAGGTTAAAGCTTATGCGAGGCATCAACCGGAATGACAAACCGTATCGTTGGCAATTGGGAGATTGCAGGATGCTACCTGTATTCGACTGGAGTCATCTCCCTATTTTAACTGTAGTAGTTGTCATCCCGAACACGCCCTTGTTTCTTCCGGGCGGGTGAGGGATCATTATAGGTTTCTCTCTCTCCTGAGACGACCCGAAGCTTCCACAGACGTCAACCTTAAATTAAATCACAGCATACGAATACAATGAAGGCAAATAAATTCAGTTCGAGGTTTTAAATATGTCGCCCATACAGGGCTTGAATCCGCAAGCCGTTTTGTACTACCAATATTATGTCCCTCCGGGGCAAAGCAGCCAAATCAGAGAATGTCTAGTCCTGAAATAGGTTTACGCTTTTGCGATAGCTGCCGACACATCGGGACGGGACGTAACAAGACACCTCTCCTTAGATGAGACGAGGAATTCTTTAGACTAAATGCAGGATTGCAGATGCCATTTGCCGTCACAAAAAAAGAGCAACCGGGAAAGTTGCTCTTCATCTATTGTACTGAATGAAAGATTGGTTCTTACCAGATCTTTACCCTGATGCTGTCTGCCCTCCACATTCCCTTTCCTTCTGATACTCCAAAGGCCTCATAAAACTCAGGGATGTTCGACATGGGTCCATTCACGCGCAGGAATGCAGGTGCATGCACATCGGTCATGATCTGGTTTGCAAGTGACTCATCACGCTGCTGGTGAAGCCAGCCGAGCGCATATCCCATGAAGTATCGTTGAATAGGAGTTAGTCCGCTGATCTTTTCGCCTTTTTTGTATTGCTCTGTTTTTTTGAATGCGTCGATCGCAATGGCAATACCACCAAGGTCTGCAATGTTTTCTCCCAATGAAGCTTTTCCATTTACATGCATGGAATCGAGAACGACATAGTTGTTGAACTGCTCAACATACAACTGCGCCCGTTGATCGAATTTTTCTTCGTCTTCCTTAACCCACCAGCTTTTTAAATTTCCATCAGCATCAAACTGTCTGCCTTCATCATCAAAGCCATGCGTTATTTCATGCCCTATGGTTGAGGCACCTGCATAACCATAGATCATTGCATCATCAGCTAGAGAATCAGGAATGCCGGGAATAATAAATATCGCAGCCGGCAACACAATCTCATTGTTCGATGGATTGTAATATGCATTGTAGGTCTGCGGAGTCATCTCCCACTCGTCCCTGTCAACAGGTTTGCCAAGTTTGCTGAGATAATAATTGTAATACCATAAATTTCCTTCGATCACATTTTCCACATAACTGCTCCTGCTGATATTCATGCCGGAATAGTCTCTCCACTTATCAGGGTAACCGACTTTTTTCCTGACAGTTGATAGCTTGGCAAGTGCTTTTTCTTTTGTGCTGTCAGTCATCCAATCGAGCTTTTGAATATGTTCCCTGTAGGCAGACATTACATTCTCGGTAAGCTGAATATACCGATCCCTGGTTTCCGGAGAATAATAATTTTTCACATACAACTGGCCAAGCGCATCACCAAGATAATTTTCCTGGTTGTCGAGCACACGTTTCCATCTGGGCCTTTGAACTTTTACACCGGACAAAATTTCGCCATTAAAATGAAATTGTTCCTTATCAAACTCTTTGCTTAAGTAAGATGCAAAGGAAGCAATGAGGTGCCATTTGAGATATGTTTTCCAGTCGTCAATACTTACCGATTTCAGGTTGTTCTCAACTTCTTTATAAAAGTCCGGCTGCCCAACGATTACAGAATCCAGTCCTTTAATATTCATCGTTTCAAAAGTCAACGCCCAGTTCATGGATGGATTCAATTTTTGCAATCCTGCCAGATCCATTTTGTTGTAGTTGGCATAAGGATCGCGCAAGTCTTCGAGCTTTCGTGATGCTTTGGCAAGGCTTGTCTCCAGTTTCATCACCACGTTTGCTTTCTTTGCTGCAGAGGCTTCATCTTCCCCGATCAGTTTGAAAATATTGGAAACGTGTTTCACATATTCACTCCTGATATTTGATGTACGGGCATCATTGTTAAAATAGTAGTCTCGGTTAGGTAAACCAATTCCACCCTGGTGCAGGTGTAAAGCATACTGGTCGCTTTTCTTTTCATCCTGATAAATGGCCATGCTGTAAAGCGGATTACATCCAATCATCTGCTGGCGGGCAATTACTTTCAGCAAGTCATTTTTATCTTTTATGTTATCAATACTTTCAAGTTCAGGTTTTAGTTTCTCATATCCCTGCGCATCACATGTGGCAGAATCCATTCCGGTGAAATAGAAGTCGCCGATTTTCTGCGAACTGCTGCCTTTCTCTGCTTTGGAATCAGAAGATGCATCCTCACTGAGTTTTTTTATGCGCCCGTATGTTTCATTCATCACCAGCTTTGCAATACCAAATGATCGTTCAGATTCTGGTATGGGGTTCTTTTTAATCCACCCTCCATTGGCATATTTGAAAAAATCATCAGCCGGATTAACGGTAGTATCCATGTTTTCAGCAAGTATATCCCTGGAATCTGCCTTTTTCTGAGGACTTGAACATGCAGAAAACAGGATTGCTACTAGCACGCATTGGAGTGTATATTTTAGCATAAAGTGAATTTAGCCCGCGAATCTAAACCTAAACCCTGATTCAGGAAGTTAATGATACATTAATAGGTAAGTTAATTAATTTAATTCCGTGGTCATTTTTGACCCTTTGAGATTCCCCATTCACACGCCGGGAACTGCCATTCCCACCCACAAATGTGTCCATTTACCACTTAGAATTGAAGTCCCTTGCCCGGAGGCCTATTATTGCTGAACACAAAGACAAAACTATGAAGTACATTAACTCATTCATCTACAAACCAGCTAATTATCTTATCTTATTAGCATGCTTTTCTAATATGCTTTTTGCAGGTTCATTAAGAGCAGAAAGCACTGAAAAGCAGGAAATCAATCTTACATTGAGTGGCATTGACGGAAGCAAAAATTACACTGAGACAGTTTGTCCGGGCTTTAACCTTTGCTTCGACCTTTTCTCAGGTGCACGGGACAAAAGCAAGCAGCTGACCCTGGTCTATGAAGGCAATCTTCCCGGAAGTTCATTTACAACAAATCTTGAAAAACAGCCTACAGGCCATCTTTGCTGGACTCCTGAAATAAAAGATGCAAGGGATAATCCATACGAGTTCAGTATATCGGTTTTTGATAGAGAAGATCCCTCAATCAGAACAACTTTTAACTACAGCATTACAGTTCCATTGATCAAGGTTGATATTGCAACCATGGATGTAACTTGTTATGGTAACAGCGATGGAATTGCAATAGCATCAGCATCCGGTGGAAGCGGAAATTATATCTATCAGTGGGTGGGCCATGAGAACAATTCATCTTCAATTAGTGGATTGGGTGCCGGCGAAATCACAGTACTGGTCATGGATGATTTCGGCTGCGAAGCAACTGCAAGCAAAAGAATTCTGAGTCCGCAGCCACTTGTACTGGATGCAATATCACAGCATGCAACATGCGTCAGTAATGGTGGCCAAGCTGAAGTTCTTGCGACAGGAGGAACAATGCCCTATACATATTCATGGCTTCCCGGAGCTGAAACAAATGACAAAATAGAAAACCTGCCTTCAGGAGTTTATACTGCAGTGGTTACAGATGCCAATGGTTGCACTGCATACAAACAGGTAAACATTTCAACAACATTACCCGATGAATCAGCAGCTGAAAGAAAAGAAATGGTTGCGGGAGAAAGCAATATGACCAATGTACTGATTTATCCGAATCCTACCAGTGATCACTTTACGGTAAAAAATATTTCTGAAAGTATGATCAGCGTTGGCATTATCAGCAGTCTGGGACAAGATGTTTACCATACTATCAATGTACCGGCAAATCTGAGCGTAAGCATTCCCATGGATGACCAGGCTAAAGGAATTTACCTTGTTAAAGTACAACGACAGGCAACCGTCGAAATGGTTCGCCTTGTAAAAGAATAATTTAAAGTTTTTTTTTACATGAAACAAATCCCTCAGCCACCGGCCGGGGGATTTTTACTTTTATGCCGTCAATAAGTAATCGGGAATGCAAGTATTTTTATGACTTCATTCGTTACTTTTGGCCTCCTGACTATTAAATTGTGTTTTCACTCCTTCGCAAAGAAATAAATAGCTTTCTCGGTTCTGTTATTGGCTACGTAGTGATTGTGGTATTTCTTGCCATTACGGGCCTCTTCGCGTGGATATTGCCTGATACAGATTTTAATATTATTTCCTCGGGCTATGCAACCCTGGATGCTGTTTTTATTCTGGCGCCGTGGGTTTTTATGTTTCTCATTCCTGCGATCACGATGCGGTCATTTGCCGAAGAAAACAAAACCGGAACCATTGAATTGCTGCTTACAAAACCCCTGACCGACTTCCAGATCGTTGCAGCAAAATACTTCGCTGGGATCATCCTCGTTTTGTTCGCCCTCCTACCTACGCTTGTATATTACGGTGTTGTAAACTTCCTTGGTTCTCCTTCCGGCAATCTCGATCACGGAGGGATCAGCGGTTCTTATATCGGACTATTCCTCCTGGGAAGCGCTTATGTGAGCATCGGGATTTTTTCTTCCTGCATCTCTAATAACCAGATCATATCCTTCATTCTTGCTGTACTGATCACCTTTATTTTTCATGTGGGGTTTGACTTTCTAAGCAACATCAGTTACAATCAGGATCTAAATTACATTCTGTCTCAACTCGGAATGAATGCACATTATTCTTCCTTAAGCAGGGGCGTTATTGACACCAGGGATGCAGTCTATTTCATCACGCTAACCGTACTGTTCCTGTCGTCGGCCAGATTCATCCTCGAAAAAAGAAAATGGTAACCGGGATGGAAGAAACAAAACAAATAAAATCACCCGGCCGTTCTGCAAGGATGCAGAGCATCATCCGCTTTGTGCTGATGGTCCTTATGCTGGTATCTGCCAATATCATTTCCGCTTTTGTATTTTCAAGGTTCGACCTCACCGCTGAAAAAAGATATTCCCTCTCTCCCACCACCATCGATGCACTGAAAGAGATGAATGACGTGATGTATGTAAAGATCTATCTTGACGGGGACCTGCCGCCTGCTTTCAAACGATTGCGCAATAGTGCAAAGGAATTGCTCGACGAATTCAGGGTTTATGCCAGAGACAATATAGAATATGAGTTTATAGATCCTTCCGCCAGTTCGGTAAAAAAAGAACGGGATGACCTTTATAAACAGCTTTACAAGAAGGGATTGCAGCCAACGAATCTTGAAGAAAGAATCAAAGGATCTTCTTCTCAAAAAGTGATTTGGCCCGGTGCAATAATAAATTTTCATGGCAGGGAAGCTCCGATCACTTTTCTGAATACAAAAATCGGCAACGGACCCGAAGAGAACATCAACCGTTCTGTAGAAGGTCTCGAGTATGAATTCATGAATGCACTACGGATTTTCGGAACCGGCATTCGTCCGAAAGTAGGATTCCTGCAAGGACAGGGTGAACTTGGCACCATGTACGTGAGTGATGCAGCGCGCGCTTTGTCTGATTATTATGAAGTTGATACAGTAAAAATAGACGGTCAGTTGAATGCGCTGAAACCATTCAAGGCAATTATCATCGCAAAGCCTGATTCTGTATTCTCCGAAAAAGACAAATTCGTTATTGATCAGTTTATCATGAATGGAGGAAGGGTGCTCTGGCTTATGGAGACCATGCAGATGAACATGGACAGCCTTCAGGCAGCAGAAAGCAGCATTGCCATTGCCAAAGATATCAACATCCTGGACCAGCTATTCCGGTATGGTGTGCGTGTAAACGATGACCTTGCCATGGACATGCAGGCAGCTCCGATACCGCTTGTTACAGGAATGGTGGGCAATCAGCCACAGCAGTCTTTGTTTCCATGGTACTTTTTTCCTTTACTGAACCCTACGTCAAATCACCCCATCGTTCATAACCTCAATGCTATCAAGTGTGAATTCACGAGCACAATGGACACAGTTGAAGCACCGGGAATTACAAAGACTATTTTGCTTTCCACTTCTAAATTTTCCAAAAGTATTTTATCACCTGTAAGGGTGAGCCTCAATATTCTCAAAGAAGACCCGGATCCTGCCTATTTCTCACAGCAATATTTGCCTGTAGCCGTTTTACTGGAAGGTAAATTCGAATCGGTATTCCGAAACAGGGTTCCGGCAGAAATTCTGAACATTAAAGAAATTGCCTTTATTGACGCTGGCATTGCAAATAAAATGATCGTTATTTCCGACGGTGACATGATTGGCAATTATGTAAGCAAAAAAGGAAACATTTATCCGTTGGGTTATGACCGTTTCACCCAACAGACTTACGGTAACAGAAATTTTATTTTGAATTGCGTGGATTACCTTTGTGATAATGAAAACATTGTTTCTCTTCGCGGAAAAGAATTCAAGATCAGGTTACTTGATCCGGCCAAAGCGGAAAGAAAAATATTTGGTTGGATGGCCATGCTGATTCCGATCGTTTTGGTTCTGCTCTACGGCATTATTCATTTTTATTTTAGAAGAAGAAAGTATGCTTCCTGATATTAAACAAACAGGCATATTAGAAAACAAGCATTCACACAGAACTTAAGGGACACAAACTTTCAAAATGTTGCATCCACCTCACGATTGCGAAAAAGTTATTAGATTTTACAAATGATGAAAAACATCCGTATCAATTTCCTTATTGCAATATTGCTCGTTGGTGGCGCATCTTATTTCATTTTCAGAAATAATTTCAGCACAGTGCGTAAAGAAGACAGGGACTTTGCAATCGAAGATACTGCTGCAGTAACAAAAATATTTCTTGCAGACAAGAACAATCATTCTGCTACACTGGAAAGGACTGAAACAGGACTATGGATATTGAATGGCAAAGAGAAAACCCGTCAGCAGGGTGTTGACCTTATCCTGGATTGTCTGAAGAAAATCCGTGTGCAATCAAGGGTTCCGAAAAACACATACAATACTGTTGTAAAAGAACTTTCAACAACAGGTATCAAAATGGAAGTCTACCTGAATAAAGAAGACAAGCCATTTAAAGTTTATTTTATCGGAGGGTCAACACAGGATGTACTTGGAACTTATATGATGCTGGAGAATTCCACCGTACCTTTTGTTACAGAAGTACCGGGATTTACCGGTTACCTTACTCCCCGCTTCTCCCCTGTTGAGCGCGACTGGCTGATTCATGAAATGTTCAACCTCACGCCGGATGAAATAAAAAGCGTTTCTATAGAATATGCAAATCAGCCTGAAAAATCTTTCATGCTTGAACGAACCGGAAATGCATACCGCGTTACATCCTTGTACACATATGAAGAAATAAAATCTCCGGACACAATTCGTATATCAAATTACCTTGGAGGATTCCGCGAACTCAATTTTGAAACATGGGACAGGTTTCTGGATGACAAGCAAACGGATTCTTTGAGGGCTCAACCACCAGTGAGTATCCTTACTGTGGTTGACAATAAAGGGTCTAAAACTACTGTGCCGATGTACCTTAAGCCGGTTACTGCTTCTTCATTAGCACAAACTGATTCTACCGGAAAGGATTTAAAATATGACATTGACAGGATGTATGCATTTATTAACGGAGGGCAGCAACTTGTTACAATTCAGTATTTTGTCTTTAACAAGATTTTTGCAGACATCGGTGATTTTGACCTGAATTCTCCCAGCCGAAAGCTGCGTCAGTAAAGTGTAATACCTTATTTTCATAACCCGGAACAGTTCAAAAATAAACCTTTCAAACCGCCTTTTGTCCCGAAGTTCTTAGTAAACTTGCGTCCTCGTAAAACTTACCGTCATCATGAAATGCCTTTGTTGACTAATCCTTCCTCAACAAAGGATTATAAAGGCGTTCCATCTGAAAATTTAAAACAATTTGCACATGAAATTCATAGTATCAAGTTCTGCTCTGCTCCGCCAGTTGCTTACGCTCAGTGGCGTTCTTAACACCAGCAACCCGTTGCCCATTCTGGATAATTTTTTATTTATTATTGAAAAGGGCACACTGACCATCTCAGCGTCAGATCTGGAAACAACGATGATCACGCACATACCCGTTGAATCTAAGGCCAATGGAAAAGTAGCAGTGCAGGCAAAGATCTTACTTGACACACTCAAAACATTCCCGGAGCAACCACTCACATTTTCCATTGACGAGAAGACCCACCAGGTAGAGATCTCCTCTGACTATGGCAAGTACAAACTCAGCGGTTTTGATGCCAATGAATTTCCAAAGATGCCTGTCGCTTCTGATACTTTCACACTGAGTGTAAGTTCACAAACGATGCTCCAGGCCATCAGCAAAACCATTTTTGCCACCGGCAATGATGAACTTCGTCCGGTAATGTCTGGTGTATTTTGTCAGCTTAGCAAGGATGATATCACATTTGTTGCCACGGATGCACACAAACTAGTCAGATACAAACGGGGAGATGCAAAATCGAACAATGAAGCTGCTTTTATCCTTCCCAAAAAGCCGTTGACTCTTTTGAAAAATATTTTAACAAATACCGAAAACGAGATCAAGATCAGGTACAATAACACCAATGCTTTTTTTGAAGTAGACAATACAACGCTCATCTGCCGCCTGATTGATGGCCGATATCCTAATTATGAAGCCGTTATTCCAGTTGACAATCCAAATAAGCTAACGATCGACCGTCAGCAGTTTCTGAATGCCATCAGGCGCGTTGGAATTTTCTCCAGCAAGACAACGCATCAGGTAAAACTGAAAATTACAGGCAGTGAATTGCAACTGAACGCCGAAGATGTTGACTTCAGCAATGAAGCGTCAGAGCGTCTAACCTGCCAGTATAGCGGAGAGGACATGGAGATCGGGTTCAACGTTCGTTTTCTGGCCGATATGTTGAGCAACCTTGACAGCACCGATGTAACCATTGAAATGAGCGCACCAAACCGTGCAGGCATAATTACTCCCTCAGTTGAAGGCAGGAAGATCAACGAAGATATATTAATGCTTGTGATGCCGGTGATGCTGAATAGCTGAGTAAAATATCTCTAAAATAGTAACAGGAACGGCAGGTTGGAAACAACTTGTCGTTTTTTTGTGAGAAGATGAACTGAGACAGAAAGTTTTATAGTTGTCGAGAAAATATCTTGAAAGCGTCACAATTGCCGAAGGAAAATTCAGGAATGAGTACATTCATTAGCCCCGTCTGGCCTCAGACTAGACTAGGGGCAGTGCTTGCCATTGTATTGGCTTTAGCCGTGACTTCCTGAATCCGCTGAGTTCAATCAAGGCTAAAGCCCAATTCAATTACCTTCATAATCCCCCGGCATAAATGCCGGGGTTACTCAAGGTCAATCATCGTAGCTAACCCTGACTCTTGAACCCATATGACCGAATGAACTTATTATATTCTTCATCAAAAGTCGTTTTACTATGATGCTCCTCCTGATTCCGGATGTATGTTCTCACTTTAGGAATTTACGACTCGCTAACTGAAGCAGCAAAGTATTCATCCGCCCATTCAAATTTTGCTTTGAATATTTTTTCTTTGTTTATCCAATGAGAAGATTCTCCCTTCATCAGGTTCATTGCTTTCGAGAGAGCCATGTCTGCGTTCAAACCGAACAAGCAATGGATGTGTTCAGGCTGACCATTAATAATATCTATGTAAATTTCTTTTGTCTTTGCATTCTCCCGTATGTGGTCGAGAATAATTTTCATCGCAGGTTTATTTATTATTCGCTCTCTGTTTTTCGTACCCCATACTGCATGAATCATAACTTTGACGTAAGCCATAGTGTTTGTCTTTTGCAAAGAAAAAGTATTCAGGGCTAAAGCCCAAAAACCTTCGCTTAATAGTCCCCGCCATGAATGGCGGGGTTATTCGAACACAACCATAATAGTTAACCTGACTCCTGGAACAGTTCTTTTCTTATGACATGGTTAGGGTACTAACTGCGTACCTTATTCTTACCTTTGCAAATTCCCAAATTTCAAGAATGGATTTCCAGGATCTCAATTCAAGAGAGTATATTCTCATCAAAGGCGCACGGGTTCACAACCTGAAGAATATTGATGTGGCCATTCCGAGAAATAAGTTCGTCGTCATTACCGGACTTTCAGGTTCCGGAAAATCTTCTCTTGCTTTTGATACACTTTATGCAGAAGGACAAAGAAGGTATGTAGAGAGTCTGAGTTCCTATGCAAGGCAGTTTATGGGGCGCATGGACAAACCCGATGTAGATTATATACACGGCATCTCCCCTGCTGTTGCCATCGAACAAAAAGTAAATACACGAAACCCCAGATCTACAGTTGGAACATCTACTGAGATCTATGACTACCTGAAATTATTATTCGCCCGCATTGGAAAAACCATTTCTCCGGTTTCAGGAAATACAGTGAAACGCGATTCCATCGATGATGTTGTTTCATTCATACAAACCTTTCCGGATGGTACCAAGGTATTGCTATATGCACCGATGCATGTTCATGGAAGGAAAGCAGAAGATGAACTGAAAATTCTGTTACAAAAAGGCTTTACACGCGTTGCTTTTCTGGACGAAGTGATGAAGATCGAAGAACTCCTTGACCGGAAAAATGCTGCGAATCTTCAGAACCTTGAAAAACTTTTTTCTCCACAGGAAACCAAGTCTTCAGCAAAAAAGAAAAAAGGTGATGTTACTTCACAAACATCTGTAGTTATTGATCCTAAGGTATTAAAAGTGATGATCGACAGGATCGTTGTTCAGAAGGATGATGAAAGCAACCGGTCCCGCATCGCAGACAGTGTGCAGACTGCTTATAGTGAAGGAGGGGATGAATGCATAGTGGCTCCTCAACCCCCGAAGGGAGAGCAAATCCAGCAGCCGGATTTGCGTGAAGGCATTGCGCGAGGGAAAGCCCCCCTTCGGGGGGGTGAGGAGCCTTTTTATTTTTCCTCCCGCTTTGAACTCGATGAAATGAAGTTCGAAGAACCATCCACCCACCTTTTCAATTTCAACAACCCTTACGGCGCATGTAAACGCTGTGAAGGATTTGGAAGCATCATCGGCATTGATGAAGACCTTGTGATTCCGGATAAATCAAAATCCGCTTATGACATGGCAATCGTTTGCTGGCGAGGAGAAAAAATGAGTGAATATTATACCAAGCTCATTAAAAGTGCATACAAGTTCGACTTTCCCATCCATAAACCAATATTTGAACTCACACGGGAACAAAGGAGGTTGCTCTGGACAGGCAATGAGTACTTCGATGGCATTGAGAAATTTTTTCAATGGGTGGAATCACAGTCATATAAAATTCAATACCGTGTGATGCTCTCACGTTATAGAGGAAAAACTGTTTGTCCTGATTGCAGGGGAACACGTTTGAGGGCAGATGCATCCTTTGTAAAGATTAGTGGCAAAAGCATCATTGATGTGGTGCTGATGCCGGTAAAAGATTCAGTGGTGTTCTTCAATGACATCTCCCTGAGCAAATATGAAGAGACTGTTGCCAAAAGAATCCTCATTGAGATCAGGAACCGCTTGCAATACCTCTGTGATGTAGGTTTGGGATATCTCACTCTGAACCGGCTTTCATCATCCTTAAGTGGCGGTGAATCACAACGTATCAATCTCTCTACTTCTCTTGGAAGTGCGCTGGTGGGATCAACGTATATCCTGGATGAGCCAAGTATTGGCCTTCACCCAAGGGATACACAGCGATTAATCAAGGTCTTGAATTCCCTTCGTGATACAGGCAACACGCTTGTCGTTGTCGAACATGATGAAGAGATCATGCATGCAGCGGACTTGTTGATTGACATCGGCCCAGGAGCCGGGCAGCATGGTGGTGAACTCGTGGCGCAGGGTACTTACAAGGAAATCATTGCCAACAAAAACAGCTTAACAGGTAAATATCTTTCCGGAAAAGAAAAAATTCCATTGCCTTACCGTAGGCGCTCCATGAACGGTTTTATACAGCTAGATGGCGCCCGCGAAAACAATCTCAAAAATATCAGCGTAAAGTTTCCGCTGGGAGTTATGACGGTTGTGACAGGCGTGAGCGGATCCGGAAAATCTTCACTGGTAAAAAAGATACTTTTTCCGGCACTCAAGAAAATTCATGGTGGCTTTGGTGAGTTTACCGGAACGCATGATAAGATGAGCGGAGATTACAACAAGATTTCATCTGTTGAATTTATTGATCAGAACCCGATCGGTAAAAGTTCGCGCAGCAATCCTGTTACTTACATTAAGGTGTATGACGAGATCAGGAATCTTTTTGCAGACCACCCCACTTCGCGCTCACGTAAATATAAGCCCTCCCATTTTTCTTTCAATGTAGAAGGCGGGCGCTGCGAAGTATGTCAGGGCGAAGGCGAAGTAACCATTGAAATGCAATTCATGGCAGACATTCATCTCGTTTGCGAGAATTGCCATGGCAAACGTTTCAAGTCAGAAATCCTCGACGTGGAATACCGCGGTAAAAATATTGCCGATGTACTTGACATGACAGTGGATGAAGCGATCGGGTTTTTCTCCACTCCCATCAAAAGTTTCGGCTACGATGAAAAAATTGCCGAAAAGCTGCGTCCGCTGCAGGACGTCGGATTGGGCTATATCCACCTCGGACAAAGCAGCAGCACACTCAGTGGTGGTGAAGCGCAACGTGTAAAACTTGCATCATTCATTGGCAAAGGAAATACACAAGGACACGTACTTTTTATTTTTGACGAGCCCACAACAGGTTTGCATTTCCACGACATCAAAAAATTACTGAAAGCATTCGACATGCTGCTCGACCAGGGACACAGCATCATCATCGTGGAACACAATACTGAAGTGATCAAATGTGCCGACTGGGTCATTGACATCGGTCCTGAAGGCGGTGAAGAAGGCGGCTATGTTCTTTTCGAAGGAACACCGGATGATCTGATGGAATGTGAGAAGAGTTATACGGGGCAGTTTCTGAAAGGGAAGATTCCGGTTAATAGCTGAAAGGCCGGAGCAGCCGTCATTGGGTCATTGGACGTTGGTCATTTAACAGCCAATGCAGCCGTCATTGAGTCATTGGGAAATGAGGAATGGAAAATGGAGAATTTGGCAATTGCACTCCCCTTTGGAGTAGTCATTATAAGGAACGAGGCAATCTCCCAAATTACATACTAAGGCTATTTTGAAAAGGACATTCCCCATTCCATAGCTCATCCCGTCCCGCTATCCGCTGCAAGTCTCTCGCCTTAGGCGAGAGGCTTTCCGCTTCTATCGGGTTTAGGCAAGAGCATACTGTTTTCATAACAGCATTTCTAAACAGCCGGTAAGTCAATAATAGTTCTAACTTTGACATTGTTTTTCTAACTCTTCCAACATGAAGAAACTTTTTTCCCTTTTATCCTTCGCTTTCTGCATTTCCACACTTCATGCACAAACAAATGTGAGCGGCGGCATTTACACGAACACAACATGGACACTGGCGAACAGTCCTTATATCGTAGTTGATACCGTAGTTGTATTTCCCGGTGTTACACTTACCATTGAGCCGGGTGTAACTGTGAAGTTTGATGATGGACTTTTTCTTGAAATGAGAAATGCAACGCTTATCGCTAACGGCACTATTACAGATTCAATCGTTTTTACCAGCAATTCCCTTACACCCATTCCGGGCATCTGGGGCGGAGGGAATGCAGGCATCTGGATTAATGGAGCCTCACCAGCAACAACATTTAATTTCTGCAGGATAGAATACGCAAGAACGGGAATTAAAAGCCCTCCCTTTGTAAAAAATTCTGTATTCCAGTATAACTCGATAGGGCTATATAGTCTTGGTGTTTCTACCGACTCCTGTATTTTCAAATACAACAATATCGGCATACATGAAGTGTATAACTCCTCAATGAACTTCTGCGTTATCTCAAACAATGTCATAGCCATTGAAATAGTTCATAATTCATCCTTGACCAATTGTAAATTAGATTCAAATGTTACAGTAACAGACTTAATGGAGCATACAAATGTTCTTTACAGTAGCATCAGCTATAATCAGAGTGGGGTACGTACACATGTTGGTTCCGGTACTTTAATAAAATATTGTACTATCAACTACAACAGCATTTATGGTATTACGTTTGAACCGGGTGATACAGTCACGCAGTGTGAAATTAAATATAACGGAACAGGGGTGAACCTTGCCGGACATGTTTTTTATGGAGGCCATCAGGTTTCATACTGCGACATTGAATTTAATACCATCGGAATTAATTCCGGTTCAAATTTCAGCATACCGTCCATGGTAACCAAATGCGACATCAGCAACAATGATGTGGGAATAAAAATTTCCAATACCAATGTAAGTGTTTATTGTAACAGGATATGCAATAACTCTAGCTATTGTTTGCAAATGAATTCACCTGCGCCTTTTAATGCGGCTGATAATTATTGGTGTACAGCAGATTCAGCTTCTACTGCTGCGGTAATTTATGATGGTTATGACAATGTTACTTACGGGCTTGTTACCTTTTTGCCGGCAGATACATCACTTTGTTTTGCACCGGCTGGAATAACGGACCAGGAGGTTCCTTCAGTGGAAATTTTCCCTAACCCAACATTTGGACACTTTACAATTAGCAATTTGAAATCTGTATTAAATGATATCCAAATCCTAAATGCTCTCGGAGATATCGTTTACTCAGAAAAACTTTCCGCCAATGATGAACTGGTTATCAACCCACATCTTGCACCAGGAATATATTTTGTACAATTGAGTAGTTTGAAAGGAACAGTTACTGGAAAACTGATTATCGAATAGTATAAACGAAATCATTGAGTAAGCAATAATCGGTGCATGAAAATATGTTTTGCATATTGATTAAGAGATTGCTTTCCCGCGAAAAGCGGGACCGGCAGTTCCCCGCTATAACTACTTGTCCCGGTTCATACATTTTGCACCAGGAAAGGAGAATTTTCCTTGACTTCTCTGTCCTTCAGTGCCTCTATAGTAATGGCTTTCTCTTTGGTATGCTGCCAATATTCCTATTTTTGTGATCTCCTTTCTATGAATACAAAAAACACCATTGCCAGAGCCACACTCCTGCTGGCATTTCTTTTTCAAAGCACCTTCTCTAACTCCCAGTGCTGCACCTATAATCTCAGCATGCATGATTCTTATGGAGACGGCTGGAATGGCGGATATCTTGAGGTCTATATTAACAATGCGCTAGCAGCAACGTTTAGCGGAACAGGGTTTGCAAGCATAGACACATTTACAGTTTGTAACGGAGATTCATTGCGGCTTAATTACACAGCCGGTTCATACGAAACGGAAAACACATATACCCTTTTTGATGCTGCATGGAATGCGATTTTCTCTGATGGACCTACACCGCAAGTTGGTAATGTCTTTACGATTGCAGGAGATTGCACTACTCCAATTATTCCGGGAAGCAGCCCCTGCACTGCCATTCTCATTGATACCGGCCAGTGTATCCTTTCAAATAATATTGGAGCAAGCACTACAGGACTAAACCCGGGCTGTGCCAACTACCAGGGTCCTGACGTGTGGTTTTCAATGATAGTGCCCCCTTCAGGAAATTTTAGTGTTGAAACAGACAGTGGATCATTGAATGATACCGGGCTGGCGATTTGGATTGACAGCATATGCACAAACCTGCACGTAATAGACTGTGATGATGATGCAGGTGTTGACTATTTTTCTTACCTCGATGTCTATGACCTTATACCGGGACAAATTATATATATCCAGGTATTCGGTTATGGAGGTGGTACAGGTACTTTCAGAGTATGTACGCATGGACGGGAAAAAATCCGAGTCGATAGCAGCGAACTACCTATTGTAATTATCAATACGCTGAATCAAACAATTGTTCAAGACACAAAGATCAATTGTCTGATGGATATCAAATACAACGGACCCGGCACCATCACACACCTAACCGACAGTTCCATTGAATATCAGGGAATCATCGGCATTGAAATCCGCGGCGCATCATCGTCGGGATATCCTCAGCACCCTTTTGGATTGGAAACACGTATAGATAGCGTGACCAATAACAATGTTCCATTGCTTGGAATGCCGGTAGAAAATGACTGGGTACTTCTATCTAATTACAACGACCGATCCCTTGTTAGGAATACCCTTGCCGACAGGTTATTTGCCGACATGGGGAATTACAGTGCTCGTTCACGGCTGGTGGAAGTGCTTGTTGACAGCAGTTACCAGGGCATTTATGTTTTTGGTGAAAAAATAAAACGGAGCCGTAATCGCGTTAACATCGCAAAACTCACCGCTGCAGACAGCACAGGCGACCAGCTTACGGGAGGATATATTCTTCAGCAGAATTATTGGGATTGGAGCAATAGCTTTCAATCAAATTATTCTCCGATCGATCATCCCGGCTTTGATGTTCATTTTGTTTATGAATATCCTGAAGCGGACTCCATGCTGCCGGTGCAGAAGGCATACATCGCATCTTATGTCGACAGTTTAGAAGATGCATTGTATAGTCCAAACTTTGCAGACACTATAACAGGTTACAAGAAATACATGGATGTAAAATCCTTCATCGATTATTTTATACTGAATGAAGTAGCGCGAAATGCTGATGGCTTCAAAAAAAGTGTGTTCTTCCATAAAGACAGGGATTCTCTCGGCGGTAAATTGAAAGCCGGTCCTGTATGGGATTTTGATTGGGCATGGAAAAACATTAACGGCTGTTATGTCTGTAACCAGATTGATGGTTCCGGTTGGACCCACCACATAAACGATTGCGTGACTGATAATTATTCCACCGGCTGGTATATACGGTTATTGCAAGACAGTACCTTTAACAATGAATTACGCTGTACTTATGAAGTCTACCGCCAGACAATTTTAGACACCACCTACATCTTTGCATATATTGACAGTGTGCGAGGCGTGGTGCACAATGCACAGGCAAGGCATTTTCAGAAGTGGCGTTTGCTTGGATCAAGTGGACCGGCACCTGAGGTGCTCCCCTGTGCCACAACTTATGATGCCGAACTGGATACGCTGAAAGAATGGATCAATATACGATTACAGTGGCTTGATGCAAACATTCCAGGCCTTTGCGCACCGATCATAAATGGTATCGAACAACAGACTTCTCTAAATAATCTCCGGTATTTTCCAAATCCCGGTACAGGCAATTTTCATTTTATCGGAAACATTACAGGCACTTCAGCCCTTAAGATGAAAGTATATGATTCCATCGGCAAATTGATTGATGACATCTCTCTAATTTCTGGAACGCTGAACTTTGATTACAAAATAGATAAGAAAGGTGTGTATTATTTTACCCTTGGAGATGTTAATGGGGTTGTCAGGTACGGCAAACTCATTGTACTTTAGCCTCAACAATTATTCAGTTTATTAAATTCAGCACAGGTGAGCTGTTATTGTTAGTTGAAATTTTTATTGTAAACGCATGTTAGAATAAAGGTTATGCGCTTTTGCTTCATTGTATTCCTAATATTTATTTTTTTGAATTCGGTCACTGTATTCGCTGCATCTCATTATTATACAAGGCAAAACGGTGGATATAACATTGCTAACACCTGGTCAACAACAAGTCATACCGGCAACGCAACCGGCAGTCCGCCGTGTACTTGCGAGCCATGTGATGTCAGTGCGGGAAATGTGCTAAATATTGCACACGCACTTACCATCGGCTGCAACATCAGTTATTCAGGGAACCCTACAGTAACAATTCTAAATGGCGGATCACTCACGGTTACAGGCAATGCCAGCATTACCGGTTCTGTTGACCTAACTGTTGATTCAGGTGGAACAATGAATGTTTCAGGAAATTTTAATGTTACTGGAAATGGCACTGTAATCATAAACGGCACACTGAATATTGGCGGCAACCTTACCATCACAGGTTCGGGAAGTGTGTGCGGAACAGGCAGCATCAATCTTGGAGGAACCATCACAGGAACAATTTGCAACACCATTACCTTGCCTGTAAAATGGCTGGGTGTTGAGGCAGCCTATGTCAATGAATCAGTAAACATCAACTGGAGAACTGCTTCTGAAATTAATAACGATTATTTTATCATAGAGCGTTCTGAAGATGGAATCAGGTATCAGTATATTGACAGGGTGAAGGGTGCAGGAAATTCTACAACTCTCCGCGAATATAGTTGTATTGATGAAAAGCCGCTGAAAGGAATAAATTACTACAGAATAAAGCAAACAAATTTCGACGGCACAGGCGAATACTCCGGAACTATTGCAATTTTCATAGCTGAAGATAAATCATGTGTATCGGTTTTTCCAACCATCGTTACAAATGATTACGTGACCTTGCTTTTCACAGGAATGAAAGACAAAACAGTGAGTATTTTTTTATTTGACATGACAGGCAAAATGCTCAGCCATGAAGATTCCTTCCTTTCCACCAACAATGAAAGAATGTTTTATCCTGTCCCCGTTGTTCATGATAACAAGAATTGTGTATTGCATATTGTTGCTGAGGGCATTTTTGACACCAGAAAAATTTATGTCACAACACAATAATTCGTTAACTAAAAACGGAAGCCAACCCCAGCTGTAACATTCAACTGAGAAATACGCTGGTGCACCTTGTGGTATTCCTCAGGCGTATTCCCCAAATAAGTACTTGAGGTTACCACTTTTTTAAATTCAGGATAAGAAGAAAAAAAATTGGCATTTACGGAAAGACACATGAACTCTGATATATTGTATTTGAGTCCGGCTCCGAAATTAATACAAAATGCTGAAGCAACTTCATCTGACGACTGGCTAACAGAAATGGCATCAAAACTCGTGTCCTTGAAAACAGTAACGTCAACATCCGGATATTTGGTCCGCGAATACCCGGCAAGGAGTTGAAAATTAAAAGATGCCTTTTGCAGCGGATAAGTAACATATCCACCGGCCATATAAGCCATCGTATTCCATTTTTCTAAATGTATGTCCGAAATAACAGCTCCCGGAATGTTTTTCTTAAGGTATTGATTGAATCTGTTTTTAACACCCTCTGTAAACAACCTGTTAGCTGTAGAATTGATCATAGCTGCAACACCAAGATACTTATTCACGAGGTAGGTAAACATTACATTCAGACAGGTTCCCGCCGTTGCATAGCCGCTGGCACTGTCGTTCACATCTGCCAACTCAAACTTTCCAAAGGGAACTGAAACACCATATCCGATCTCCAGCACTGCCGGTCGTTCATTATATGTCTGTGAATAACAGAGCCTGCCTGAAACTAAAATAAAAAGCAATACGAGCCGTTTCTTCATTCTGACCGGCTAAAGTAATTACTTCTTGTTTGCCATCTTTGCCTATTTTTGGAACCATATTATAGATATGAACATGAAAAAAAATTCCATCTCTTTTTTATTTGTCATCTTGAGCTTATTCGCTTTTGCAAATCCTGATACATGGGTGCAAAAAACATCCTTGCCAGCACAGCCCAGGGCAGCAGCTGTAGGTTTTGCATTAAACGGTTTCGGGTATGTTGGTACAGGCCTTGACAGCACCGGAACCCTTCTGGACGATTTCTGGAAATATGATGCTTCTAACGATTCATGGTCTCAGGTAGCATCATTTGCCGGAACAGCCAGAAAAAACGCCGTGGCATTTGTGACCGATTCTTTTGCATTTGTTGGAACAGGGTATGATAACTCAGGACTTACAAAAGATTTTTACCGATACAACGATCTGACTAATTTATGGACCCGGATCGAAGACCTTGACAGTTCCGGATCTGTTTATCCCCGAAGAGATGCGGCCGCATTTGCCGTCAGTAATACCGCTTACGTGGTTGGCGGATACAATGGCACCTCTTTCTATTCAAATGAAACATGGGAATATGATGAATCCAGAGACACTGTGTGGCAAGAAAAGACTTCTTTTCCTCTATCGGGCAGAAGATGGGCAACTGCTTTTTCACTTGGAGGTTTTGGATTTGTTGGAATGGGTTACAATTATTCCCAGGAGTATTTTAACGATTTCTGGAAATATGATGTGTCTTCAAATGTATGGACACAAATGGCTGATTACGATGGGAATAAACGTGCTTATGGTGTGGGCTTCGTGATCAATGGATTCGCCTTTGTCGGCACCGGATTTGATGCCTCACTAAAAGATGATTTTTACATGTATGATCTTGCCAATAATCAATGGAGTGCGATCGCATCCTTTGGAGGACAACCAACATCTGCTGCGGCAGGATTTTCAATCAATGGGAAAGGATATTTATTTGGAGGTATAGACACATCAGGATATAAAAACGAACTATGGGAATATACACCTGATAACACTGCGGGAATTGAAAACAATCCTCAAAATGCTGTCATACAGATAATCACAGCACCAAACCCCTCAACCACGTTTATCAAATTTGAAAACCTTTATTTAAGTTTAAATGGCAATTATAAAATGGATCTGTTTGACTCTGCAGGCAAGTTGGTTCTTGAAAAGTCCCTAACCAACAATGACAAAACAGTTTCAGTTGCAGGGCTTACCAGAGGAACTTATTACTATTCATTATATCAGCGAAACAAGAGAACAGATTGCGTAACCGGCAAAGTAATTCTTCAGTAGAACCATCAGATGAAAGGTATCAGCACACTCAGCATTATCCCGGTTCGCAAGGAACCCGGCGACCGCTCGGAAATGGTGTCGCAGATCCTCTTTGGTGAAACATTTGAAATAACCGGAACAGAAAAATCGTGGACAAAAATTAAAATTGATTACGACGGATATTCCGGATGGATTGATACGAAACAGATAACCATCATTGACGATGAAGAAGCCCAAAAACTGGCAGCTACTCCTCTATCAGTATCTCTCGACCTGATTCAGCTTGTCCTCTGCGGAAAAGAAATGACGCCGGTTGTACTTGGTTCTTCCCTCCCATTCTACTACGGAAAAAAATTTTTTATCGGTGAAAAAGAATACCTCTATGACGGAAGTGTTTTTACGATCACCAATGCTGATATTTCCAAGGTCGCCGAACATGCTTTTATGTACATGAATGCGCCATACCTGTGGGGTGGCAGATCACCATTTGGCGTTGACTGCTCAGGGTTCACACAAATGGTATTTAAACTTTGTAGCATCAAACTGCTGCGGGATGCACATGAACAGGCAGGTCAGGGAAAAAGGGTAGCTGATTTGGCTGATTCGCGGGAAGGAGACCTTGCGTTTTTCAGGAATGAAGAGAAAAAAATTGTTCATGTGGGCATTGTACTAAACAACAACCGCATCATACATTCCAGCGGAAAAGTCAGAATTGACAGGCTTGATGAACAAGGCATCCTGAATGAAGAAACAGGAAAATATACTCACACACTTGCAGAAATAAGGAACATCAGATAGCCGGTTTTTGTTCTCAGCAATAACTACATTCCCCCTTACACACTCTTTTTCCTAATGCTTACCTTTGCATGCAAATGAATGAAAAGACTTTGCTTCATGTACAGGGGATGACATGCGCCAATTGCGCAAATACGATTACCAAAACCCTTCAGAAGGAAGGACTCAAAGAAGTAAATGTAAATTACATCACTACTGAGGTCACTTTTGAAGAGGTAAAACCGGATCTCCTTGAAAAAGTGAAATCGCTTATCAACAGCATCGGATACAAGGTTTCCGAAGAAATGGCAAACCATAATGAATCCGGTGTTCATGAGGAACATCACGGGCATTCACTTTCAAAATCGGTTGATCAAAAGTTTCTCTGGAGTGCGATTTTCACCGCTCCCCTGCTGCTTCACATGTTTCTGCCTTTTCATTTCCTGCATGAGCCATTTGTTCAACTTGCGCTCTGCGTTCCGGTAATGGCAATCGGCATTTCCTATTTTGGAAAAAGTGCATGGGGCTCCTTCAAAGTTCGTGCAATGAATATGGATGTACTCATCTTTATTGGTTCTGTCTCTGCTTTTGTGTATAGCCTCGCCGGAATGTGGATGTATTATGGAACCCCTCAGGTCCGGGAATATCTCTTTTTTGAAACAGCAGCATCCATCATATCATTTGTGCTGCTTGGCAATGTGCTGGAGCAACGCTCGGTGAGGCAAACGACTTCAGCCATTCATGAACTGAGTAAGCTGCAGCCGCAGAAAGCAAAGAAAATTATCATTGGGGAAACTGGATTAGAATCTTTTCTTGAGATCAAATCAACAGAAATTAAAAAAGACGATCTTCTTTTCATCGGTACCGGAGATAAAATCCCTGTCGATGGAGTGGTGATCTCCGGTAATGCCATGGTCAATGAAGCCATGATGACAGGTGAAAGTCTTCCTGTTTCCAAAACAATAAATGAAAAAATAACCGGCGGAACAGTCATAGAAGCCGGCTCGCTGAAAATGAAAGCAGAGGCCATCGGCAGTGATACAGCACTGGCAAAAATTATCAGGATGGTAGGCGATGCCCAGCTTTCCAAGCCGGATATTCAGCGATTGGGTGACAGGGTGAGCAATATTTTTGTGCCTGCAGTTTTGCTGATAGCCGCGCTTACCTTTCTTGTTACTTATTTTTTTCTTGAAGCCGGTATCAGATCAAGCGTAATGCGAAGCATTGCCGTCCTTGTTATTTCATGCCCCTGTGCAATGGGACTTGCAACCCCGACAGCATTGATGGTTGGCATCGGAAGGGCTGCGAGAAATGGAATCCTGATCAAGGGCGGAAGTACGGTTGAAGTTTTTTCCAAGATCAAAACAATTATTTTTGACAAAACCGGTACACTTACAACAGGCAATTTCAAAATTAAAAAAATTGAATCCATTGATGTTCCGGAGAATGAAATCAGGGCATTGCTGTATGCACTCGAACAACATTCATCGCATCCCATTGCCAGATCTTTAGTGAAAGCATGTGAAGATTTCAGTTCGCAGGCAGCAGAATTGAAATGGAAAACCATCGACGAAGACAAAGGAAGAGGTATCAATGCCACCGACGCAAATGGAAATCTTTATAGCGCCGGTTCATTTATCATGGCCAGACATTGCACAAATGATGATTCGCATTCGGTTTACCTTTTAAAAAACAACAAACTTCTTGCAACAATTGATCTTGAAGACGAAATTAAGCCCGGCGCTGTCGAAACCATTGCAGCTTTAAAAAAGCTTGGTATTAAAACCGTCATGCTGAGTGGCGACAGGAAAATGATCTGTGAAAACATTGCAAGAGAACTGCAGATGGATGAAGTCTTCAGCGAACAACTTCCGGCGCAAAAACTGGAACTGGTTGCAAAATTCAGTAAAGAAAACCTCACAGCTATGGTAGGTGACGGTATCAATGACGCCCCTGCGCTCGCAAAAGCCGCCGTAGGCATTTCATTGAGCGATGCTTCTCAGGTAGCCATTCAGTCTGCACAGATAATCCTGTTAAAAAGTACCGACCTCCGCTCACTCCTGCTTTCCCTCCGGTTTTCAAAACATACATTGCTTACAATCAAACAGAATCTCTTCTGGGCATTTGCATACAATGTGATTGCCATTCCTGTTGCAGCAGCAGGACTATTGAGTCCGGGAATTGGCGCACTTTCAATGGCCCTCAGCGATGTGGTGTTGATCAGCAATTCAATCAGACTCCGGTTCAAGAAAATTGATTGACTCCCGTTATAATATTAATTACCGGTTTGGTATTAAGTCGCTCCGCCTTTATTCCATTTCTCAGGTTTAATGAATTGATGTAGGTTTGAACCGCTCAAACACCATGGAAATAAAAAAGCGTATAAAAGTACTTTTCATTACGAAGTGGTTCATGAACCGCCATGACCCGCAGCTGGGCGTTTTTATACGCAAGCATGCATCGGCTGCAGCATTGCATTGTGATGTTGCGTTGTTATGTGTATTGAGTGATGAAAGTCAGAAAAATCTGATCGAGCTCGAAGAAAAGGAAGAATTCAACATCAGGTCATTTGTTGTTTACTTCCGGAAATTTAATTCATCAATTCCGTTTATAAACACTTTCATCAATTTCCTTCGATATATCAAAGCAAACAATGTTGGATTAAAAGAAATTGAAAAAAAATTTGGCAGGCATGATATTACGCATGCTTACATAATGCTAAGACCAGCGATGGTCGCCTGGTGGCTGAAATTGACGCGCGGGATTCCATTTGTGATCAGCGAACAATGGAGCGGATATGCAACAGGAAAATTTTCGGGTAAGAATTCTTTGACAAAAACAATGTACAGGTATATATTCCGTAAGGCAGATGCGGCAACTGCTGTTTCTGAATTCCTGAAATCAAAAATGGAAATTGCTGGATTGAAAAATAATTACAGCATCACACCCAACGTTATAGAACCTGTGGCAAGAAAAATATCACCGTTGCCGGAAAATGGAAAAATAAAGGTCCTTACAGTCGCTGACCTTGTTGATGAAATAAAAAACATCAGTGCAACGATCAGGGTCATTGCTGAAATTTCACAAACAAATAAGCAAATTGAATTTCATATCATCGGACATGGAAAAGATGAAATGATGCTGAAAGATCTCGCCCGCTCATTAAACGTCCTTGATGTGGTTGTCTTTTTTCATGGAGTTAAGACAAATGAAGAAGTATTCCAGTATCTTTATGCAAGTCAGTTTCTGGTCATGAATTCCCGTTTTGAAACCTTTTCTCTCATCTGTATTGAAGCAATGGCTTGCGGCATTCCGGTTATTGCAACGCGCTGTGGCGGTCCGGATGAATTCATTATTGAAGAAACAGGAATACTCATAGAACCGGGAAAACCTGACCAGCTCAGGCATGCTATTGAAAGAATGATTACAGGTTACAAATCTTATGACAGCAGCATTTTGGTCCGTTTTGCAACAACCTGTTTCAGAGCAGCACAAACCGGAAAAAAAATGGAAGAAATTTATATCCGCTTGCTTGCACATTGAACATTGCAAAGTAATGAGGCAGGCATTGCCTTTTCATGATAATCTGCAGCTATTTATTTGGCTAAATGAAAGGTTTGATTAAATTTGCCACTCCAAAAGAGAAAATCCAAAAATTGTCTACCTAAAAATCCAAATTCAAATGAAAAAACAAGTACTTATGGTTTTATTGGCAGGATCTGTAACAGCCTATGCTCAAAACCGAATTGCTAAGAATGTCACACTACATGGACCGGCCTTGTTTAACACGGCTCAAAAATCAACGGAGCCTAGCATTGTAAGATCTTCCACCATTATTCCTTCAACGACTGCACCTGCAAAACATCAGGCTTCAAAAAGAAAAGGGACAGGTAACCGCACCCAAACACTTTGCGAGTCTCCGATTGGATCTGCAGGAAACCAGTTTGGAACAGCATTTGGTCCCAAGACTAACCTGAACTACAACCGTGACCTCAATACGCTGACTTTCATTCACCGTTCAAATGATTTGAATGGCTGGCCTAATACTGCAAACATTCTTTATGACATTTCTACAGATGGTGGCGCAACATGGCTGATTGACCAAGGGCCAATTTATATTGATACGACAAATTTATTACGGGCCCGTTATCCTCAGGGTGGACAGTACAATCCTCCCGGAAATACCGATCCTGCAAATTCTTATGTTTCATCCTATGGCCCTTCAACTGATGGTACCAACTGGACAGCTCACTACAAAGGAAGCTCACAAGTTGGAACAACTACCCAGGTTCAGGCAACCTTTGATTTTGCAACTTCCGGTTTGAACTCTGTTGTTCCTCAGGGTGGCTGTGTTGTTAAAAATACAGGAGATGTTTGGTGGAGCGGCCGTGGTGATGATGGTTCACAGTTAGTCTACAATGATACTGTTGTATTATCTCATGGCGTATGGAACGCTACAAATCATGAGTATGATTACACATTTGATAAAATTTATGTGCCTGTGATGACTGATATTGATGGCGCAAAAATGTGGAACAATTGCGCTGTTATTTTCAACGACAATGGCGATATTGGCTATATCGTCACGTTGGGCAATGACTGGGTAAATACAACTGACATTCTTGATTCAGCAATGGGTATTATCGTTTACAAAACCACAAATGGTGGCGCATCATGGAATGAGATACCGCATCCAAATCAAAATCTGGTGGATCAGATGCTGTTGAATGGTGGTTATGCATATATGACCTCTTCGCAACTGGATATTGCAATGGATGCTGATAATGGACTTCACATTGCGCTTCCTGTTGTTCCTTTTCAGGCGGGTAATACAATTTACCTTGGTTATGAATACGCTTCATGGGGATTGTTCGACTTTTTCACAACAGATGATCTGTCATGGAATGTATGTCTTATTACAAAGCCCCAGACTTATTATGGAGACTTTGGAATTGCAGGTTCAACAGTTGACCCTCAGATTCAGGAAGAGAACCGCGTTCAAATCAGCCGCAACTGGGAAGGCTCAAAGATCTTTTATACATGGTTTGATACAGATACTGCGGTATTTGGACCCGGCCTGAATAACTTTCCTGATGCACGCTCTGTTGGCAGAGACCTGGATGGAGGATTGTGGACTGCAGAAGTTGGCCATACTGAATTCAGCGGTACTAGTGCAGACGGCAATTCACTTTGGGGAAACGTTTGTTATTACACCATCAATGACGGAACAAACGAGAATATTCCGTTTGTGATTGACGTAATGACTAACAATACCGGTGAGCCTGTGAATTTCTTTTATGAAGGTTGTGCTTCCATGAGCAATTATGTTAATCCCGGAAATTGCTTCCTGATTGATGGCATTTCTGACCCTGCTACTACTTCAGGTGCTTTCGGAGTATCAGCCAATTATCCAAATCCATATTCCGGAAAAACAAATGTGAACGTTACGCTTGTTAAATCAGGTGATGTTACTATTGAAATTAGTAATTCAATCGGACAAGTACTTTCAACATCAACTTACAAGAATCTCAATGCAGGCAATAATTCACTTACCATTGATGGAACTTCACTAAGCAACGGTTTGTATTTCTATACTGTTAAGGCAGGTGGTGAATCTGTTACAAAAATCATGAGTGTTGAGTGATCCGAACTAATTGACCTGAGTAAAATCCGGTCTGAAAACGGGCATGAATCCATTTCATGCCCGTTTTTTTTACAAAATCGTGATCTTGCAGATCAAAAACTTGCATAACTTTGAACTTTAATTTTACATTTGCAAAAATCTCTTAAACCAAATCCAGAAATTAAATTTACCTATTAATTAATCTTAAATTAAAACCAATGAAAAAAAGTTTACTCTTCATCGGATTGGCTCTTTCAGTTGCTGCAACCGCGCAGAACAAAAGAATTCAATCAACCGGCACGAACGCAAAAGCCGTAGAAAAAACAACTGTATATCCTGAGGTATACAAATCAGCTGCTTTACCTGCAGAAACCCCAAAAATTTCTGCTGCAAGAAGTGGAAATGGAGGCAACCATACTTCTGCTGTTACTGAAGTTGCAATTGGCAAATCAGGAAATTGTTTCGGACCTGCTTTCGGACCGAAGACAAACGTATGGTATGATCAGGATATTAATACTGTAACTTTTACCCATCGCTCTGACAATATCGGCAGCGGATGGGCTAACAGCGGACTCTATTTATTTGATGCTTCTACAAATGGTGGAAGCACTTGGACATTAGATAATCTGACTGGTGGTGATAGCTTAAATATTAACCGTGGACGTTATCCTCATGGAGTTATTTACAATCCGCAGGGAAACACTGATCCGAATAATGCTTTTGTTGCTACCATCGGACCCAGCAACGATGGAGCTACTGCAGGATTTTGTGACGTTTCATGGAATGGACTGATTACAGGAAATGCTCCTATTTCCGGCACCAGCAATGTTTGGAATTATGAAAGTTGCTATGACCTTGGATTAAATACCCTCATTCCGAGCGGAGGAACAATTGTTAAGAATACAGGCGTAAGTTATTTCGTGGTAAACGGATATGACGGAACTGTATACAACGATTCAATCACCCTGATCAAGGGCACATGGAACAGCGCTACATCATCAATGGACTATTCTTATACTAAGTTTTATGTTCCTGTTTGCACAGATGATGCAAGCGCAAAAATGTATGTGGATGTGAATACCGCCTGGAATGATGCTGGTGATATCGGGTACATTACTGTTTTAGGTAATGACTGGGCATGTGGTGATGAGCCGTCTGATTCTACCTATGGCTTGATCGTTTGGAAAACTGCTGACGGTGGTGCTACATGGACAAAACTTGGTCGCCCTTGGTTGAGCCTTCTTGATCCTGTACTTGCTGCCGGTGATTTTTTCTGCACAACTGCTTTTGAACATGATGTTGTAGTGGATAAGAATAACAATCTTCACGTTGCAGTCGCTGTCGGAGCTTATGCAGGCGGTGGTTCTATCAGCACAGGCCCTGGCTTCTGGGCAATTTTTGACATTTCTACTCCGGATCAGGGAGCATCATGGACAGCTACTGTTGTAGGACGTCCAATGACTTTCAGAGGTACTTATGGAATAACAGGTGATGCTACAAATCCCGGCATTGGCGAGGACAGCCGTCCGCAGTGTAGCCGCAACTGGGATGGATCTAAAGTATTTTTCACTTGGTTTGATACTGATACTATTGTTTTTGGTGTTCCGACAGAAGGAAATATTTTCCCTGATATGTTCTCTATTGGCTTGGATGTTGATGCCGAACTATGGACAAACCAGGTTAATCATACACAGGGCACTGGCGTAAGTCTTGATGGCGCTTGTCATTGGGGTAACGTAGGCTACTATACCATCAACAATGGTACTGATGAGTGTATACCAATGGTGGGAGGCACAATGGACAGCCCTCCTGTTAATACAGGATCACCACTCGAGTTCAAATATATTGCAGGAGCATGCATGAGCAACTACACCAATTCATTGCCTCTTATTCCTCTTGATGTTTGGATTGGTACCAATGACCCTAAGACTGTTGCATCTGCATTCAGCGTTTCATCTAACTACCCGAATCCTTATACCGGAAAGACATCAGTGGACGTAACGCTTGTTAAAGCAAGTGATGTAACAATCGAGATCAGCAATGCAGTTGGTCAGGTTATTTCTACTGAGAATTACAAAAACCTTCATTCAGGTGTGAATACATTAACAATTAATGGATCATCACTGAGCAAAGGATTGTATTTCTACACTGTAAGAGCAGGAAGCGAGTCTTCAACAAAGACAATGAGTGTTGAATAATTCATCCTTTAAAATATTGAAAAACGGGCGGGAAAAATTTTCCCGCCCGTTTTTTTTTAACCTTTTGAGTCATCCTGCAATTTCCATGACATAGATATTAAAATATATTGTTAGATTTGATCTGCTCTTTTCTACTTATTAAAGCCAATTATCATGAGAAATATTTTGCAATTTCTATTATTGGGTCTCTTAACAACAAATGCTTCCGGTCAGCAGAACTCCCGACAAAGTTCAATTATTTGCGAATCTTATATTGGATCGTCAATTAATACTCTTTCGGCAGCCTGGGGAAATAAAACGAACCTCTGGTATGACAAAGACATTGACGCACTCGTGCTTGTATTTGCGTTTGATACTTCAAGTATTGGATACTCCTTTTCCACTGACCATGGAGTAACATGGACAACAGACACAATGCTTTATCATGCATCATCATTAACCTTTAATGGAAGGCAACCGCAGGGAGTTATCTATAACCCTGCCGGCAATACCAACGCAAATAATGCCTTTGTTACTTGTTTCGGTGCTACTACTGACGGTGCAACCTGGAATGCACATTATGAAGGTACGGCTTTGATGGGAAGCGGAGCAAATCAACAAACGATTTTCCCATTTTCTTCGACTCTTGAAACATATGTTCCACAGGGAGGAACCATTGTAAAGAATACAGGAGTTACCTGGTGGAGCGCTGCAGGATCTGACGGCAATACGTATAATGATACGGTAGTCCTTACCAAGGGTACATTTGGTGGTGGGAATTTTTCATATATCTATACAATGCTTCCTGTTACGGTTTGCATTGACAACAATGGCAATAAGATGTTCCGGAACCAGTCTGTCATCTTTGATGACAGCGGTCAGTTTGGATATACAGTCGTAATCGGAAATGACTGGGTTTGCAGTATTGACCCATCTGACTCCACAATCGGATTAATCGTCTATAAAACTGCCGACTTTGGAAATACTTGGTATCAAATACCTAGTCCCCAAATATCTTCAGTTGATCCATTATTACAAAATAACGGCTCAATATACAGTGTTGGCACCCAACTTGATCTTGCCATTGATCAGCAGGGAACATTGCATGTAGGAGTGCCTGTTATCCCTTTCAAACCCGGAAATTTTGTAGACTCCTTTTTTGTTACCTCAGAATGGGGCTTATTTGATTTTAGCTATTCTTCAATCAATAATAACTGGAGCACCTGTTTTATTGGTAGTACCGATACTTATTTTGGTGCCTATGGTGTAATGGCTGGACCAATAAATCCATATGTAACCGAGGACAATAGATTACAGTTGAGCAGATCATGGAATGGGGATAAATTATTCTTTACATGGTTTGATACCGATACGCTGATTTTTGGTTCTGCATCAGGAAATATTTTCTCTGATATGCATTCCAAAGGAGTTGATGTTGTTACAGGCCTTTGGACTCCGGAAATAAATTTTACTGCATCGAGCGGTGCATCCTTTGACGGTGCATCTTATTTCGGAAATGTCAGTTACTACACAATAAATGACGGGATGTTTGAGGTAATTCCTGCATCTGTAAATTCATTTATTTCCCCCCCGATTAGTACCGGTCAACCAGCCGGAATTTTATATATCGGCTGTGCTTCAATGGACCAGCCTTATAGTATTCAAGGCAGTTGTATTACAGGTGTTTCCTTGCTTGGAATTAAAAATCAAAATTCAAATATTTTGCCTGTATTCTACCCCAATCCATCGTCAGGAAAAACATTTGCTGATATTACACTTACCAATACCAGTGATGTATCTATTGAAATTACAAATACTGTTGGACAGGTTATTTCTTCTATCAGCTACTCAAATCTTCCAATTGGAAAAAATACGCTGTCTATTGATTGCTCAAATTTCAGCAAAGGATTGTATTTCTATTCGATAAAAGCTGGTGATGAAAAGATTACAAAGTTGATGAGCGTTGAGTAATTACTTCAAATCAAAAAGCGAATCCACCCCGGCAATTCTTTCTACGGTAAACCCTTCAGCATATTTCACTCCTATTGGCCTTCCATATTCCGTTGCACGGGCAAAAAGCGCATCAATAAATTCCTTTGTTGATATTGGAGTGACCGGTTCGTCAGAAAGCTCAGAATAAAACTGGCTTTTATATGCATGGATGGCCTTCATTTTTTTTTCCATCACCGGCGTAATGTCAATCGCAAAATCTGGTCTTATGTAACGATCCTGTATATAATGATAGACAGCCCTTGCCCGCCAGCATATTTGCGCTTTTCCGTTAACGACTGTTGTAACTTTATTAAGTCCTGAGTAAAAACTTGCCTCTGAAACCAACTCTGAAGCCCGTGCATGATCGGGATGCCGGTCGCTAACTGCATTACACAGGATTATTTCAGGGCGGTATTTTCGGATCATGGTGATTACGCCAAGCTGATGCTCCTTGTCGTTACTGAAAAATCCATCTGTAAAACCAAGGTTTTCACGTACAGCAATACCAAGCACTTTTGATGCAGCGGCAGATTCTTTTTTACGGAGTTCTGCGTTCCCCCGTGTTCCCAGTTCTCCGCGGGTAAGGTCCACAATACCCACTTTTTTTCCTTCCCGGACATGTTTAATGATGGTACCGCCACAACCAAGTTCGGCGTCATCGGGATGGGCAGCAAAAACCAGGAGATCGAGTTTCATGGGAAGGGAGAATGAGATTTGAGATTAGAGATTTGAGATATTAGATATGAGATATGAGATATGAGATATGAGATATGAGATGTGGGATATGAGATATGAGATGTGGGATGTGAGATGTGAGATGTGAGAT
>CAYHHK010000024.1:38686-40215 GCA_964356415.1 uncultured Flavobacteriales bacterium
GATGTGAGATGTGAGATGTGAGATCTAATCACGGGTTACAACTACTTGTTTTGGGTCCGTGTATTATTACAATGCGTGGCAAAAGTATTCAATTTCCCAATTAACCAATCAACGATTCAACCAATCACTCAATCGACCATTCAACCAACCACTCAACCTAATCATCCATTCACTACTTTCGCTCAAACTTTCAATATGAAAATCGCATTTCACGGGGCAGCACAAACGGTTACAGGCAGCAAACATTTACTCACCACCGATTCAGGCAGGAAAATTCTTCTCGACTGCGGCATGTTTCAGGGCATGGGTAAGGAAACCACAGACCTCAACAGCCACTTTGGATTCAGCCCTGCTGAGGTGGATGCACTTATTCTTTCACATGCACATATTGACCACTCGGGGCTCATTCCATATCTTGTAAAACAAGGATTCAGGGGGGAAATATATTGTACTCCGGCAACTAAAGACTTATGTGAAGTGATGCTCGCTGATACAGCCCATATTCAGGAAAGTGATCTGAAATATGTGAACAGAAGAAGAAAAGAAAAAAAACTACCTCCCATTGCACCGCTATACAATCAGGGTGATGTAGACCTTGCCATGTCGCTTATGCAGACGGTTTCATATGAAGAAAAACATAAGCTTAGTGAGGAGGTTGAGTTTCACTACACAGACTCAGGACATATACTTGGCAGCGCAGCGGTAAATCTTTCAGTAAAAACAAAATCAGGGCCGAAAAAAATATTTTTCTCAGCCGATATTGGCAGGCCAAATGATAAGATCCTGATCTCTCCTCAGCCATTTCCGCAGGCAGAGGTTATTCTTTGTGAATCAACATATGGCAACCGTCTTCACCCATCTGCAGAAGAAACAGAAAAGAAATTGTTTGAAGTGGTTTTTGAGACCTGTGTCATCAGAAAAGGCAAACTGATCATTCCGGCATTCTCCCTGGGGCGAACTCAGGAAGTGGTGTATATTTTGAACAACATGAAGAACAAAGGCATGTTGCCAAGCATCATGGTTTATGTGGATTCGCCGCTCTCCATCAATGCAACAGAAATCATGCGCGCACATCCTGAAAGCTTCAATGCTGAAATAATCCAAGTGATGAAAACCGATCCTGATCCGTTCGGATTCGGAGGATTAAAATATATCAGGGATGCCAATGAATCAAAAGCACTGAATGATTTACACGAATCCTGCATCATCATCTCCGCCTCCGGTATGGCTGAAGCAGGAAGAATTAAACACCACATCCTGAACAATATTGGTGATTCCAGAAATACGATTATGATGGTCGGGTATTGTACTCCTGAAAGCCTTGGGGGTAAACTTGCCGCCGGAAATAAAGAAGTTCGTATTTTCGGAAAAGAGTACAATGTTAAAGCCAAAGTAGAGGTAATGAACTCTTACAGTGCCCATGGCGATTACAAGGAAATGCTGCAATACCTTTCATGCCAGGATCCTAAGGCAGTGCAAAAAATGTTTTTAGTGCATGGTGAATTGGAGGTACAAACAGACTGGAAAGC
>CAYHHK010000025.1:0-40161 GCA_964356415.1 uncultured Flavobacteriales bacterium
CATTTTTATCGAATGACTTCAAGGAAAAATATAAAATTATTTTAGAAGAAAAGTATTTGGCTTTATCATGATCGGGTAAGGAGTTTGAATAAAATGGCCATTTTATAGCCATTAAGTGAACTTGATTAAAAAGTGGATGGCATCCACCGTGTTCGGAGGGCGGATATCCTGAAGTAGACATCCTCCGTCAGTCACTTCAGACCCCTGAAGCGAAAAATCCCCCGCATTTCGCGGAGGATTTTCATGCTTCAGGGGTGGAGCTGGTGGGAGTTGAACCCACGTCCGGACAAGCAATCGGCAAACTTTCTACATGCTTAGTGTTATTTGATTGTCGGCACAATGGCTGCTTAACACTTGCTACCATTGCGCGTAGTCCCGGCAGTTGTCAGACGGAGTAATCGGAACCCTTCCCCGTCTCACTCACCATGCGGTGCTTCCATGCGAGAACGGGTGAGCAAGCCCTCGCGAAGCAGTCAGCGGGTTAATCTGAGATTAAGCGGCTAACGGTAAAGAATAATTGCCATTTACGGCTTTGAAAGTTGGGATTAACGAGCCTGGCTCACAACGCTCGGCATGCTTACTTACTAATTTCACCTGCCGTCAATTCCTGGCAGCCCCGGTTAATAGTAGAATATAAGAAGTGTAAAAGTACGATTTTTTTCAGGATGAATCGCTGCAACAGCTTGGTCGTAGTAACATGCTACGACAAGCGATGAAATCTTTGAAGACCCTCGGATTCATTCCCTCCACCACCCGAATAAGTGAAAAAGATTATCCGGCAAAGGGCTATTATATAAATAGGATAAATTAGAATCATTTCTTACTACTTGCTACAATATGGCTGAAACCATGATTAGTAATGAAGTGTGAATGTAGTAAGATGAAATATTTTTCTTTCTACAATCTTACTACTTACTACTTGGTGGTAGTAGGTAGTAGGAATAGTAAGCTACTCCATTGAGAAATTAATAGGTGTTTTTCAAATTCCAATACGAATATTGGTTATTACCCCAAAACTTTATGCAGCTATTCCGGGAAATCTCCCTTCCTGAGCCTCTACCCCCGACTTTACACCCCCGCTTTTTACCCCGCTCTTAATACCGAAACGGCATTCGGTTTCTTTCGAGATTCATTTATTGCAATATAATGCACCCCGCAAATACCCCCGAAATGGGGTTCAGATTCTTTCAAATTTCGTTTATTCCGGTATATTCACACCCAGAAAAACAAGCTGATTAAAGCATTTTATATTAGCTCATTTTTAAGTGATTACTATAGAATCACGAAAAACAATACTAATTTATGACTTCAGATAACCCGATATTAAATAGTCCTTATGATGAGCCAGTGTTGCATTATGCAACAGACGCAGACGGTTCACTGAACTATAACGATATTAGAAAAGGAAGAAGAATTTTTGTGCCAGATATTAGTGCAATTCCAACAAGACAAGGTCCACAGACTTCTGCATTTGAAATAAATGATTTTGCAGAAGAATACGGAACACATCTAATAAACCTTTGCCGTAAGGAAATCGGTAAATGGCGATTGGAAAAATATCCGAACACAACAAGAGTTACAAAAGAGCTACTGCAATTTTGGTTTGACAACCCCGAAAGACATTCAGTAAAAAAATTATTCTTTGCACAACAGGAAGCAATTGAAACCGCTATCTGGTTGAATGAAGTTGCAGAGAAATCAAACGCAGGACAAAACATCTTAAACAAAATTCGCAACGGACAGCAAACAGTAAGCAGCGATGCTGCTGACCAGTTGCCACGAATCGCTTTTAAGATGGCAACAGGTTCGGGCAAAACGGTTGTGATGGGTTGTTTTATTCTCTATCATTATTTCAACCGACAGGAATATCGCAGCGACACACGGTTTGCAGATTACTTTTTAATCGTAGCCCCAGGTGTTACAATCAAAAGCCGTTTGGGAGTTTTGTTTGTTGACACAAAAAGTCAACACATCAAATCCGATTATTATTATGAGAGAGGATTAGTTCCAAAAAAATTAGAACACCGTTTAGAAAATCTGAATGCAAGATTGATAATTACAAACTACCACACCTTTGAACCAAAGATTTTGCAAGGCAACAAACGCAGTCCGTTTGACGGCAAAGTAGATTTAGAAGGAAAGAAAATAAACACAGGCAACACCGAAGATTTTTCGCAAGTAGTAAAACGGATGTTGGGCAAATTCAAAACAGGAAGTCGGTTGCTGATAATGAATGACGAAGCACACCACTGTTATTTGCCGCAATCAAAAAGTAAAACCACCGACAACGAAGAAGCAGACGAGAATGCAAGAGCAGCAGTTTGGTTCAGCGGACTGAAACAAATTTCACAAAAATTCAAATTGCAAAATGTGTATGACCTTTCTGCAACACCATATTACTTGCAGGGTTCGGGTTACATTCCTTACAGTTTATTTCCGTGGGTAGTTTCTGATTTTGGTTTGATTGAAGCGATTGAATCAGGACTTGTAAAAATTCCTTTCTTACCCGAAAGCGATAACACACAGGAAATAAAAATGCCAGTGCTTAGAAACTTGTATGAGCATGTGAGAGATGAATTGCCAAAGAAAGGACAACGCAAAAAGAAATCGGAAGCAGCAGCAGAAGGAAAAACTTTGAAAGAAGAAAAACCAAAACTTCCTGCATTGGTGAAAGGTGCGTTAGACCAATTCTACAATCACTATGTAGAATATTTTGAAGGACACAGAAAAAATCAAGAGGAGAAAACAAATCTTTTTTCTGCACCTCCCGTTTTCATTTTGGTTTGCAACAACACTTCCGTTTCAAAAGAAGTTTACAAATACATTGCAGGTTACGAGTATGAAGATGAAAACGGAAAGCTGATTACAAGAGCAGGTGCAAAAGATTTGTTCAGCAATTACGACATGGCAACAAGCAAACCGTTGAAACGACCACCAACACTTTTGATTGACAGCGATGCGTTGGACAACGGAGAACAAATCAATGAGGAATTCAAAAAAATATTTTCATCAGAGATTGAAGAATTCAAAAAAGATTACGCAAGAATTCACGGACAAGGAAGTACAGAGAACATAACCGATGCAGAAATTCTTCGTGAAGTAGTAAACACAGTTGGCAAGCAAAGTAAGTTAGGTTCACACATTCGTTGCGTTGTGAGTGTGAGTATGCTCACAGAGGGATGGGATGCAAACACGGTTACACATATCATGGGCTTGCGTGCATTCGGTTCGCAACTTTTATGTGAGCAGGTTGCAGGCAGAGCATTGCGAAGGATGAATTATTTTTTGCAGGGCTATGATAAAGACGGAAACCCGACAGACGACAAACGAAAAATTGTTGTAGAAAAATTTCCACCAGAGTATGCACACATCATTGGCGTTCCTTTCAAAATGTTTAAAGGCGGAACAGCCGAACCACCGCCACCGCCAATTGATTTGAAACACATCATGGCTTTGCCTGAACGACAAGAAGAATTGGAAATTACTTTTCCGAATGTTACAGGTTATCGCATTGAAAATTTTGCGTTCCCGATTAAATATGATTTCAGCGATTTAGAAAATTATGAAATCCGTGGCGACATTACTCCTATCAAAACAAAATTGGCAAATGCTTTTTCATCCGAAGAAATTGAGATAGAAATTCAAAGTGTGTTGGAAAAAAGAGATGCTGAAATTATTTTTTGGCTGACGAAAGAACTCATCAACATTCATTTCAGTAATGATGAAGGTGCAGCACAGTTCAACAAATTCAACCAACTGAAAACAGCGGTAACAGAATGGTATGAAAATAAAGTGTTGCTGCTAAACATCAGCGACCAGCGTTTCAAACGATTGCTTTGGTTTGAAGAACCCAAGAAAATTGTTGACCACATTGCAAGAGGAATCAACACCGACCAAAACACAAAAGAATTTATCAGACCTGTTTTTAATTACTACAACAAATTCGGAAGCACCAAGTATGTAAATGGAAACACAGCCAAAGAAGTTTACCCGACTAAGAAAAGTCATGTGAACTATGTAGTGGCTGACACCGAAACATGGGAACAGATTGCAGCAAAGACATTGGAAGAATTACCACAAGTGGAAAGTTATGTGAAGAATGCTTTTCTTGGTTTTCAAATTCCTTACATCAAGGACGGCTTGGACAAAAATTATTTTCCTGACTTCATTGCACAGTGCAAAGGCAAAGACGGAGAAATAAAAAATCTGATTGTAGAAATTACAGGCATGGCAAAAGAGAAAGCAGAAAAAAAATGGTTTGTAGAGAACCGTTGGCTGCCTGCTGTGAATGCTCTCAAAGAAAAATACGAATATCCCGAATGGCATTTCATTGAAATAGCAAACGACATTCGTAACATAAAAAATCAATTGGCAGAAAAAATTTCTTCGCTATGAAAAACTGGACGAACTGGAAACCCATGCCAACGCCTGACACTTGCAGAACCATTGATGCACCCAAAGGTGCAGGTGTGTATCAAATCAGAAATAAAAAAACCAATCAGTTCATTCAGTTTGGAATTGGCATTGAATGTCAGAAAAGAATGAAATCACTTTTTCCCGAACCTCACGGTTCAGGCAAAAGAAATAATTCTGACAAGAGAGATTACATTCTAAAGAACTGGATGAATCTTGAATACAGAACTCTTGCAACCGACACAAGAGAAGAAGCAAAAAGAATTGAAGACGGAATCAAAGCACTAAACAATCATCTGTTCAATACATAGAAAATTAGTATGGCAAAAAAAGTAGCATCCATCAAGCACCCCAAAGACAAACGGGTTCACATCCCTTCAAAAGAAGAAGCAGGATATGAAGATGCAAACCCGAAAGTGCAGAAGGGAAAAAAGGAAATTGAGTTACCAAAAAATCCTGTGGTGCATCGTGGGCAAGACCCCGAATTATTTTGGCTCAACAAATACGGCAACGATGACCGTGACGATTTGCTTCGTGTGGACATACGCAGCTTATACCGCCACGAACACATTGCACCCGAAACGCTGATTGAAAATCTTTACACCGTTACCGAAACAAAAAGTCCGCAGGGAGATTTGTTCAATGAACTTTTTGGAAATGCTTTGGAGAAAGATGAATTGGAAAAAGTAAGTGATTACTACGAACATCAGGACGGTTGGACAAACCGCCTCATACAAGGCGACAGCCATTTGGTAATGGCAAGTTTGCTTGAGAGAGAAGGAATGGCAGGGCAAGTGCAGACAATTTATTTTGACCCACCTTACGGAATAAATTATGGAAGTAATTGGCAAATAAAATTGAACAACCTTACTGTAAAAGAAGGTGATGAAAATTTAAGTGGAGAACCTGAACAGATAAAAGCATTTCGTGACACTTGGGAATTTGGCATTCATTCTTATCTCACTTATTTAAGAGACCGTTTGTTAATTGCAAGAGAACTACTCACCGAAAGCGGAAGTTGTTTTGTTCAAATCAGTGATGAGAATGCACACTATGTAAAAGTGGTTATGGATGAAGTTTTTGGCGATGCAAATTTCATAACAAACATTCGTTACAGAACAAGGACAATGTCACTTAACACTTCGTTGATGGATGTTTCCTATGACCATATAATTTGGTTTGCAAAAGATAAAGAGAAAGTAAAATATCGTTCGCTTTTTCAAAATCAAAATATTGAAGGTGATACAAACTACAAGCATGTTGAGTTAGCAAATGGTGAAAGAAGAAAAATGACTTCGGAAGAAATCAATAATCATAAATTACTTCCAAAGGGTTCCCGTGTTTATAGGTTGCATTATTTGAAACCATCTCAATACAGAAAAAATCAAGATTTCAATTTCAAGTTTGAAGAAGAAACATTTTCACCCCCAGGAGGCAATGAGAAAAACACTCCTGATGGTGTTCATTCTTGGGCTACCACAATTGAAGGAATGACTAAGCTTTCTAAAATAGGAAGGTTACAAAAAAGTGGAAGTTCAGTTGAGTATGTTCTTTATCATGATGATTATCCAGTAACACCATACAATTCTGTTTGGAATGACACCGCAGCAACTTCTGACAAAAGATATGTTGTTCAAACTGCAAACAAAATAATTGAACGCTGTTTAATGATGTGCACAGACCCAGGGGATTTAGTTCTTGACCCAACATGCGGAAGCGGAACAACAGCATTTGTTGCAGAACAATTTGGCAGAAGATGGATAACTATTGACACAAGCAGAATTGCATTGAACATTGCCAAGCAAAGATTAATGACGGCTACATTTCCTTATTACAAATTGTATGATGAAAAAAGCGGAGATATACGACAAGGTTTTTTTTACAAAACAGTTCCACATATCACTCTAAAAAGTTTAGCCAATGATGAAATTCCTGAAACAGAAACTTTATTTGACAAACCAGATATTGACACCAAACGATTAAGAGTAAGCGGACCGTTCACAGTAGAAACTTTGCAAAACTTTGAACCAATTTCTCCCGAAGAATTGGACAATGAAATAAAAACAGGTGAAGATGATGGAGCATTTGAAGAAGTAATCAAACAGCATTTGGTAAGTGCAGGTATTAAGAACGGCAGAAAAAATGAAATGGTAATTTTTACAAGAGTAGAATTACTCACCAATGAAAATTTACATGCCGAAGGTTTCTACATGAATGGAGTTGGCGAAAAGAAAACTTACTTTTTTATCGGACCAAAATTCGGAACAGTAAGCAAGAAGCAAGTGAACGATGCAATAAAAGAATGTAGAAACAGAGGCGATGCACAATGGTTGGTGATTTTAGGTTTCAGTTTTGAAAGTGATATTGAAGGCAGCACACAGACAACAAGCATGGGAACTTTTGAAGTTACCAAGGCAAGAATCCATGATGATTTGTTACAGGAAGGATTAAAGAAAAAACCAAGCAAGAGTGCAGCAAGTTTTGTAACTATTGGCGAACCGGACATTATCCTTATTAATAATAAAGACTATGAATTTGGTAAATCAGCAGTCAAGAAGGGATTCCTTATTGAAGATTCTGAACCCTACGGTACACCAAAATTTAAAGTCTGTGAGAAGGTTAATGTTCTAATAAGGGGCTTGGATATTTACGATCCTATCAAAGATGAAGTAAAAGCCCGTAATATTTCCGACATTGCTTACTGGATGGTAGATGATGATTATGACGGCAGCAACTTCATAGTAAAACAGGTATTCTTTTGCGGTGGTGATAAATCCGAATTCGACAAATGGAAGAAAGGATTAAGCGATATCGCAAAGCAGGAAACAAAACGCAAAGCAGAAAAAACATTAAAGATAGAAATAGATGATGAAGCATTTGATCGCATGTATGGACACATCTCCCACCCGATTATAATAAAACATAAGGGACAAAAAATTGCAGTGAGAGTTATCAGTCAATTCGGAGAGGAAACGATGAAGGTGATAGAAGTAAAATGAAAAATCTGAGAGGAAATATTCGAATCTTTGCACAAGATGAACGAACAGGCAACATATAAAATTCAACCCGAGATTTTGGTTTTCATGCGGAAGTCATCAGGCATGACAGAAGATGAAATTGCCAAAAAATTAAAACTCAGCAAATCGGAATATTTGAGCATTGAAAACGGTGATGATAAGATTTCTCAAAATGATTTGATTCATCTTGCTGACATATACAAAAGACCATTGATTGCGTTTTATTCTGTTGACACAACACAGACAACAGAATTGCCGCACGATTACCGTTTGAATCGTGATAAGAAAATTTCATCAGAAGTTTTTTTAGCGAAACGGAAAGCCCTTTATCTGGCAGAGGAGTTAAGAGAAATTACTGGAAAAAAAACAACATTGCCTGACATTAACACAAATGTTTCAGCCATTGCATTGGCTAACATAGTGAGAACACTTTTAGAAATTGACTTTGATGTTCTGAAGGAAGTGATTGCAGGTAAGCAGGAGACTGTTTTGGCGTATTACAAATCTTTAATTGAAGAAAAGTTTTTCATACCTGTTCTGGAACATCCGTTGAAGTCAACCGGAGTTCGTGCATTTTCTGTTTTCGGTGATGTGAGTGTAATGGTTTTGAATGAAAGTGATTCAAACGAAGTGAGATTGTTTTCACTGTTTCATGAGTTTTGTCATTTGCTTAAAAGACAAGATGGAATTTGCACAGTTGATTTGGAAAAGGACAACGACAACCAACCGGAAGAAAAATATTGCGATGAGTTTGCAGCTTTCTTATTGATGCCTGAAAAGCAGTTGAGAATTGTAGTGAAGGGAAGTCCAATCACTACCGTGAAACAGTTAGATGAAATTGCAAAAGCATTTGGCGTAAGCAAATCAGTTGCAATCATTCAAATGAAAACTTTGGGAATAATAAACCAAGGGCAATACAGGCAACTGAAATCAAAGTTGGAATCGGTTCAGAGCAAAGGATTCGGAAAAAGAAACTGGGAACTGACATATGTAAAACGGACAAGTCGTTTGGTTTTGAATCACCTTATTGATTCCTACAAGAGAGGAGATTTGACTTACACTTCACTTTCTACAATCACAGGCATCAAGGATAAGTATCTGCAAAAATATATTTGATGGCAATTAAGCGGACACTTTTCACAAATGATGTATACACGATTGATATGAGTTCAATCAAAGAACTGCATGAACGCTATCCAAAAAATCTTTTCCCGACTATCTGGGAACGCATTGCTTCTCTGATTCAGAACGGACAACTTGTTTCGCATATTGAAGTGCAGCGAGAAATTAAAAATACAAATTATCCGACTGACAAACTTTTGCTTTGGAGTAACAAAAACAAAAAAATATTTTTAGGAATTGATACTTGTCAGACAAGTAAAATTCCATTGATAAAAGCGAAATACAATTTGGGAGAATGGCAGAACAAAATGAACAGAACGGGACCTTGGGCTGACCCTTATTTGATTGCAATGGCACTATGTGAGAATGCAATCATCATTACACAAGAAAGCAAAACAAAGGCTAACAGAATTCCACCAATTGGAAATCAACTTGGAGTGAAGTCATTAAATCTTTTAGAATTTTTCCAGGAACTAAAAATAAAACTCTGATGCCATTGCTGAAGGTGATTATTTTAGATGAGTATTTACTTCTCCGCGACCAATTATTATGGGTTCCGGCCCATGGTTCAACTCATATTTCAAACTGAACCTTGATGCCAGGCGATAACATAGATTTAAATCGGAAAGAAACCCAATCTTTGAGTGAAAAATAATTCTTATGCAGCTTATTCGACTTATTGCAATGTTGGTTTTTGTTGGCTTGGCTTTTGTTACTGCTGACAAGTATGCGCACGAAGAAGGAATTATTGTTGGGCTGTTAGCCGTTGGAGTCTATGGGGCGATTTTTTATGGACTATTTTTTCATCTGTGGACTTCTAGAACTTCTGACGATGAAAATAAAACAGAAATATTTAAGCGTGAACCAAAGGAAAATCAAAGCTCATCTGAACAAACCAAACCAAAAATTTACAAGAACAAGGAGGAAAAATTTATTGCTGGCCTAAAAGCGGCTGATGATGCCTCTAAGTGGCTATTTGAAAGAACAATGGAGGATATGAACAGCAGCTTTGCTAGATTCCTATTCGAAAAACCAGATTATTTTTCTGACATTTACATTAATCGCGTTCAAGATATAAATGACACTGAAAATCTATTTAAGATTTTTTCTCAGAAAGATTTTGTTTCCATGTCCAGATATAGATGGAATATAATGATGTTTGCAAGTCATTGTCTGTCTAAACTATTTTTTCATGACCCCGAACTTTTTATTTTTAAAACCATTGAGAGCAATGGCGAATATATTAAGAAAGAATTCGCTTATTATTTTCTAGCTGATAAACTTGTGCCGAATGTTGATCACATTCATTCAATAAAAATATTAGAACTGAACGAACCTGCCTTTCGGGGTGTTTTAGTTTATCTTCCAATGCACGAACTCAGCACATTTAATAGCGACAATACTAAAATTTTGACGCCATACTTTATTTCATTTATTAAGAGAGAAGAAAAGTATGAGTGCTATTTATTAAAACGACATTTAGGCGAAACTAACTTATCTCGAGTCGTGGAAGTTGGAAATGATTTAACAGAAATTAAATATGATACAATAAAGCCAACTGTAGAAAATTTTATTCTTGAGTTGAACTTTTTAAATTGAAAAAATCAAGTTATCCGCATAACAATACTCCCGCTCGCCACAAAAGCTTTAATTCCTACCTCCTCGTTATACCTCATGAATAGCAGTGTCCAACTTGAAATTGACTGAGAGAAGGTTGGATTAATCATGATCAGCCTATTCAGTTGAATAGTGCAACTTATAAAAACCTCGTCAGCCCCGGGTTCAACTCCCATTTCCAACTGAACCCCGGTGCGATATTTGTTTCACCCCTGTTTCACCTTGGGTAGTTAAGACTCCTGAATCCCTTGCCTGAAAGGGTGTTCATTTTGCAATCCAACTCCCACCAGCTCCACCTTCGCCCTCCGAAGCTATGCGACAGCATAGCGAAGGAGGGCTTCGCTTTTTCATTTTAATTCATTAAGAATAAGTCATATTTTCTATCCGCTTCTGCGGGCTACGGTGGACACTGTCCAATTTCGCCATTCAATTTGACTTATCATTATATTTAATGAACAATTTAGCTTCGTCGGGCTTACGCTTGCGCTGAAGCTTCAGTCCTTCTTCGTAGCAGTTCAACTGCGAAGGACGAAGCGTAGGCGCACGGTGGATGCGATCCACCAAGAACAGAAAATGTAAAACGAAGCTATGCGTTAGCGCTGCTTCGGAGGGCGCGGCCATTCAATTTGACTTTTCAGTATATTTAATAAACAGTTTCAGCTTCTCCGGGGCTCGTCCTCCGAAGCTGCGCGCGAGCGTAGCGAAGGAGGGCTTCGTTGCTGTTCTGCTGCAAGGGACAAAGTGTAGGAGGGCAATGGATGCAATCCATATAATAGATAAATTATTCTATTTTATCAGATGCAAATTAACTTTAAGCTTAGTTTCTTGCACTGAATTTTAAGAATGGAGATGAATGTGGACAGTTTATATCTTACAGTGCGTTGACAATACCTTTTATACAGGATGTACTCAAAACCTTTCAGACAGATTGGAAAGACATAGAAACGGTGAGGTTCAATACACTTCTATCAGGTTGCCATTTCAATTGGTAACACATATTGTTTTTACTGATAAATACAAGGCTTTTTTCTTTGAAAAATATTTGAAATCGGGATCAGGAAAAGCGTTTATGTTTAAGCGATTTGTGTAATTTATCTCCACTCCAAAAGAAGAAAATCCTTTCCTGACCGGAAGGGATTTTTCGTTATGCGCAATATCCGGTGGTAAATCTGCTGCGGAATTTACCGGAAACCCCCGAAACGGAAGATGATGGTCTGCCTGGCCAGATATTATAGTGCGAAATTTTAGGTCAATTTTTTCAGGACGAGACACTGCATCGTGTCCACAGGCTGAAAAGGTCATTTCAGGTATAGTAGAAAATATTCTTAATTAATGATTATTTAATGGAAAAAATTCACATAATATTGTTTTATAATGCAAAATATTCTTATTAATAGAATATATTCCTCTAAAATGTTAACTTGGTGGAAAATATTCCTTAAGTTCGCACTCAAACCCTTAATTAGTGGAAAATATTCTTCCTATTCACCTTCAAGAAGTAGTTTTTGGTTCTTCAGATAAAAAAATCTCGAGGCAAATTTCAATTCTTGAAAAAGCGGGAAAAATAAGGAAGATTTCTCCGCGGTTATACACTCCTAATTTCACTGAACCGGCAGAAGCAATCATAAGAAGAAACCTATTCCAAATACTTGGCACTTTATATCCGGGAGCAGTACTGAGTCACCGCTCTGCATTTGAATATGAACCCACTCAGGCCGGCTATATCTTTCTGACATACACATACACAAAGAAGATAACGCTGCCCGGCATTACCATTAGTTTTATGGAAGGCCCCGGACACATTCAAGGTGACAATGCAATTTCAGGAGAACTTTATGTATCACAAAGGCCAAGAGCTTTTCTGGAGAATTTACAACCATCCAGAAATGTGGGTCCTGCCTCAAAGCGATTAACGCGTTCAGAAATCGAAGAAAAGTTAGAACAAATTATTCGTATTAATGGAGAGGAGGAAATCAACAAAGTAAGAGATGCGGCCGGAATAATTGCCGGAGAACTCAATATGAAAAAGGAGTTTGAAGCATTAAACAAAATAATCAGCGCACTGCAAGCGACAAACGCGGAAAAAATGCTTTCATCTCCTGTTGCGATTGCGAGAGCGCTTGGTTCGCCATTTGACCCTGGCAGAATACAACTATTCGGGGAGTTGTTTCGTGAACTGCAAAAGCGGGAATTTAAAAACCGGCCAGACAAAAATAATACTCCACAGTCGTTTCTAAATTTTGCATTTTTTGAAAGCTATTTTTCCAACTACATCGAAGGAACCGTTTTTGAAATTAATGAGGCAAAGCAAATAATAGCCACAAATAAGCCATTGCCCGCCAGAAGACAGGACAGTCATGATGTTTTAGGAACATATCAGATTGTATCAAACCGGGAGGAAATGTCAAAGACACCTTCCTCGGCAGATGAACTTTTAAGAATGCTTTTGTACAGACACCAAATGTTATTAGGTGAAAGGCCGGATAAAAATCCGGGATTGTTTAAGGACAAAAATAATTTTGCGGGACAGACATCGTTCGTGGATTTTAATTTGGTGAGAGGAACATTGATTCAGGGTTTTGATTTTCTTAATGTCCTTTCGCATCCGTTTGCAAAAGCTGCATACATCATGTTTATAATAACTGAGGTTCATCCATTTTTAGATGGGAATGGCAGGGTAGCAAGATTGATGATGAATGCCGAGCTGGTGAAAGCCGGGCAATCAAAGATTATTATTCCTGCGGTTTACAGGGAAGATTACATGGGTGCATTACGAAAATTAACAAGGCAGAATGACACAGACACTTTCATCCGGATGCTTCAAAAAGCCCAGGAGTTTAGTGAGCATGTTTACGGAGATAATATGAATGATATGCAGGACTATTTAACACAGACAAATGCATTTTCAGAGCCGACAGAATCCAGTCTTAAAATAATTGCAAGGTAACGGTGCCGGTCTCACCGATAAATCATGTAATATCTTTTACTTTTGAAATGAAGGTTGCTTTTTTTCATCCGCCTTCGCGGCCGCTTTGGAGGACGAGAAGGGAGGTTAATTCCTCGCAGATTGCTGCGTGAATTAGAGTCCAGAGCTTGCTCTGGGGTTCATAACAACTGATTCTAATTATTGTTTTCCAAAATATTTTCCTGTCCTTTGCACCATATCCTTATTTATCGCCTCTTCAATCCGGGCTTTTTGAAAAAAAAAATGAATATGCACTTCTCTACAATCTGCACTAAAGGGAATGCGCTGTATTAGCTATGGTTAATATCAGCAGTGATTATTTTATTAATTCATTGAAGCAGGTTTCTGGTTTTACTGACAGTGAATTGAAAACTTTATTACAATATTTTGAAAGAAATGAAAAGTAATATTAAATTATGCATTAACCTGGTACTCCTTAGTTGCCTTGCTTTTTTTAATTCGGTTGTGGCGCAAAATCCTGATACTGTGAAAGTATTATTTATTGGAAATAGTTTTACAAGCCAAAATGATTTGCCCGCACTTTTTTCACAGCTTTCACAAGGTGCCGGTAAAAATGTTGTTGTTGCTTCGCATATGCCGGGTGGTATATCAGTTGGTGATACTGTGCAGGGAACTTCTGCGCACATGAATAATCCCCTTGTGTATTCGCTGATCCGAAGTAACCAATGGGATTATCTTGTACTGCAGGACAATCAAGGTCGCTTCTGTTTAGGCTACGGACAATTTCCGGCTTCTAGTTTAGTTATTGAAGGGCACTTGAAAATCCGCGATTCACTTCTTTTCTATAACCCGTGTGCCAAAGTTATCTGGTATGCTGGATTTGGACCCAAACACGGATATCCGCCTTATGGGAATACCGGTGAAGCTTTAATAGACAGCATCTATCGTAATTATCAATTTTTGCTGGATACTGCCGGACAAATAATTGCGCCGATTGGCCCTGCATTTATTAGAGTAATTTCCGGTTACCCTTCTATTAATTTGTGGGGCCCTGACGAAGTACATCCTTCTTTATACGGATCTTTTCTTGTCGCAAATGTTTTATACACAACAATTTTTAAAAATTCTCCGATTAATAGTCCGTACAATCCCGGGATATCTATTACAGAAGATACATTGTTAAAAAATTTGGCTTTTCAGACAACGATAGACAGTTTATATCATTCCGGCCTGATTTATTTTACCCCTGCAATTGTCAGGGCGGGGAATACACTATCTGTAAGTGGATATCAAAATTGTAATTGGTATTTCAATGGCAGTCCGTACGTAACAAATAATTGCACAGCTTTCATTAATCAATCCGGGGTGTATTCGGCATATGTCAGCGATACAAACGGCTGTGGATATTTGACATTGGAACACCACTTCCTGCTTTCAGGAATTTCTGAGTATTTTGATAATGATTTTAATGACCTTTTGCTGTATCCCAATCCGGTTATTAATCATAGTACAATTAACATTAATTTTTCATTTACAAAAAGCATTGAAATTGATTTTTACAATTGCACCGGGCAATTGACATTGACAAGGTACCTAAGCCCCGGTCAAAACAAGGTAAATATTTCTAGGTTAAATGATGGCATTTATTTCGTTACATTTAAATCTGAAAAGTTTTTTAAAAGTCAAAGGCTCATTATTAAGAATAATTAGTTATGCCGGAAGCGATTTCGTTTGGACTTTTATGTATTACATCGTTTTTTACATTGATAAATCCATTGGGAACAATGCCCGTATTCATGTCTATGACAGCTGAACTATCAGTTGCCGATAGAAGTAGAACTGCAAGAAAGGCCTCGTTCGTTTCATTGCTGACAATCATAGCTTTTGCTTTTACAGGTCAATTACTTTTTACTTTTTTTGGAATTTCAGTAAACAGTTTCCGCGTTGTTGGTGGCGTTATTTTTTTCATCATGGGCATGGATATGCTGCAAGCCCGTTTAGGCCAGGTAAAAATCAAAGATAGCGAAGTGAAAAGTTACGTTTCAGACATCTCTATTACTCCCCTGGCAATTCCAATGATTTGCGGGCCTGGGGCAATAACTAATGCAATTGTTCTTATGGAAGATGCGGATTCATTTCCGAAAAAAGTCATCTTGATTCTTTCCATTATATTTATAATGCTGATAACATATTTGATTCTCTACAGTTCTTCAAAACTTATTAAATCACTCGGACAAACAGGCATCAATGTAATGATGCGAATAATGGGATTAATTGTTATGGTGATTGCCGTTGAGTTTTTCTTTAGCGGATTGAAGCCGATAATTGTAGATATTTTGAATAGCAGATAATTAATATGGAAGGGTATTTAAAATACGCGTGAAGGGAAAAGTAGCTTTTTTCAAAAGGTGCATGGATTAATATATCCTGTTATTTTTATATTTAGGGAGAGAAACGGAGGAGCTTCTTTTATTAAATATTGTATTCCCCCAACATTTTTCAGTTCTTTGTCCCATGTCTCTTTTTATCGCCTCTTTGAACTCCGGCAGCAGCGGAAATTGTTATTATGTCGGAAATGACAAAGAAGCAGTGCTGGTTGATGCCGGCATTTCCTGCCGCGAAATTGAAAAACGGATGTCGAACCTTGAGCTGGAAATGCAGAAGGTGAAGGCGGTTTTCATTTCGCATGAACATACAGACCATATTAAAGGCGTAGACAAGCTGGCCAGGAAACATAACCTCCCGGTTTACATCACTCCGGCTACAAGGGGCAATACCCGCCTTGCACTTAAGAAAGTTTTATTGCAATCATTCAATGCTGATGAGCCGGTTTCAATTGGAAGTTTGCAGGTTATTCCATTTACCAAAAAACATGATGCTGCGGATCCATTCAGTTTTATGGTGGAATACAACGGAATTAAAGTGGGCGTTATCACTGATATCGGCATTGCATGTAAAGATGTGATCAGGTATTTCAAACAGTGTCATGCTTGTTTTTTAGAAAGCAATTACGATGAAAAAATGCTGGAGGAGGGAAATTATCCTCCAAGACTAAAGGAAAGAATCCGCGGAGGGCATGGGCATATTTCAAATAAACAGGCGCTGGAACTTTTTATAAAACACCGTCCGCCATTGATGAGCCATTTGTTTTTATCACACCTGTCACAGAATAATAATCATCCTGATATTGTTGAGGAGTTATTTTTGAAGCATGCAGGTGAGACGAACATTGTAATTGCTTCGCGGCATAAGGAAACAGCGGTACATGTCGTTGGTGGGAAGGGGTGTGAAATGCCCAAAGCTTCGGCTAATGCTGTCAGGTTAAAACGAAGTGTGCAGATGAGTTTGTTTGAATGAATTTTCTATTGGATTTATTTTAATCAAAAGAATCCTCGCAGCTCTGCTGCGGGATTGAATTAAAATATTAGCCACTAATTTCACTAATTAACACGAAACATTATTGCATTACAAGTTTCGATTTGTGATAATTCGTGGAATTAGTGGCAAGATACCTCGCAGCTCTGCTGCGGGGTCATTTCATTCAAAAGAATTTCTCGCCTTACCTCTCCTGAGGCGTGGCCAGGCGAGGTTGAAATAAAATTGCAGCCACTATCCCGATAGCTATCGGGATCACGAATTTGCACGAAACAACATTGCAATGCATACACCAATTGGTGATAATTCGTGTAAATTCGTGGCAAGATACTTCTTAGCTCTATTGCGGGGTTATTCATTTATGAATGATATAAAACTCTTTCTTTTTCTTTTCATTTTTTACCCCGGCTTTGCTTCATCTCAGCAAATAGATACCACTGCAATAAAAAATCAACTTGCCTCCATTTTCGACCGCGACCAGAAAATAAGAACTGGCAGCGATTCAGTGGCGTTTATGCAATACATCGACAGTTGCAATTTATCTGCTGTCGAATCTCTTATTGCCAAATATGGTTGGCCGGGAAAAAGTTTTGTTGGTGTTAAAGGAAATCATACCGTTTGGCTGGTCATTCAACATTCAGATCTTGCTACTCAGGAAAAATATCTTCCGCTGATGAAGGAGTCGGTTGAAAAAAATGAATCGCGGCCGGTGGACCTGGCTTACCTTGAAGACAGGGTTAAAATGAGAAAAGGCGAAAAGCAACTCTATGGCACGCAGGTTTCTTTTAACAAAACCGGCGTACAAGAGATCTGGCCGATAGAAGACGAGAAAAATGTAAATACCAGGCGTGCAAAATTGGGTCTTGGATCTATGGAAGAATACGCAAAACATTTTGGCATAGAATATAAACTGCCTGAAAAATAAATGTGCCCGGATTTAGGCTAAATCTTTTTATCAGGAGAGGAAAGATTTTCTGCCATCGTTTATCCATCCTTATTTTTTCAGTTTTAACCTAATGGAAAATGGCAGTGTTTTCATGCAACATTATTAGCTTATTTTCATTTCTGGATTTTATAAGGTAATAAGGTAAAATACACTACCGGGATGTTTTTTACTAAGGTTTGAATCCGACACCATGATACATGATTTTCCGGCACCTCAATAACAAATTTATCCCGGATTTATTACTAACTTTATAAAATGATTTCAAGAAAGGAACATTGGGAAAAGGTTTATGAAACGAAGCAGCCGCATGAAGTGAGCTGGACGCAGGAATTACCTAAAACATCGCTGGAATTTTTTCACAGCTTCAAGCTTCCAAAGTCGGCGAGCATTATCGACATTGGTGGTGGCGACAGCAAACTGGCTGACTATCTTCTTGATGAAGGGTATGAGCACATTTCTGTTTTAGATATTTCGGAGAAGGCAATTGAAAAGGCAAAACAGCGACTGGGAGAAAAAGCTAATAGAGTAAACTGGATTGTAAGTGACGTAACAGAATTTCAACCGACTGAGTTATACGACTGCTGGCACGACAGGGCTACATTTCATTTCCTGACCGGAGCAGATGAAGTGAATTCTTATCTTACAGCTGCCCGCAAGGCCATCCTTCCCGGAGGCGGGATGATCATCGGTACATTTTCTGACAAAGGCCCGAAAAAATGCAGCATGCTGGATGTGCATCAATACACAGAAGAAGAATTGCAAAATGAACTTTCAAACGGGTTTGAAAAAATAAAGTGTATTACCGAAGACCATGTAACACCTTTCAATACAACACAAAACTTCCTTTTCTGCAGTTTCCGGCGCAAAAGCAGGAATGATTAAGCGGTAACTGATAACGGTCATTGTTACTTGTAAACCAATTCATACCTTTGTTATTATTCCTAAGTAAAAGTAAAAAATGAAAACACTTATAACTATTGTATTCTGTGCGATGCAGTCAATTGCATTTTCCCAGACAGCAACTGATTTTACCGCCAATGACTGCAATGGAATCTCACACAATCTTTTTTCCGAATTGAATTCAGGGCAGGTAATTGTACTTTGCTGGGTAATGCCATGTGGCGCATGTACCGGTCCGGCATTGACAACGCTCAATGTTGTGAATAGCTACCTTACAAGCAACCCGCATACCGTGTATATGTATATTGTTGATGACTATGCAAACACAACGTGCACTTCACTGGATTCCTGGAAAAATAACAACGGGCTGACTTCAGCAACATCTTTTTCTGATGCATCCATCAGTATGGCTGATTATAACGGAACCGGAATGCCGAAGATCGTTGTCATTGGTGGAGGCACACATACCGTTTTCTACAATGCCAACGACGTGGTTGATGCTACCGCACTCCAGAACGCCATTGATGATGCATTAGATGTTGCAGGCATCAGTGAACAAAACAAACTGGCTTCATCGCTTTCTGTTTCGCCGAATCCTTCTTCTGATAAAGCCGCACTGAAATTTAATCTCGCCGGAAATTCAAACATCAGCATTCAGCTTTTTAATTTACAGGGCAAACTTGTTGAGCAGATTTTTTCAGGAAATCTTTCAAAGGGTGAAAACCTGATTGAAATGAATACACTGAACATTGCTGCCGGAACATACCTTGTAAAGGTCAGTGACGGAAGCAAGCGTGATTTCATTAATCTTGTTGTTGCGCGTTAATGAGAGGTAGTTTTCTTCGGAATGTTTTCTTTGTAATCATTGGTATTTTATTTAGCCATCAGTCTGCTGATGCGCAGTGTTGTGCCGGCGGTGGTGGTACCTGTATTGCAGGCGGCGCATCTCAAGGGGTTTTGCAGTACGGCGAGATCGAGCTTAATACAAATTTTCAGTTCATTAGTACGGATAAATTTTACAACAAAGATTCCCCTGCAGAAAAAGGTTCATTCGACAGCTTTTCAAGTCAGTATGAATATTTCCGGGTTGCCTACGGAGTTTCAAAGAACCTGACATTTTCAGTAGAGAGCGGTTACTACCTTTTAAAAAAGGAGGTGGGATTAAACAATGAACCATCTAAAACACACACGTCGACGGGAATTGGTGACCTCGTCGTTTTCCCACGATATGAAATCCTAAATTATAAAAAGGGAAAAACTGCCAATGAAATTACCATAGGATTAGGCTACAAAGTCCCACTTGGCAGTTACAATGACTCAACTGGTTTTATTGAACCTTATCTTGGAAAAACTTACTATGTTACAAAGCCACAAGCCGTGCAATTGTCATCTGGTGCGCAGGATTTGATTTTTTATACTTTTCTGTTCAGGGAGCATCTCAAATCAAGACTTAAATTTTTTGCCAATGCCATGTTCATCAGGAAAGGTTACAATCCCAATGGAGAAAAGCAGGGAGATTATGTCAGCGTCGGACTCTTTGCAAGCAGGTCTTTTTTTAAACGGCTTGGTTTGACTTTACAGTTACGTTATGAAAAGGTTGAGCAGATGAAGATCAATGAATATATTCTTTCAAACGGGAATCCATCAACCTATTATCCTGAAGCAACGGGTTATAAAAAGCTAATGCTTACTCCGCAGATCGGAGTCACGCTTGGCAAGTTTTCCATTTATGCTTCTGCCGATCTTCCATTGTATCAGTACATCAACAGTTCGAAATATTATACCCAGGCAGGTTCAAAAAATACATTTACAGTTGGTGCATCATTCCGTTTTTCAACATTGAAGAATGTTTTCAATGAATTAAAAGGGACCGGTAAATATTATTGTCCGATGCATCCCGAAGAAACTTCCGATACCAAATCTACTTGTCCGAAGTGCCACATGGATTTGATAAAGGCAAAATAGTTCCGCGGTGCGAATTCCGAATAGCGTTGAACTTTTCGGGAAAAATTATTCAGGCTTCTTACAACACCCGTCAAGTTTCTGATACGCTGCAGGATCAGCTTTTATGTCATCGGCGTCATAACCAAGTTTGCTGATTTCCTCTCTGAGCTTTACTGAAGTTATTTTTGAAGGGTTAAATGTTATCGTTAGCGCCATTGCTCTGGGATCGAGAATATTTTTTTTGATTCCTTTTACAAATGAAAGATCATGAATGAGTTTCCCGCCGCAGTCGCCGCAATCAAGGCAGTGATCACAATATATTTTTGTCTTTATTATAATCGTGGAATCATTTTTTGATTGCCCGAATGAGACACTGCAAATGAGGGTAAAAAGAATTGCAAGTGTTGTGGGTTTGTTGATTGATTTCATTTTGAGAAATATTAAATTGTTATTCATGATGTTCACCTTCCCCTTTTGTAAGCTCGCTCAATAAGTAATAGGCACCTGAGATCACGATGCTGTCGGTGTCGGATAGTTTTTCTGTTGGGATCACTTCAGTAAAACCCAAATCACTTGCTCCTGTTTTAACCTGTACCTGTCGGAATGCGTTGGGCGCTGCCTTCACATAGATATAATGTTCGTCTCCATTGCTTACAATGGCTCCCTCCGGAAGTGCCATCGTTTTATTGTCGTCAACCTGTATGCGGGCTTCAATGAACATGCCGGGGAGGAGGTTGTCGTCCACGTCTTTTATTTTTGCATGTGCAATAACAGACTGGGAGTTGTCTTCGAATGCTTTATTCATACTGAATATGGTGGCCGTATGGAAGTGGTGCGGATCATTGATGATGGAAAAAGTCAACTGTTGACCTTCGTGAATCTTCGCTACATCCTGTTCATAGATGGTAAGGTCGATGTGCAGGAAACGGTTGTCGACAATTTCAAATAAGGGGCTGTTTGGAACAGCATATTTTCCGATAAACAGGTCGGTGTGCTTGATGTAGCCTGCAATAGGTGCTGTGATAGTGAAGGATGCTTTTATTTTTTCGGGAGAAATGGTTTCAGGACTGACACCGAACAATTTTAATTTCTCGGCGAACAGGTTGTTTTTTGCAACTGCTGAATTGTAATTGCTTTGTGCCTGCTGAAAAGCCTTTGCCGCATTGATATTGTCCTTCTGCAAAGCTTGCTGCCTTTCAAATTCTGATTTCAGGTATTCAAGTGAAGATTTGTTTTCCAGATATTCCTGCTGGGTCTGAAGGAACTCCGCATTTTCAAGTACTGCAAGCGCCTGGCCTTTATTCACGAACTGACCTTCCATAACAGGAATGTCTTTTACAATCCCCCCGATCAATACGCTTACCTGCGCTTTGTTTTGCGGCGGCAGTTCGAGGCGGCCGTTGACTTTCAAAGTAGTTTTCAGGTTGCGGTACGAAATGGTTCCGAGTTCAATGCCAATGGCTTTGATCTGTTCATTGGTGATGGTTACAAGGGCGTTATCCACATGAGCTGAATCTGCATGTTCTTCATTGTTGGAGGGGTTTTTATTACCACAAGAGGATATGATACTTGCTGTAAAGATAACCAGGGAGATAATTTTAATTTTTGAAATAATATTTTTCATTGAGGTGTTTTTATTTGCTGATCAAATAGTTGAGGTTGATTACACTCTGATTATAGTTGCGCAGTGACTGCAGGTAATTGCTTCTGATGTCAAATGCCCTGGTTATGCTTTGAATGAATTCTGTATAGCCGATATCACCCGACATATAAGACTTATTGGCGGCGGAGCTGATCGTGCCTGCCAGTTTCAAGCCATCTGTATTGTAATAATCAAGATGCGCACTGTTTTGCTTTAATTCTTCAATACACTGAATGAATGCAACAGTGATGGTCCGCCTGAAGTTTTCCAGTTCTTCTTTTGCAATCCTTGTTTGCAGACTGGCTGCATTTGCTCTTCCTGACTGTCCGGTCTTAAAAAGTGGTATAGAAGTGCCGATGGAATATCCCCAAAATGGTTTTTCCCTGTCAATGCTTTGGTTGAAGGCGCCAAATTGAAATGCAGGACTCCATTTTGATTTTTCAAGTTTCCATTCGGCAATGCTAACCTGAACGTGTTGTTTTTGCAAAGAAGACAACGGTGACTGAAATAATGAAGCCGTATCAGCCTGCAACTGCGGAGCCGGCATGAGCAGTTCGGAGGAAGAAATTTCAACAGGAGAACTGAGGCCGGCCCATTGCTGCAAATCATTCCTGTATACAATGACGTCGCTCTCCGCCTGCTGCTTCTGCAAATGAATTTGTTTTAGTTCGGCTTCAGCTGCGGCGCTTTCCAGAAGGCCGGATTCTCCGAGATCATATTTCTTTTTTGCAAATCGTGCAAAATCAGAATACAGGCTGTCAAGTTCCGAGAGCAACTTTAATCGCTGCTGTCCATAAGCGAGGTCATTGTATGCAGCGGAAACCTTTTGTATGAGCTCATTTTTTGTCACCTGCATCTGTGTCTTGGCCAAAAGGATCTTTTGATTTTGCAGTTGCACCAGTTTGGCAGTAGTAAACGGATTTTGAATTCCACCGGTGGCGCTGATGTTGTAATCATTGATCGTACTGTTAATCTGACCGCCCTGGTACTGTATGTTGATCGGATCTAGCGTGAAATTTGTTTTCTTAAGTTGTTGTTGCTGCTGTAATGAATAATCTGCCGACCGGATCAGCGGGTGATTTTTAATTGCACTGCTGATGCAACTGTCTAATGAAACCTGCTGTGCTTCTGTGATGGTAAAGCAAAGCATGAACAAAAGCGAAAGCATTGCACCTTTTGAGGCAAGGCGTTTTTTTCCGGCGAACAATGAATAGAGCACAGGTAAAACAATCAGGGTTAACAGTGTTGATGATATCAATCCGCCGATTACCACAGTGGCAAGTGGTTTTTGTACCTCGCTGCCGGCAGACGTTGACAATGCCATCGGCAAAAATCCAAGCGAAGCTACGGCAGCAGTTGCAAGTACAGGCCGGAGGCGTGCCGCAGTACCTTTCATGATGCGTTGCATGACGTCTGTTTCACCTTCCTGCTCCAGTCGGTTGAAATAGGCGATCAAAACAATACCGTTTAATACGGCCACTCCGAATAATGCGATGAAACCGATTCCAGCGCTGATGCTGAAATTCATTCCGAAAATCCAAAGCGCCAGCACACCACCGATTGCTGCCAATGGAATTGCGGAAAATATGATGAGAGATTCTTTCACCGACCTGAAAGTGAGAAAGAGCAAAAGAAAAATCAACAAAAGTGCAACGGGAACAGCGATCATCAGTCTCCCTTTTGCTTCCTGCAGATTCTTGAATGTACCGCCATATTCAATGTAATATCCCGGGGGAAGTTTCAGGTTCGTGGTAAGTGCTGCTGAAATTTCTTCAGCAACGCTTTGGATATCGCGGTTGCGGACGTTCACCTCCACCACAATCCTGCGTTCTCCATTGTCCCTGCTGATTTGCGCCGGCGCTGATTTGAAAGCAATGTCAGCCAATTGTGAAACGGGAATCTGAGTTCCGTCATTGAGCGGCACAAAAATATTTTTCACCTTTGTAATATCTGCATCACGGTAACCGGCATAGCGGACAACGAGGTCAAATTTTTTCTCACCTTCATAAACAACACCCGCTTTGCCTCCGGCAAGGGCGGTATTCAATACACTGTTGACGTCTGCAATGTTGAGACCGAATTGGGCTATGCGGTCGCGGTTCCATTTTACAACGAGTTGCGGCATGCCGACAACCTGCTCCACTTTAATGTCTGTAGCCCCCTTAATTTCCCCTACAAGCCCGGCGATTTCATTTCCTTTGGCGTAAAGGATATCAAGGTTGTCACCGTAAATTTTTATTGCAATGTCTGACTTCACCCCTGCAATGAGCTCGTTGAAGCGCATCTGGATCGGTTGCTCAAAAGATAAATTTACACCGGGTATAACAGAAAGTTTTTCGTTCATTTTCTCTGCCAGTTCTTCTTTATCCGTGGCGCTTGTCCACTCCTTTTTATCTTTCAAAACAATAATCAGGTCGGCACTTTCAATTGGCATTGGGTCTGTCGGAATTTCAGAGGTGCCTATTTTGGAGACAACTTCTTTGACTTCAGGAAAGTTTTTAATGAGTAAATTTTCCAGCTGGGTACCCACTTCAATGGTTTGAAGTAAGCTGCTTCCCTGCCGTATGGTATAATTGGTAGCGAAATCGCCTTCATCAAGTTCGGGAATAAATTCTCCCCCCAATGAATTGAAGAGAAGCACGGATCCGGCTAAAAGCATGACGGACGTTACCAGTACACCCTTGCGGTGTTTCAGGAAGTAGACCAGTGAAGGGGTATAGAATTTTTGCAGCCAGTTAATGAATCGTTCACTCCAGTCATCTTTTGACTTTATTTGTTTTGAAAGGAAGAGCGAGCTCATCAGTGGAATATAGGTGAGTGAAAGCAGCAATGCACCGATGATGGCAAAACTTACAGTAAGTGCCATGGGCCTGAACATTTTCCCTTCTATGCCCACCAGTGCGAAGATGGGAACGTAAACAATGAGAATGATGAACTGGCCGAATACAGCACTGTTCATAATTTTAGATGAAGAAGAAATGACTTCCCTATCCATTTGTTTCTGTGTGAGCACCATGTTTTTGAATTTGTTGTGCAATAAAAACATCATGCTTTCCACAATAATGACAGCTCCATCCACAATCAACCCGAAGTCGAGTGCCCCCATGCTCATGAGGTTTGCAGAGATGCCGAAGACATTCATCAGTATAATTGCAAACAGCATCGCAAGCGGGATTACCGATGCCACAATTAATCCGGCCCGCAGGTTTCCGAGCATCAGCACCAAAACAAAAACTACAATCAGCGCTCCCATCAGCAGGTTGTGTTCTACCGTACCAATGGTATTTGAAATCAGTTTGGTCCGGTCAACAAACACATCCACACTCACGCCTTCTGGTAGCGATTTCTCCACTTGTATCATCCGTTCCTTTACATCTTTAATCACCCGCACTGAATTTTCGCCTTTCAACATCAGCACTACACCGCCCACGGTTTCCCCTTGCCCGTTTCGCGTCATGGCCCCGTAACGCGGTGCATATCCGAACTGAACCTTCGCTATGTCTTTTACAAAAACAGGCATACCGTTTTGTTTGGTGACAATGATATTTTCAATGTCGTGCAATGAATTGATCAATCCTTCGCCGCGGATGAAATAAATATTCGGTCCCTTGTCAATATAACTTCCGCCTGTGTTTTCATTGTTTTCACTGAGCGCATCATAAACCTGTAAGAGCGACAGGTTCATGCTCACTAATTTTTGCGGATCAACGGCAACTTCGTATTGTTTCAACTTCCCGCCGAAGCTGCTTACTTCCACAACGCCTGAAACACCAAGCAACTGGCGTTTTACAATCCAGTCCTGGATGGTGCGTAAATCCATTTCGTTGTAGAGATTTTTATGGGCACTGTCAACTGCAAGGGTGTACTGGAATATTTCACCAAGCCCTGTCGTTGGCGGAATCATGTCAGGTGCACCATAGGATTTCGGAATCTCTCCTGCAGCCGTTTGCAGCCGTTCACTTACCAGTTGCCTTGCAATGTGAACAGGTACGTCGTCTTTGAAAACAATAGTGATTACGGAAAGTCCGCTTCGGGAAGTGGACCGCAATTCCACCAGGTCGGGGAGGCTTTTGAAATCAAGTTCCAGCGGGTAGGTGATAAATTGCTCAACTTCCTGTGTTGCAAGATTTGGCGACACCGTTATGACCTGCACTTGGTTATTGGTCACATCAGGAAGGGCATCTATGCTTAGTTGCGAAACGGAAAATGTTCCCCATCCGGCAAACACAAGCAGCAACACCCCGGTGATGAGCTTATTATTTACAGAAAAGGAAATAATACGATTGATCATCTGTAATGATTTATTAATATTATTAATACTGCAAAGGATGAAGCAAACACACTCCACCCCTGGTGCGCAAAGCGCAAACAAAAATCAGTTACACGCGGCGGGGAGGTTGCCAGCAATCATCTGTAAATGCAGAAAAAAAAGATTGGGTAACAAGTGTGAATTTTTTTTCAACTGAGGGAACAAAAGCATTCAGTTCTGTTGAATGAATAATGGTTATGATTGAGGAGCAACAATCGCAGGAACAGAAGGGCGAACAGTTGTCGTTTTCATGTTCATGGTGCTCCTGGGTGGATTGAAACGATACAGAAGACCAGTGCTCAATTGATTTGCAATTACCGTTACAAGGTAACAAAAACAAAGAGAGCATGTAAGCAGCCAGTAACGCTGCTGTTATTTTCCTTGCCTGATTCACGGGGCGAATATAGGAAAAATGATTTTGTGACGCATATTATGAGCGGGATGATTTATGCAAACCTGTATCAGTGGCCGGACAAAGCTAAAGCCCGGTAACGTGCTCCTTTATACAAATAGCACTGTGAACCGGCAGCGCTTCTGCTCTGATTAATTTATCCTTTATTTCCGGAACTGTTTTGGCAGAAATGACAAACCCGGGTGCAAAACGGATTCAATCAGGGCGATTACCTGAAGTTTTCGTTAGACTTATTGCATTGTCTGCATTACCTTTAAGGTGTTCTTTTTTCAAATCTCATTTATTCTCTGCTAATGAAACCAGCGCTTATTTTTATCCTTCTTGGGATTATTGTACTTCCTGCTTTTTCTCAAATGCAAATGCAGGACCGTATGAATTTACAGAACCTCCTTGCTGAGCGTGCTAAAAATTTCAGCACTTACACATCCTCAATTCAAAAACGTTCGGGGATATTCGGAAACAAAACAAAACATGACATTGAAAAAAGTAATGAAGTGCTGATTGATATTGTAACCCTTGACAACAACATCATGGATGCGTTGAACCGGGCACTAAGCTATAAAACATTTGAAAAGACAACCGATGATTACAGCGCCCGCGATTGTGAATTGAAATTGAAAAAAAGCATGGAGGTTACAGATACGCTGATGAAACAGATTGCCGTACTTGAAAAGAAGGTTGATCATCCTGACTCATCAGCTTCAATTTACAAAGTTTTATTTTATCTTTTGCTTGCCGTATGTGCATTCCTTTTCTGGAAAATGAAACGGCTTAAGACTGAATGATAAAGGGTTTGTAAAAAATCCTCGCCGCAGATTCGTTTTCGTGTAATATTTATTACTGAGGACACTAAACAGTAACACATCATCACTTAACGATAATAGGTTTTCTTCACAGCTGATTCAGTGGACACTAGCGGCAATTGCCTAATGACAATATTTCGTTTTAATCTGGGAGATAACGTGTTTGCGACTGAAACGGACTTCCGGAATCTCCCATAACTCAATACATGAATACTGTCATTCCTCCCCCGAAACTTCGGGGGAGGAATCCTTGAATTCATTTACTTTATAACATTATTTTATGTTCTGCATAATAAAGTCTGCGAATCTGCGGCTAATTAATTTTTTTGACATCGTCTTGCCTGCCCTTGGTCAGCGTCACGAAGAAGTATTTCAAAAAGCCTTTTTTCTGTTCTACAGATTTTAAACAACAACATTCTGATTTCGCATGCCTGTTGCAAATTGGGTGGAAACCTGAATAAAAAATTTCGTGTAAATGTAAGAAGATACAGCATGTTTGACCTTGTTGATTTTACTTCAGCGCTATATTGTCTGCATCAATCATTACAATCTTCAGCATGATGAAAAAAAATGTACTTCTGCAAACTTTTAGATCATTCTCAATTGCAATTCTCACAGGGTTTTCAACCATCTCAATTGCACAAACTTCCATTCCGCGACCCGACCATGTTGTTATCCTGATCATGGAAAATCACGGATATGAAGATATTATCGGAAATGCTGATGCGCCCTTCATCAATTCCCTTGCTCAGGAGAATGCATTGATGACTGCTTCCTATGGCCTTACACATCCGAGTCAGCCAAATTACCTTATGCTGTTCAGCGGATCGAATCAGGGAGTTACAAATAACAACGTACCTGCAGGAATTCCATGGACCACTCCAAATCTTGGAGCATCCCTTATACAGGCAGGATTTTCATTCAGGGCCTTTTCTGACGGATTGCCATCAGTAGGTTTTACCGGCAGCAGTTCAGCAGCCTACCAGCGAAAACATGCGCCATGGACGAACTGGCAGGGAAGCAATAGCAATGGATTTTCATCTTCGAAGCACCATCCTTTCACTGATTTTCCTTCCAACTTCAACCAGTTACAAACTGTAACATTTGTAGTGCCTGACCAAAATCATGATATGCATGATGGAACGGTTGCGCAAGGAGATGCATGGGTAGAAACAAACCTGAGTGCATACATCTCATGGTCAAAGACGCATAACAGTTTATTTATTTTAACCTTCGATGAAGATGACGGTAACAACCTGAATCACATCGTTACAGTATTTGCAGGGGAGATGGTGGAGCCGGGAAGTTACAGCACTGCATGCAATCACTATGATGTTCTTCGTACGATTGAAGACATGTACGAACTTCCGTATGCCGGTAATAGCGCAACTGCAAATACGATTATGGATGTGTGGAAAACGGATAACTCGACTTCTGTAAATGAACTTCAGCAACATGTTTCGGTGCAGGTCAATCCGAATCCTGTAGCCACGTCGGCAACGGTTGAAATAGGAGGAATGAAAGAGATTGCGGGTTCCACATTCATCATCTATGACATGCTCGGCAATGCAGTAAAAAATCTAACAGGGCAAATGCTGGCACTTCACAACGGAGTTTTTTCCTTCAACCGCGAAGGGATCCGGAATGGAATTTATTTTTATCGCATTACCAACTCAGAGCAAAAAGTATATACAGGGAAAATTGTTTTTGAATAGTAAGGCATTCCGCAATTGCTATTGCAAAATTGTGAGTGCAACCCTGATGAAGAAGCCTCTGACTTCAGTCAGATGAATGTATGTTAAACAGGTCAAACCTGAATTTTTTTCCATTTACCTTTTCTGAAAAAATACCAGCCCGCTACAGCAATTCCTGCCTCGGCAACCGGCACTGCAATGAATGCACCCAATGGCCCCTGCATAAACGTTTCTGATAACAGGTAGGCGAGCGGTATTTGAAAGAACCAAAACCCCACAAGGTTGATCCATGTTGGTGTTTTGGAATCACCCGCTCCATTCAGCGATTGTATTGTGACCATGGCAATGCCATAGAAAATGAAACCGCTTCCAATCACCTGAAGCGCAAGCGTACCAAAGCGATGAACTTCTGCATCATTTGTAAAAATGCCGATAATAGGAGAAGCGAACAGGAGGAAGAATAAAGTAACACCAGCCATGAAAATGGCATTGTATTTCATCGTTAGCATGACGCTTCTTTCTGCGCGCTCCGGTTGACGGGCGCCGAGATTCTGGCCAACGAGCGTTGCAGCCGCATTACTTAAACCCCATGCAGGTAAAATAAAAAATACAATGTTTCGGATGGCAATCTGATATCCTGCTGTAGCCTGCGTTCCACCTGTCCTTGCAACGAGTACTCCAAGTATGATCCAACTTCCTGATTGTATAACAAATTGCAAGGTTGCAGGCCATGCAACAGTAACAAGCGTTTTGATTACGGGCAAGTCCCATTTGAAGTGGGGTAGTCTGACCTTTATCATTCCCTTTCCTTTATACAAATGATAGCACTGGTAGAGTACACCCATTCCCCTGCCGATGGTGGTTGCAATGGCTGCTCCTTTTAATCCCAGTTCCGGGAAAGGGCCATATCCGTTGATAAGGCAGGGACAAAGAATAATATTCAGGGCGCTCGCTACCCAAAGACTTTTCATGGCCATAGCAGCATCTCCGGCTCCCCTGAAAATTCCATTGATGAGAAAAAGTAGAATAATGACCAGACTTCCACCCAGCATGATTCGGGTAAAAATTGCGCCTTCTCTTACCACATCATCGCTCGCACCCATCAAGTCCAGAATTTCTGGCGCGAAAAAAATGCCAATAGAACTTACCAACACAGTTACAATAAATGCAATAAGAATTGATTGCATTCCTGCATGTGCAGCACCGTCATAATCTTTTTCGCCAATCCTGCGTGCAACAACAGCAGTTGCAGCAGTGCTCAGTCCGATGGCAATGGAGTAAACGATGGTAATTGCAAGTTCAGTAAGACCTACTGTTGCGATTGCATTTGCACCCAGACGGCCAACAAAAAACATGTCCACGACAGCAAAAACGCTTTCGAGGCTTAGTTCAAGGATCATTGGAATTGCAAGCAATGCAATGGCACTGCGTATGCTGCCTTGCGTATAGTCGTGTTCAATTCCGCGCAAAGATTGTTTGACGAGCGAAAAAAAATGAGCGGATTTGTTTTGTTCCTGAGTGTGTTGTGTCACAAATTGATATTAGGCGTAGGCCAGTTGTTTGCAAAACAACACTTTTTTTACTTCAAGAAAAATTCCCGCTTTTTAAATTGCATTCTTTTGATTAATTTATTCACCGGGTCAATAGCTCTCAGGGAAGGATAGCATTGTTCCATTTCATCATTTATATTTGCGTACTGATCATTTGTGTTGAATTGATCATTTGGAGGAATTTTTGCTCCTGTCACTATTCAAAAAAAAGTAAACTACTTTCGTGTTCACGCTATCATTCGCAATCATCAAAACAACCTTCATGAGAAAATCAATTACACTGCTTTCAACACTTCTTCTGCTTTCTGCTTATGTAGCCAATTCACAAACCTGTGGCGGCCTCTGGACCTACACTCTTTGCACAGCAAACCTTGATGATGGCAGCCTCAATAATAATTACAGTAACAACCTGAATTGCTCATACCTCATTCAGCCCCCGGGTGCTACAAGCATCCTTATGAATTTTACCGCTTTTGACATTGAAAGCGGGTATGATTTTCTGGAAATACATGATGGCTCAAGTGCGGCTGCACCATTGATTGGGATCTATTCCGGTACAAGCCTTCCGCCAAATGTTGTCACAACAGGCGGTTCTCTCTTTATGCTTTTTACATCGGATAATACATACAATTATACAGGCTGGTCTTCCTCTTATTATTGTATTGGTGGTGGTGGCAGCTTTTGCAACGGCTTGACAAATATTACAAATTGCTCAGGAACAATTAATGATGGCAGCGGCACAAGCAATTACAGCGACAATAGCAACTGCCAATGGAGTATTAATCCATCTGGTACCAATCTGCCAAAATTGCACTTTACACAATTTGACACTGAAGCAATTAATGATCAATTAACTGTTTATGACAGCCCGGATAATTCCGGCAATGTGTTAGGCAACTGGTCAGGAAATACAATCCCTCCCGATGTTACATCAACTACCGGGGCATTGTATGTTCTTTTCACCACAGACGCGTCAACTAATGCCGGAGGTTTCTCGGCGACCTACAGTTGCGTTGCACCACAGTGCGCAGGCACCGCAAACATTGCCACATGCAGCGGTACAGTCTCTGATGGCAGCGGAAATTCAGATTATCAGAACAACCTTGACTGCGGATGGTTGATCCAGCCTGCAGGAGCAAACAACATCACACTTCACTTTACAGCTTTTGATACGGAGGTTCTTTACGATTATCTTGAGGTTTTTGATGGCCCGAATACTTCTGCCAATTCCCTGGGTTTGTTTTCCGGCAATTCGATTCCTGCAGATATTGTGTCATCAGGAGGGTCTTTGTATCTAAAGTTTACAACAGATGTTTCTGGCGGTGCTGCAGGCTGGAGCATTAGCTACACCTGCAATAATGGAGTTGGTATTCCTGATATCGATGAACTCATTAATTACAGTCTTTATCCGAATCCCAATGATGGTACTTTTAAAATGATTATCGAGTTTAATTCTCCTTCGCTGGTTTATTTATCTATGAAGGATGCAATGGGCCGCACAGTTAAAACATGGGAGCCGCAGGTAATTGGCAACAGGCATTCACAAAAGATGGAAGTATCTGATCTAGCCAAAGGTGTTTATACGCTGGTGGCAGAAACCAACGGCCGTTCATATCACAGGTCAGTGGCTATTATTAAATAATCATCTCAGTTGAAATAGAGTCAGGGAGGAAGCTTTGGATTCATCAGCATTTATTTCATCAGCATCGTCTATCCTTCTGCGACCATCGTGAAGAAAGTATTATGCAGGACATAAATTAGTGTTATAAAGTAAATGAATTCAAGGATTCCTATCTCGTCTGAGCCGAGATAGGAATGACAGTATTACTGTATTGAATTATGGGAGATTTCGGACGTTCGTTTCAGTGTCAATCCCGTTATCTCCAGGATTAAAACTAAATATTGTCATTCGGCAATTGCCAGTAGTGTCCAATGAATCATCTGTGAAGAAAACCCAATAATGTTAAATTATGATGAGCTACACTTTAGTGTCCTTAGCAATAATTATTAACTAGAATTTTTTAGCCCCCGTCAATTTTTTCGGTGTGAGGATTCAAATCTTCACACCGATTTTTTTATAGATAAAACTCATCAGCCATGCCGGCCCGATAAGGAGGAACTGAAGGTCATCCAGAAAAGAAGGTTTTTGCCCTTCGATCTTATGTCCGATGAATTGCCCGATCCATGCCGATATAAAAATGATGATGCTTACCAGCCAGAGTTTGTAACCATTAATTTCAATGAGGTTACAAAAGAACAGGCAAAGAATAGAGAACAGGAACATGCCGAACGAAAGCGGTACTGAAAGTTTCTGATAGTAAAGCATCACAAAGACCAATGCAAAAACAGCAAGGTTGAGTCTGAATTCAAATACGACGTATTGTATTTTTACAGAATAGAGCAATCCAACAATGCTGAAGAAAATAAGCGGTACGCAAATCCAGTGAATGATCTTGTTGATGCCGTTTTGATGGTGGCTTCCGTATTCGTCGAGCCATTGCTGCATTGTTTTCATGGAGTAAAAATATTAAAGGACAACAATTTTTCGGAGTACTGTTACTTTGTCATCCATTTTTAATTGCAGGAAGTAAATTCCGGAAGATAATTTCCTGGCATCGAAAAGCATTGCATTGCCTATCCTTGTACTCCTGATATCAACTTCTTTGCCCGACGCATCTGTTGCAATTGTTTCAAGCTTGCTGTATTTTATTGTGCCGAAAGTTATTGCGCCATAATCATGAACGGGGTTTGGAACAACTTTTATTTGATCTGAAATACTTCCCCATTCATCAATGCCCACAAGTCCGACGAGGGCACTGTCTGTAAATGCACAATCCTGGTCATCAGTGATCGTAACTGTATAATACCCTGCAGGAAGATTAGAAATGGTGGCCGTTGAATCACCATTACTCCAGTGGTATTCAAATGGCGGAGTGCCATTGCTGACAGTGGCAGTTATTGAACCTGTTGCTGATGTTGTTGAACTGGCGGTGACAGCCAATTCAACATCCAGCAAATGCGTGCGGAGTGTATCAAACCACCACTTGCCGTAAATTAAAGCATAGCGTGCGCATTCACCATGGGTGTATGATGTGGTGCCATAATCAATGTCAATAATGCCTGTATTTAGTGCGCCGTTCGCTAACCACTTGTTATGCGCAACAATTGCATTTCTGTAATCTACCTGTTCATCACCATTGCAGTAGCAGATACGCGTTGGCGCCTGCGGAGTCCAGTCATAAACATCATTGTCGCGCAACGCCACCCTGAAATAATGATTGGGATCGGTGCGAAATGAATCAAGCATGGCAGGATTCAAAACCAGGTTGGGTTGATCGGGCATTATGTTATTTACGTCTCCTGTCGAATAACTTCCGTTAAAGAGCGGGCGCAGCGTAGTATCATAAGGCGCATTGAAAATCTGGTGGTCATCATATATTACATGATAAACTTCATCGTAAGAAAACATCACAAACGGGAGAAATGCCGGCTGGGAAAATATACTGTCGTTGGTTATTACTTCTGACTGAATGCCTGAAACATCATATGGTCCTGACATCGGACAAGAAGCGGTGATATGAAATTCATCATTGAATCTTGATTCAATCAGCCGCTGAAGTGCAGCAGTTGAATGTCCACCCTGTGAATATCCTGTAAGAAACAGCTGGTCATTTAATTCAATGCCAAGGGAGTCGCAACTTTCCTTCGATGCACGCATCATGTCCAGGCAGGCGGATGCTTCTGATGCCGCATGTATATAAGGATGCAAGGGAATGGGACTATCGCCAAGGCCGAGGTAATCAGCCATACAGCAGGCATATCCATCCGTTGCCATCCCGATTCCGATGATAATTTCACCTGTATTTCTTGATGGCACATCTTCACGCTTGAGCACCGTACCATGCTGGTAGCTTACCAACGGCATCCTGCATGGATGACCGGAAGGAACAATCAAAGCACCTGAAGCATAAGTCGCTGAACTGTCAAAGCTAACCGTTCTATAAATCACTTTATAAATGTCAACCGGGTAACGGACAGGTGTGAGGACTATTCCATTCGCATGAAAAATGGAATCCACCTGAATGTAGCTATAGGATTGAATCAACTGGCAGGAGATGAGATGCTGACAATAGACAACTTTAATTTGAAGTAAGAGAAATGTCAGGAGTAATATTTTTTTCATTGACAGAAGTTTTAGTTCTGGCAAACCTAACTGAATTTTTACAAAACGCAAATGCCGTAGTTGAAAGGAATTGATGAATTTATGTTAGTCTATTTTTTATCCCTGAATCCGTAAGGATTTCTCCGTTAGAATCTCTGTGGTTGATGGCTTTAAATACATTCTCCGAAAATTTGATTTTTCCGTGTTGAACTATTTATGATAAAAAGAAAAACCCGCTCGCTGTGGGGATTAATGTAACCTTGAAGCTCCTGCGAAGTGCTCCCATTAGGATTAGGTTAGTGAAAAAGGCGAACGGGCTTAACTGGGATATATATAGATCGTGTGCGGCAAAACTGCGACGATTCAAAAGACTGTCCTAAGGGTTTTCCCTATGTTTTTGAAGAAAAGTGAAAATAAATTTACCTCACCAATCCCGTCCCGATGTGTCGGGAGCTATCGGGAGCGAATAATGCCGACGAAATTACCAATTTGATAAAATTGTATGATGTCGGATACCTGGAATTCGTACTTCGTAAATTCGTATTTTTATTAGTACTTCGTCGGGGTTATTTGAAAACGCAATTATCTTTGGACTCAAATTTTAATTATGACTAACACGTTCAGAATTCTGTGCTGGAATGTAAACGGTGTCCGTGCCATCTGGAAAAAGGGTTTCCCTGAGTGGTTTGCAAAGGAACTCCCTGATGTTTTGTGTATTCAGGAAACCAAGGCACAACCCGATCAGCTTGATGATGAAGTGAAGAACTTCTTCGGCTATAAGAGTTACTTTTTTTCAGCCGAGAAGAAAGGATATTCCGGTGTTGCCATTTGGACAAAACACAAACCAATACGGATCAGTGCCGGTTTCAACAATCCTGCATTTGACAATGAGGGCCGTGTGCTGGAGATGGAATTTGAAAAATTTATTCTGATCAATGTTTATTTTCCGAATGGTGGAAGAGGACCGGAGCGTGTAAAGTACAAGCTTGATTTTTATGCGGAGCTCTTCAATCGAACCCAGGAACTCCGCAAACGTCAGAAGAATATCATCATCTGTGGTGACTACAATACAGCACACAAGGAGATTGACCTTGCCAGACCAAAAGAAAATGTGCGGACATCGGGATTTCTTCCTGAAGAAAGGGCATGGATAGATAAAATCATCTCTATGGATTACATCGATATTTTTAGGGAATACAATAAAGAACCTAATCAATATACTTACTGGGATCAGATTACACGTGCACGCGAACGCAACGTGGGATGGCGTATAGATTATTACATGGTTTCAAAAGAAGCCCGTGATATTGTGACCAAAGCAACAATTCATCCTGACGTAATGGGCAGCGACCATTGTCCGATCGGACTGGAGTTGAAATTATAGAAACCTCAACGAAGTACGAATCAGGTACGAAAACACCAATCAGGATTTTCTCCATTCGTATTTTAGTATTCCCATTGGTACTTCGTTGAGATAAAATTATATTTCGCTGAGGTTCATTCGTACTTAGTATATTCGTACTTAGTATATTCGTATAATATCCGTACTTAGTACTTACTCTTTCTCCTTATAAGTATATGTAATAACCGGCTGCTCCGGTGGAGGAAGTGGCGGAAATTTTTTCCGCTGCTCGTCAGTCATCCAGTATTCCGGACCTGTGGCCTCAGTTTCTTCTTCCCATATTTTTACAACCCTTTGCGGTCCTTCTTTCCGAAAATATATTGCTGCAAAAATCCCCGCCACACTACCGAATAAATGCGACTCCCAGGAAATCGCCTGGCTCACCGGAAGAATACCCCAGACCATACTTCCATATAGGAATGTTACGAGCAAGGAGATCGCCAGCAGGCTTTTATTTCTGCGGATTACTCCACTGAAGAAAAGAAAGCAAACGAAACCATAGATCAAGCCGCTTGCACCAATGTGTGGATCAGGGCGTGCTGCAAGCCATACCCAGAAGTTTGTAAAAAGCCATATCATGGTGATCACGCTGTAGGCGATCTCTTTGTAGAAGTAGATCAACCCGGTAACAGACACGAGCAGCGGCAACGTATTTGAAAGCAGGTGATCATAATTGGCATGAATAAATGGTGCCGTAAATATCCCAATCGTTCCTTCTGCTGTTAAAGGCCTGATGCCAAGGAAAACCAGATGGAAATGGAACGATTCTTCACAAAGCTTAATAATCCATAACAACGCCACAAAAAGTAGCGGAGGCAATACACTTTTCCAAAGTTGTTTTTTCTCTTCCAAAGCAGGTTTTGTACGGATAATGGACGCTTTTGTTGTCATGGACCATGCCTTTGTTCAACTACTGACAAGATTACCTCTTTTATTAAAAACGACCCAGCCTTGCCCCTGAAACCATTGTTAATATTGATGATAAGTTTTTTCGCAATGATTGTAGAAGACAATTTTTCTCCCAATTCTGCATTGACTTTTACCAATACTTCAAAATTGCAAAGTGAGTCCCCTTTGCGCACTTTGAAATGTAAAATCAACACTAATTTATCTTGCTCATTATGAAAAAAAATATTCTGCTCCTTGTTGCTATAGGTATGTGCACGAACCTTTTTGCTTCAAACCTCAAACCCATTGCGCAAAAGATCGAAGCGCAGCAAACGAAACTTGCGCCATTGCAGCAAACACAACTTTTTGCCATTACAAATGGATCTGAACAAAAAGGATTGCAGATGAGTGCTATCGTCAGCAATGCAACTGTGCTTGAATTCAGGAACAGCGATGCCCAAAGTATTTTATACGCGAGACCCGAGAATTTAAAATTGACAATTCCCATGAATGCCGGCGGTTCGCTTGAGCTAGAGCTATTCAAGTCGGATTTTTTTACGCCTGATTTTACTGTTGTCACAAGTGCAACGGGCGGACAGCCGGTTCAATATGTCGGTGGCGTTCATTACTGGGGAATTATCAAAGGAGACAACAATTCGCTGGCAGCCATCAGCATTTTCAATGATGAAGTGATGGGAATGATTTCATCACCTGCAATCGGCAACCTGGTACTTGGAAAAATTGAACATGATAGTCAGAACCGGCACATTCTTTACAACGACAAAGACCTGCATGCAACTGATGTTCCACATTGTGATACACCTGAGGACGGGGGCGGTTATGGAAAAGACATACTGCCGCATGGCAACCAGACGCAGTCTGTGAATTGCATCCGCCTTTACTGGGAAGTGAACTATGATATATTTACAGGCAAAGGAAGTGTGACTGCAGCAACAAATTATGTCACATCTGTTTTTAATCAGAGCGCGATCATTTATACAAATGATAACATTCCAGTTTCGCTTTCACAGGTTTTTGTGTGGAATACAACAAGCCCTTATACAGGACCATCTACATCCAATTTCCTTAACCAGTTTCAAAGTAACGTGAATTCCTTTAATGGGGATCTCGGACACTTGCTTGGTTATGCCGGCGGCGGTGGCATCGCTGCCAGCACCAACGGACTTTGTAATTCGAATACTGATTATAAGCAATGTTATAGTGGAATATCTTCTAATTACCAAAATGTGCCTACCTATTCATGGACTGTTGAGGTAATCACACATGAACAAGGACACCTGATGGGCTCGCGCCATACACATGACTGCGTCTGGAATGGAAACAATACAAAGATTGACAGCTGTGGTGATTATGCCGGATATGCGAGTGGAAACTGTTCTGTAGGCGGAGGAAATCAGGCATTGCCATCGAACGGCGGAACAATCATGAGCTACTGCCACCTTGTCGGATCTGTTGGGATTAATTTCTCCAATGGTTTTGGCTCACAACCCAAGACAGCCATCCTTAATAAATACAATGCTGCTGCATGCCTTACTGCATGCGCGGGTGCATCTTGTAATGCTCCAACTGCAATGAGTACTGGAAGCATCACTCAGACTTCTGCAATCTTTTCATGGACCGCTGCCACAGGCGCAACAAGCTATATTGTCAGGTACAGAATAATTGGTGCAGGAACCTGGACTAATGGAACGTCAGTATCAACGACATTCACTGCTTCTCCACTAACTCCGGGATCCAATTATGAATGGCAAGTACAGACCGTCTGTTCGGTAGGATCATCTTCGTTTACCAATTCTACCAATTTTACCACTGCTGGCATCACCTCATGCGGTGCGGCGGCGGGATTAACAACGACGAATATTACAGGTTCTTCTGCAAAACTAAACTGGACTTCCGTGACATGCGACAGTTTGCTTGTGCGCTATTATACCGCCACTGCTCCCAATACCATTTTTTTTAAAACAGTAACCCCGGGATCTTCAGTAACCACAACCATTTCAGGACTGTCGTCATCTACAAATTATTCATGGCTCGTGCGCACATATTGCAATGGCGGGCAATCGGGATCGTACAGCAGTACGGTAACTTTTACCACATCCACATCCAATTGTGTTGCACCCGCAGGACTTACCGCATCTTCAGTTTATGGCAGCAGCGCCTTACTGGCATGGTCCGCGGTTAATGGCGCAACTGGATACAACATTCGTTACCGGATCACAGGAACATCAGTATGGACAAACAGGACGAGTTCATTCACTTCCATTCTTGCCACCGGACTTACAGGAGGTTCGGTTTATGAATGGCAGGTGCGGTCAATTTGTACTTCAGGTACATCAGCATTCACGAATTCATCAGTCTTTACCACGTTGGTGACATGCAATGTTCCTACGGGACTTTCAACAACAGGTATTGCATCCACCTCAGCCACGCTGAACTGGAATCCTGTTTCCTGCGATAGTTTTTTGGTCAGGTATTATAAAACGAATACACCGAATACTGTGTATTTTAAAATCGTTGCTCCCGGAGCTGCAACAGCAACTACCATTACCGGCCTGGTTTCCGGTACTGCATATTGTTGGCTCATCCGAACCTATTGCAGCAACGGGCAATCCGGAGCATACAGCGTCACTAGTAGTTTTACATCAATGTCACCTTCACCTTTTGGAGTTGAAGGTGAAAGTACTTCCGGAATGAATAGTTTATCTGAACGGTCTTTGATGCTCTATCCGAATCCCGCAAATGACAACGTTATAATTGAGTTTTCTGCAATTGAGAACGGAAAAAGTTCTTTGCATGTATTTAATCTCATGGGGCAGCTTGTATTAAGTAATATCCTGTCCGGCAAGGAAGGTTTGAATGTTATGAATGTGAATACCTCTTCACTCGGAGAAGGAGTTTATTTCTTCGAACTGGAGAATAATGAAGGGTTGCAACGGAGAAGAGTTTTGATTTCAAGATAATTCTTTTTTCATTTTGTAGTTACAAAGAGCCGGTTCAGCATTGAGCCGGCTTTTTTTT
>CAYHHK010000026.1:0-27297 GCA_964356415.1 uncultured Flavobacteriales bacterium
TTTTGTAATTGCAGACTGGCGATGCTTTTACGGATCAGCGGCTGCATGTACAACATCCATCAATCGCGGGCAGGATGGATATGATTGTGTAGAATGGATTGCCCAACAATCATGGAGCAATGATTCAACAGGAACGTGGGGGCCTTCTGCATTGGGATTAATACAATTCCAGACAGCAAAGGAAAATCCGCCACACCTTACCTGTTGTGTTCCCATTGTAGCAGGGATGCGGACCGATTACCTGAAATATTATCCGGGCGGTGTTCTAAGGACAGAATATTTGCAGATGCTTGATATGCTTGGATATGGATTATCAACGCTGATTCTGGCGCATCCGATCCATGATATTTACTGGACGGTGGCGGAGTCTTCCACTTATTATCCTGCGTCGGTCAATGTTCCAATGTTCATGATAGGCGGCTGGTACGATCATGCAACGGAAGAATTGCTTGAATCATTTGAGGGCATCAGGACACAGAGCGGTGTTTCAGTTCGTGCTCAGCAAAAATTACTGATGGGACCATGGGCGCACAATGCTGCATCGTCTGCACCCTTGCAGGTTGGAGAGCTTGACTATCCCGAAGCCGAAAATGCCAGCGACTCTCTGGCCAGAAAATTTTTCGAATATTATTTACTGAATGATGCCAATGGATGGAACAATCGTCCCGTGGTTGAATTTTTTCAGATGGGAGAAAATACGTGGAAGAGTGATGTCTCCTGGAACTCTTCCGCATTAACGAACTACAACCTCTATTTTCATTCAGATGGAAACATGGACCTGAACATTCCGGCAATCCCGACTGATTCATTGCAGATCAATTACGATCCACATGATCCCTCTCCCACGGTTGGAGGACCCACACTGCTGAACACCCTTGACCAGGGGCCATACGATCAGCAGCCCGTTGTTGAAAGCAGAAACGATTTACTTTCATTCACAACCTTGCCACTGACGCAAGATGTGGTTATGCGGGGCAGACCGACAGCACACCTGAAGATTTCCTCTGATAAACTGGACACTGATTTTTCTATTCGTCTTACGGACGTATATCCCGATGGAAGAAGCATGCTGGTACTTGATGGAATTCGCAGGATGAGATTCAGGAATGGTTATACGGCAGGAGATACTTCTTTTATAACTCCCGGAACTATTTATCCGCTCGACATCGACTTGTTTGCAAATACGGCCATCACTTTTCTTGCCGGTCACCGGATTCGTGTAGATGTTTCTTCATCCAATTATCCCCGCTTCGATTGCAACCTTAACAATGGTCAGGCGATGTACACAGCAGGAGATACGTTGATCGCGCTAAATACTATTTATATGAATAGCTTCAATGCATCGTACATCACGTTGCCACTGGAAAGCTTTCCGGATGCAGTTAACGAGATTGGTGCGCAGAAGGATTTCAGCATATTTCCAAATCCTTGCAGTGAATGGTTTGAGGTTTCCGGTTTAATGCTTGAAGCTAACAGCAAGCTTACACTTATTGATGTTTTCGGGAAGGAAATTTACACTGTTCCTTTAGCAACCTCAAGCCGCAAACCCGGTAGATATCGGGGTCAAACCTCAAACCTTCCTAACGGAATTTATTTCGTTAAAATTGAGTCTTCAAAAGGCTCAATTACCAAAAGGCTTTCCATTGTCCGTTAAACTCTATCTTCGCCACGATATTAAATTATGTTTCAAACGATAATCCACTATTGCCTCTTCTTAGTAGTAATCTTTTTGCTTTTTTCCTGCGACAAGAATGCGGTATTCGAGAAAAATATTTCAATCCCTGAACATAAATGGGATATGACAAATATCCTTCGGCTTGAAACCGAGATCAGCGATACTTCCAGTCCGCACAATATCTATATTAATGTGCGCAACGGAAGCGGTTATGAGTTCAGCAATTTGTTTTTATTCATGACAACCATTACTCCCAAAGGACTCGTTGCACACGATACGCTGGAGCTTACACTTGCTGATGATCGCGGAAAATGGCTTGGAAGCGGATCAGGTGACGTGTGGGACAACAGAGTTCTATTAAAAGGAAATTTTAAATTTCCGGAAGCCGGCCTGTGGCATTTTGAATTGCAGCAAGCCATGCGCATCAACCCATTGCCACAAGTGATGGATGCGGGGATGCGGATTGAGAGAGTAGAGGCCCCCTAAACCCCGGCCCCTCCTAACCTCCCCCAAGGGGGAGGAATAAAACTCTAACCATAGTTATCTGATAGAACCCAATATTGAAACGTCAAATTTTATTGGCTGTTCATTCCTCCCCTTCGGGGAGGTTAGGAGGGGCCGGCTGTTACTCCTGGTAGTACACCCGCTTCACTCTTTGCGAAATGCCTGTCAGCACTTCATAAGGAATTGTGCCAAGTGTTTTTGACATTTCAGTTGCAGGATGATCGGTTCCGAACACAATCACTTCATCTCCTTCTTTGGCCGGTACTTCAGTGATGTCGAGCATGCACATGTCCATGCATACGTTTCCGATGATCGGCGCAAGCTTACCATTGATCATCATGCTTCCTGCGCCATTGCTGAGTTTTCTATTGATGCCATCGGCGTAACCGATCGCAACCGTTGCAACCAGTGTATCGCGGGTTAGTTTCGCAGTCCTGCTGTAGCCAATTGTTTCACCCACAGGAACATTTTTAATCTGCGAAATAGTAGTACGCAAAGTGGCTACATGTTGGAGTTGTCGTTGCTCATGCCATGTAGAAGCAAATCCATACATGCCGATTCCAAGCCGCACCATGTCGAACTGTGCTTCATTGAAACGGATGATGCCTGCTGAGTTAAGCGCATGGCGGAGAATCGGATATGAAAATGTTTTTTGAATCCGGGCGCTCATGCGTTCAAATCTTTCCAGTTGTTGTTTTGTAAAACCGTCATGCTCGCTTTCGTCGGTGGCAGCGAGATGGGTAAAGATGCTCTGCACTTTAATCGTGCGGATATTTTTGATCCTGATCACGAGTTCATTCAGATCACTTTCTTCAAAACCAAGGCGGTGCATTCCTGTATCAAGCTTGAGGTGAATGGGAAAGGAAAATCCGTCGCCACCGGTATGTTTTTGAAGTACTTCTGCAACCTGATTGAGCAATCGAAAATTATAGATCTCCGGTTCCAGCTTGTAGCTGATCATCGTTTCAAAGCTTTGCATCTCCGGATTCATTACCATGACAGGAAGTGTGATTCCGGCTTTTCGCAATTCAACACCTTCATCTGTGTAAGCCACAGCGAGATAATCTACATGATGGAACTGGAGGATATTGGCGATCTCGAAACTGCCGCTGCCATAGGAAGTTGCTTTTACCATGGCCATAAGTTTCACTTCTGGCTTAAGTCGCGAACGGAAATAATTCAGGTTATGGACGAGCGCATTCAGGTTGATTTCCATCACCGTTTCATGTGCCTTTTGCTGAAGTGCCTTACTTATTTTTTCAAAACCATAAACGCGTGCGCCCTTCAACAGGATGGTTTCATCATTGAAATCCATCGGAGAAAAAGTGCGGAGAAAATCTTCCGTATCAGCATAGAATTTTTTCGGAATAGAGAATTGGTTTTGCTGGCGTGCAATTGCGGATCCTATTCCGATCATCCGGTCAATATTTTTTGCTGCCAGAAGCTGAGCAACCTCACTATATAACGTCTCTTCATTTTTTCCACTTTGCAAAATGTCAGAGAGAATGACAGTGCGTTTGTCATGCTGTTTTTGCTGGTTGAGGAAGTCGAGTGCAATGGTTAGTGAACCGATGTCGCTGCTGTAGCTGTCGTTGATAATACTGCAATCATTGATGCCCTCTTTCAGTTCTAGTCGCATTGCGACAGGACTAAGCAAGGTCATTCTTTCCTCAATGACTTCTGATTTATAACCGAGGTGCAGCATCAATGCCCAGCAGTGGATGGCGTTTTCGATGGAAGCATCATCAGTAAACGGAATTTTTATTTTCAAAAACCGGTTTAGCCAGATGCCCTGTATTTCGGTTTCATCAGACGTTTTGTTTACACGTCCGATTTGCAGGTCAGCTTTTGTTTTCCGGCTCCACGAAAGAAACTTCAGTTTGCGCGGAAGAAAATCCACTTTGGAAATTTCAAGCTGTATGGTATTGTAGTCTTTGCAATAGATCAGCGTTTCGCATGACTGAAACATTTTCAGTTTTTCAATGACCTTCAGGTTTTGGTTGTCGAAATTTTCATCATGGGCAGAACCGATGTTTGTAAAGATGCCGATGGTGGGCTGGATTATTTTTTCCAGGCGGTCCATTTCTCCCGGCTGGGAAAGTCCGGCTTCGAAAATGGCAAGGTCGTGTTCTTCGCTGAGTTGCCACACGCTGAGCGGTACGCCTGTTTGCGAATTGTAGCTCTTAGGGCTCCGCACGATATTTTTATCATCGCGCATGAGCTGGTACAACCACTCCTTGACGATTGTTTTTCCGTTGGAGCCCGTGATGCCAATTACAGGAATTGAAAACTGTTCACGGTGATGTTTGGCCAGCAGCTGCAATGCATCAAGCGTATCTTCTACTACAATGAAATTTGCTTTCAGGCTTTTCCACTCATCTTTAAAATCACTCACAATAAAATTTAAAACGCCCTGTTCAGCGCACCCTTCAATATAGCGGTGTCCGTCATGCCGGTCGCCTTTGAGTGCGAAGAACAGCGAAGTTTCCGCATGGGAGATCTTGCGGCTATCGGTGAGCAATTCTTCTATGCCTTCAGACTTGAGGGCATTTAGAAAAAGCTTTCCTTTTACGATTGAGGTTATGTTCTGGATGGTGTACACAGTTGTGCGAAAATCGAATCGATGCGAATTTACGAAAAGCGAATTAGCACTAATCGATTACAAATTTACCTCTGGCATAGAGCCCGTGGTCGGATGAAAGTTCAAATAAATACAATCCCTGAAAAAGCAAATTCCTGTGTAAAATATATGATGTTTCGGATGCCATCACTTCTTCCCGTACAAACACACCGAGAGAGTTAAAAATTTTCAAAGTATAATTTTGTGCTTCCGATTTCATCGGGATAGATGAAGGCACGCTGAATTGTAGTCTGGCGGCTGAATGGAAGGGATTCGGCGAAATGCGAATTATGCTGCCAATACCTTTATCATTTATACCAATACCCATTCCATAATAGATCGTGTAATCCTCATACTGTCCATAATAGGCATCATTGCAACCGTTAAGGAAATTTCCGGAATATTCACTCCCGATTCTCATACGTATGGGTGTGAAAGCATGAAGCGCATTTGTCGGGACCGTAATAAAACCCTGATGCATATAAAACAATGCAGAATCCTGGTAAACCAGTTCGGATGGATCAAAGTTCCCGTCATTGCTGAAATCTATCCATGCTTTTAGGGTTTCCTCATATACATTTCCGGTGTGTACTTCAAAAGGATAGGCAACTCCCGGAACGAGCCATGTAGAATCGGTGCACGTGAAATCCTCGAGCATGGGAGGATTGCTGCTGGTGTTGCTGATCTGATTCAGCGAGACAAAATATATTCCGATGCCAAGTCCGCCGGATATGGTTGTTGGGTTACAAACAGCGGGGATGGGTCCGCACAATGACGTGGCTCGAATTGTATCAACAGAAGAATTGAGAGCAAAAGTTTTGGCGCTGTGGGATAAAAGAAAAATAACGGCGAAAAAAATAATTCTGTTGATCATTTGGTCTAGTAAAGATAGAAAAAAAGTACTCCAAAATACATCGATACTTAATCACCGCATCACATAGTCACCCAGTCACATAAATCACTATTTTCGCCCTCCCTTAAAAAACTCAACTAAATGAACAGAGGTCCAATATCCCATTTCATGGAGAAGCACTATCTCCATTTCAATGCAGCTGCCATGATGGATGCTGCGAAAGCATACGAAACGCACATGAACGAAGGCGGCAAGATGATGATTACGCTGGCCGGAGCGATGAGCACAGCGGAGCTTGGAATTTCGCTTGCAGAGATGATACGCCAGGACAAGGTACAGATCATTTCATGCACAGGTGCCAATCTCGAGGAGGATCTGATGAACCTCGTGGCACACAACCATTACAAGCGCGTACCGAATTACCGCGACCTCACACCGCAGATGGAATGGGATCTTTTGGAAAACCATTACAACCGTGTGACCGACACCTGCATTCCGGAAGAAGAAGCGTTTCGCAGATTGCAGAAACATATTTATGGTGCGTGGAAAACCGCAGAAGACAAAGGCGAGCGGTATTTGCCGCATGAGTATATGTACAAGATTTTGCTCAGCGGAGAACTGAAGCAGTATTATGAAATTGATCCGAAGAACTCATGGATGCTTGCTGCAGCGGAAAAAAACTTACCGATCGTTTGTCCGGGATGGGAGGATAGTACCATGGGAAATATTTTCGCATCGTATGTAATAAAGAAACAATTGAAAGCATCCACAATGAAAAGCGGTATCGAATACATGGTGTGGCTTTCAGACTGGTACCGGAATAATTCTTCAGGAAAAGGCGTAGGTTTTTTTCAGATCGGCGGAGGCATCGCCGGAGATTTCCCGATTTGCGTTGTGCCGATGATGTACCAGGATCTTGAGTGGCATGATGTACCTTTCTGGAGCTACTTCTGCCAGATCAGCGACAGCACAACAAGTTTTGGTTCCTACAGCGGAGCCGTGCCTAATGAAAAAATTACCTGGGGAAAACTGGGCATTGACACACCGAAATTTATTGTAGAGAGCGATGCAAGTATTGTAGCGCCGCTGATGTTCGGGTGGTTGCTGGGGTGGTGAAGCCCATCCTTCCCGACCTTGCCTCCCTGACGCCAGAGCTTGCGCCACCGCTTTTGCTTTAGCGCACGCGGTCAGCGACGGCGCGCAGGCAGGTAGCTATCGGGATTCCCAAGGGGAGGGAGCAAATCCCGTGAATTATTTTGGGGCCGACGATTATAGTGTGTTAACGATTTTTCGCATGACTCACCTGAAGGAATTGTCAATGTCAGGTCGCCTCTGCGATTGGTTAAGCGCAAAGACACCAGTGAATCTTCTGTTTGGTATTAAGAATTCACAAAAGTAACATCAGGATAAAAATCCTGATGATTGGAATTAGCCGAAAGCAATTAATATCTTCACAATCTTTAAATAAATACACGCCATTGTGCCAGCATGACTTTTACCGCTCTTTTTAGTTACATGAAAGAGGATAATATAAATTAAGTACATGAAAACACTATCTACTTTGGTCTGCACATTATTGCTGATAAACTGCACAACTGCACAATGGCAACCTACCCCGGGCCCTTACTTGTCAACTAACAATATTTCAATGGACATGGAAAAGGTGGTTGTCAGCAATAATAATCTTTGTGCACTCATTAATAGCCAGGTGTACATCTCGTATAACAGCGGGACAAGCTGGATGTATGCATCGACCGGTTTGTATGTGCATTCCATTGCTTTTGCTGATTCTGAAATATTTGCCGGCGGCAACGGTATTTATTATTCGAACAACTATGGTTCCACCTACTCACCCAGAAGTAATGGCTTACCTTCCAGTAACCGGATTGATGCCCTGCACTTGAATGGTAATCTTTTAGTTGCCGCGCTTGACGATTTCAGCACGAATATCACTGATGTATACTATTCAACAGACAAGGGAAACACATGGTTACTTAGTAACGGCCTGCATGATAAGATGACACAGTGTTTTGCTGAAGACGGAACCAAATTATATGCAGGAACATGGAATGGTGTTTACATGTCTGTTGACAGCGGTGCCAGCTGGTCTTTTATCGGGCTGAACACAACCACTATTCATTCGATTGCAACAGGAGGAAACAGAATTTTTGCAGCCGAGAATACCACCGGCGCAGAATTCTATGTATCGCTCAATGATGGAGGCAGTTGGACACAGATAGATAGTCTGCCGCCGATCGGTTCGCTCACCATCAGCAATAATTATGTTTATGCAGGCTCTTACTGGATTGGAGCATACCGTTCCGATGATGATGGCGCTACCTGGGGATTCATTAACATGCCCGGGGGCTATATGACCTTAACATCTTTAGCTTCTGAGGGAAATAATTTATATGCTTCAAGTGGAGATGGCTATAGTTATTCAGCTAACCAGGGAACCTCGTGGTACTCACCAGTCCATACTTACAACCTGACTATAAAATCCATCATTTCTCCGTCCTCCCATATCATTACAACCGCTGAATATGGCAACTATAATTCCTCTGACAATGGGAATACATGGGTACGGGATTTAACCATCCGGCATGTAGTTGCAACCAATGATTCAATAGTATTGTCCGGTGGCAATGGAAGCATATATCGCTCTTTTGATTTTGGAAATACATGGAACTACGTATATATCATACCTGGCAGTCCGCCAATCACCGCCATTGCATTTAAAGATTCAGTTGCGTTTGTAGCAACGCGCGACAGCGGAGTGTTTTTTTCGAATAACTACGGCTTGAACTGGGCAAAAAAAAATAATGGTCTTGCTTCACTAAAGATTAATTCACTCACATTTAAAGATTCAATTATTGCTGCCGGTTCAAACAATGCCGGCATTTTCATTTCAGCCGATTCCGGCGCAAACTGGAGCGCAGCCAATAATGGATTGCCAGATACCTGCATCCAGTCTCTTGCAAGTTATAATACCGGTATTTATGCCGGAACAAAAAATTATGGCATTTATAAATCGATTGACAATGGCATCAATTGGATTCATTTGAATACAGGGGCACCCGACACAAATGTAATGTGCTTGTATACTTGTGGCGTAAACGTGTTTGCCGGAATCCGGGGACGTGGATTTTTAATGTCGCCTGATAATGGTGTGAATTGGTCCGCTTACAATAACGGGTTATTCAATTACAACTTCAGCGCGATTACAGAAAACGGAACTGATATTTTTGTTGGATGCAGTGGCTACTATAGCAATGGCGGTGGTGTGTGGAGAAAAAGTATTTCTGAATTGCCTTTAACTCTTTCGGTTAAATCAACAGCTGTAAGCCATCGAATTATTTGCGAAGGGAATTCCACGTCTATATCAGTAATCGCAATTGGGGGTACGCCACCATATAGTTATTTATGGAATAATGGCAGCCAGTATTCTTCAATAACTGTTACCCCGGCAATCACCACCACATATACTTTGACAATAACTGACATCAATTCCGATACTACCACGGCACAAGTGACGATAACGGTTAAACCCACACCCATTACACCATCTATAACACAAAGTAATGACACCCTGTATTCCACCTCGGCAAATGGAAACATCTGGATGCGGAATAATATTATTATTTTTAATGAAACTTCGGATTACTTTGTATACACTCAGCCGGGTGCATATTCTGCAATTGTAATTGAGAACGGTTGCAGTTCTGATACTTCAAATGTCATCCAGGTGGTAGGGATTGAGGATCCGGATACTTTTAATAATTTTTATATTTATCCTAATCCGGCAAATGAATTTTTAGTAATTAATGGGATCAGAAACGAAAGTGTTGCTCTTTACAATTCTATTGGCATGCTTGTTAAAGAATTGAAAACCGAAAATAAAATTAACTTATCTGAACTTAAGGAAGGACTTTATTTGATTCAGGTTACAGACAGCATGGGTAAAAAAATTCAGTCTGAAAAGATTTTAATAATGAGATAATGAAACCACGTTGGGCAATGCAACGACTCGTTGATTTTTGCGGGGAGCGTGCTACTCGAGGGATGGTTGCCTGATGGAAAGCATCTTTTTTAAAAAGGATAAGTTCGAACCAATCGCGTAAATGAACTGGAAGGTCTCATTGCCTCTACTGGCGCGGCTTTCACAAAAAACAAAACCGGGCAACTTCAAAAAAAATCGAAGTTGTCCGGCTTGGTACCCCGAGCCGGAGTCGAACCGGCATGTCAGTTAAGACACTGGTGTTTGAGACCAGCGCGTCTACCAATTCCGCCATCGGGGCATTCATAGAATAACGGGATGCGAAAGTATAATTTTATTTTTCATTCTCAAGCACCAAATTTAAGGGCTAAATCTTCCCCCTCTGCGATTTTAAACTTCTTTATCCTCCTCTTTTTTACCATTACCAAAAAAATCTGTTAGGTTTGTCCATGATACCGGGATAATAAACCTTTTAAAATTTCCCGGGTATTCCTTACGGCAACCAGGAAATAAATCAGTTAAATATGAAAAATAATCTCTACACATGCTTTGGAATCTTCATGATTTTCATGTCGGTATTCCTTAAAAATGCATCAGCACAACAGGAATCACGGTTACTCCGTTTTCCCGCCGTGTCTGCATCCTCTCTCGTATTTACTTATGCCGGCGACCTGTATTCAGTAGCACGTGCCGGAGGACTTGCCCGAAAAATCACAAGCGATGAAGGATTGGAAATGTTTGCACGTTTTTCTCCAGACGGAAAAACGGTCGCATTCACCGGTCAGTATGACGGCAACACGGAGGTGTTTACAATGCCCGCAGATGGTGGAGTTCCCGTACGCCTCACCTACACCGCCACGCTCGGGCGCGATGATGTCAGCGACCGCATGGGTCCCAACAACATCGTACTTACATGGCGCGATGATAACAGCATCGTGTACCGCTCACGCAAAAAATCGTTCAATGATTTTAAAGGGCAGCTCTTCGTTGCACATACTGCCGGAGGATTGTCTGAAGAGCTTCCGTTCTCTGTAGGTGGCGCGCTTTCCTATTCGCCAGACAAAAAGAAGATTGCAATGAACAGGGTATTCCGGGCTTTCCGCACGTGGAAATATTACAAAGGCGGCATGGCTGACGATATCTGGATTTTCGATAATGATACAAAGCAGTGGGAGAACATCTCCAACAATAATTTCCAGGACATCTGGCCGATGTGGAACGGCGATAAAATCTATTTCATCAGCGACCGCGACCGTACCATGAATCTTTTCTGCTACGACACAAAATCAAAGCAAACCACAAAGCTCACCAACTACACAGACTTCGATATTAAATTTCCTTCGCTCGGCACCGATGCCATTGCTTACGAACAGGGAGGATACGTTCATGTGTATGATCTTAAAACCTCAACCGATTCAAAGATCACCATCAGCATTGCAGACGATGCAGATGGGGGACGCAACGCATGGATTGATGCAAGTAAGTTCATCAACACTGCCGACATAGGTGCTGACGGCAACCGCCTCGTGATGACTGCGCGCGGAGATGTGTGGACGATACCGGTGAAGAGCGGAATTACAAGAAATCTTTCCAAAAGCAGCAACAGCCATGAACGCGATGCACAGTGGAGCCCTGACGGCAAGAGCATTGCTTACATCAGCGATGCAAGCGGCGAAACGGAAATTTATATGACGAAGCAGGACGGAAGCGAAGCTCCTGTGCAACTCACTAAAAATGGCGACACGTATAAATATGCAATCACATGGAGCCCGGACAGCAAGATGATCATGTGGAGCGATAACAAGCTTCGGTTGTTTTATGTAAACGTGGATACGAAGGAGCAGGTGCTCGTTGAACAGGCAAAGACGGGAGAGTATGGCAGTCAGTGGTGGAGCCCCGACAGCAAATGGATCGTGTACACAAGGCAGGACGATGCATTCCGCCAGATCGTTATACTCTACGAAGTCGCTTCGAAAATATCCACACCCGTTACCGATGGCTGGTACAATTCTTACAACGCAACATTCAGCGATGATGGCAAGTTCCTCGTCTTCGTTTCCGACCGCGACTTCAACCCGATCTATTCAGCCACGGAATGGAATCATGCCTATGCTGACATGAGTAAGGTTTATCTCGTTACGCTTGCAAAAAATACTCCTTCTCCTTTCGCGCCAAAGAATGATGAAGTGAATTTGAAAGAAGAAAAGAAGGACGAAGCTTCAGAAAAGAAAAAAGATTACAATGAAAAAGATAAGAAGAAGGAAGAGGCCGCAAAGGGAATCACCATTGATCTTGACGGCATCAGCGGTCGCATTGTTTCTCTTGATGTTCCTCCCGGAAACTATAACAACGCATACTGCATCGGCGAAAAGGTGTATTACACGTTCAATTCCCAGAAGTCGGAAAAGACAGCAATGAAAAAGTATGACCTGAAAGAGAAAAAAGAAACGGATCTGGGAAATGTGGATTTCTTCACTGTGTCCGCCAATTATAAAAGGATGATGGTGGTGCGGGATAAGAATTATTATTCGGTTGAAGTTCCGAAGGAAAAGCTTGACCTTGAAAAGGCAGTTGACCTCAGCAACATGAAAGTTTTTGTGGACCGCAAAGCGGAGTGGACACAAATATTTAATGAATCATGGAGACAGATGCGAGATTTCTTCTGGGATCCTACGATGAGCAACATTGACTGGAGCTCAATGAAAAAGAAGTACGAGGTGTTACTTCCGTATGTGAATTCCCGCTACGACCTCACTTACATCATCGGTGAAATGATAAGCGAGCTGAACACCGGGCATTCGTACACCGGCGGTGGTGATGCTCCGAAACCGGCACGCATACAAATGGGTTTACTTGGCGCCGAACTCACGCGCGATGCTTCGGGATATTACAGGATCCAAAAAATCCTGGAAGGAGAAAACTGGGATAGCCATGACCGTTCACCGCTGCTCGACATTGGCGTGAATGCGAAAGAAGGCGATTACATCGTTGCCGTGAACGGGGTTTCCACAAAAGGGATGAATGATATTTACCAGTCGCTTGTGAACACTGCCGGCAAGCAGGTTGAAATCTCACTTAACAGCACAGCCGCTGATGCAGGCGCAAGAAAAGTGCTGGTAGTACCCACGGCGAGTGAAGCCGGGCTATATTATTACAACTGGGTGATGAACAACACCAAGAAAGTAAACGATGCGACGAACGGTGAGGTGGGATACATTCACATACCGAACATGGGTGTGGAAGGACTGAATGAATTTGTAAAACATTTTTATCCACAGCTTGCCAAAAAAGCGCTCATCATTGACGACAGGGGAAATGGCGGAGGAAATGTTTCACCGATGATCATTGAACGGTTAGCGCGCGAACTTGCCATGGTGGGCATGGCACGGAACAATGTACCGCAGCCCAATCCATTCGACATGCAGCTCGGACCGAAGGTTGTGCTCATTGACCAGTACAGCGCAAGTGACGGAGATATTTTTCCATACCGTTTCAAGAAATTAAAAATGGGAAAAGTGATCGGGCACCGCACATGGGGCGGCGTGGTGGGCATCCGCGGCTCGCTTCCATTTGTTGACGGAGGTTTTCTCAATAAACCGGAGTTCTCACGCTACGATACCGATGGAAAAGAATGGATCATGGAAGGATACGGAGTTGACCCTGATATTTTTGTGGACCAGGATCCCTACCTCGAATACACAGGAGTTGACCAGCAGTTGGACCGAAGTATCCAGGAAATAAAAGCAGAGCTGCAGCAGCACAGGCAGGAACTTGCTCCTCCGCCTGTTTATCCGAAAAAAGATAAATGATCTACGGATTACTAATAGGAATACGAATTTACAAATGCAATACCCCGGAGAGGTTTTCTAACACTTCGGGGTTTTGAATTTCACATGTCACAATCAGTACCTTTCATTTCTATTCTATCGGACTCACCATACAAATTTCTGACGCGAAGACCAAACTGCAGGACAATTCTGATTGGAAAAGGAATCACTTGTTTCATAGTTCCCTCCTTTCCCGCTATCCGCTGCAAGCTCCGCCTATGGCGGAGGCTTTCCGCTACTATCGGGTTTAGCACACTCAGGTCTCAGTTTTATAGTAACCTGTCTTAACAGCCGAAAAAAATTTACTGCTGGCAGGTCGAACGATGTTTGCGCAGGGAGAGACCTGCCAGGATGTACTCAATGATAAAACATCTATTTGATTTGTCCGAAGCCATAGGAGCTATTAATTAACTTCTAATAGATCTTCTTCTTGGTGCAGCTTTGTGATCTTAGATCCTTAGTGGTTAAATTTTAAACTGAACCTCAACCCTAAAAATGGAAGGTTAATGGCATTTGATGTTTTTCCGTAAATTGGGTAACTTTCTTTAAATCCACTGAGCTGATTATTGAATTAAAACACAAACAACCATTCCGATGAAAAACTTTTTCATACATGCAATCATTTGTTTAGGGATTTTTATTGATTCTCAAATCTGTTATTCCCAGCCGGCATTAGGTTCTGGGGTTGGCAATATTTTTATGAGTTGTTCAGAATTTTCTCCGCTGTATTCATGCGGCGGAACCAACAATGGACAACACACCAATCAGGTAATGGTGCCGGATACGGTTTATAGGCAAAATGGATATTCACTTCTGACATCAATTATAGATGTAGATGATGAATACAGCCATGTTCTTGCACTTGCCAGTAATGGAACTGTTTGGGCCTGGGGAGAAGGAAACTGGGGACAACTGGGTGACAGCACCAACATTTCATTCAGGCAATTTCCCTGGCCGGTGAAAGGAGAAAATGGCCAGGGTTCATTAACTAATGTTAAAGAAATTTCCGTAGGATATTATCATTCCATTTTTCTGATGAACGATAGTACTGTCATGGCTTGTGGATATAATACCAACGGCCAGTTAGGTGACAATTCAACCAGCCACAGAAATTTTTTACAAAAAGTTCATGGAGTTCAGAATGTCGGTTACCTGAACGACATCACAGCTATCAGTGCCGGTTCAGATTTTTGCCTCGCGTTAAGAGCTGACAGCACTATTGTTGAGTGGGGAAAGAATGTTCTTGTACCGGTTACGGTACCCGGTCTTTCACACGTTGTTGCAATATCGGCAAATGGAGACATTAACCTTGTGGTAAAAAGTGATGGTACAGTTTGGAGTTGGGGCTATAATACTTACGGACAACTGGGAACAGGTAATTATCTATTCTATTCGTTACCCGTACAGGTTGTTGGCGAAAATGGAATTGGATTTTTGCAAAATGTAATTGCCGTCTGTGCAGGCGATCAGCATTCTTTCGCGATTACGAACAATCATGATGTGTATGCATGGGGCTATAATTTTTATGGACAACTTGGGGATGGAACTGCTATGAATAGAAACACGCCGGTGCGGGTCCATGGAATTGGCGGTGCCGGATTCCTGAGCAATGTTAAGAGTATGAAAGCGGGCGGTCAACATACGCTTGCTTCATTGGTTGATGGTAGGGTAATAGCGTGGGGAAAAAATGATTCCTATGACCTGGGAGACAGTACTCAGATCAATCGCGCGTATCCTATTCTTGCCCACCTTCCTTGCTCCTTTGCCGGGATTTCTGATCTCAACGAAACAATTAATACAGTTGATGTTTTTCCAAATCCGTTTTCTGAATACATCAATCTTAAAGTAAACTCTTTAGAACCATTGACATTTGTAATTTGCGATATGACTTTAAGAGCTGTACTTCAGGTTTCTTTCAGTGAGATGACAAACCTCACAACGACGCAACTTGCAACTGGAATTTATATGTATTCTGTGAGTGGTAAAAATGGAATACTGAAGAATGGATTGGTTATCAAAAACTAAGTGACGCACTTAATGCAAGAAAAAAGCCTGATTTAAATCTTTACTAATTATTGCTGTTTGGTCGAACGATGTTTGCGCCGAGGGAGGCCCGCCAGATATACTCAATTATAAAACATCAAATTGATTTGTCCGAAGCCAAGGGAATTATTCATTAACTGCTAATGGATCTTCGAGAGTGCCTTGAATATGCGAATATTTTATGCGTTAGTAGTCTCTGTCAGGTCTCTCAGCGCAATGGCTTTCTCTCAAGACAGCAGGAAATACTCTAAGATGGTCGTTGCAACTTGCTAATAGCGGAGTAAAGGGATGAAATAAGAATCATGGCTAAAGCCAAAACAGACTGTTTGAATAACCCCGACCTTAAGGTCGGGGTTAATGAACCGATGACTCAACGGGCTTTAGCCCCGAACATGATTCCCCCGCCGGGCGTTGCGTGTTGCTACGCCCATTACCTGAATACCTGATGTGGATAATTTTTTATGGGTGCCAGGCGTTCTTTTCACCTGACACATTCGAGACTTTTCATGTCTGATAACTATCGATCACTCCCACACATATCCTTGACATGAAGACCTTCCAGCATATAATGATGAATTGCAACTAATACGGTTCAAGACAACCATAGTCGTTTTCGAATTCGGGAGATAGAAAACCTTTAATCACTTCAGATTTTTCAATAATAAGCTGAGCTAATTTTTCTGTAGAAGTATTTCCGGTTCGCAGCCAGATAATTTTGGGAGGATATCCTTTCAGCAAACTAAGATTATTAAAGTCCTCATCAAAAGTTATAATTGAAAAATCGTTGTGGCGGGCGTATTCAAAAATAAATGAATCGCTGATCAGCAACGGCTGAATCTGTTTAATGTGAATTGAGTCAGGAAACAAATGAGCAATCTTATTCACCACTTTGTGCGAAATATTTTCATCGAAAAGCAACTTCATCTCAGAGTGCAATTTTCAATTTACCTTCGCGGTCAGCGGCATATTCAAGGCATGCAAGAATGTGTTCTTTGGTAATACCGGGAAAATCGTTTGATATCTGCTCGTAAGTCATGCCTGATGCAAGCCAGCCAAGCACGTCAACCACGGCTATGCGGGTGCCTTTGATGCACGGTTTACCAAACCTTATTTCAGGATTGATGGAAATGATTTGTGTGTATGACATGCAAGTAAAAAATTATGAAAACAAAGTTACAAAAAACTTCCAGGAAGGGAAGCCGGTATTGGTTTTATCATGAATGGCGAGGGCATTTTACCCCATTCACTACTGGCAGTTCTTCGAACGCTGCTTGCGCCGGGAGAGACCTGCCGGGATGCACTCAATGATAATATCAGTGCCGGCGCTCGCAAAGGCATACATGTTTGCCATCATGCCGGCCTTGGCAGCGGAGATTGATGACTTATTATTTAAAATCCCAAAATCTCGGTTTTTTTTTATTAGTTTTGGATTGGAAGAAGTGAATTGTATTCAGGCTTTGCAACAAGCCATCACGGAAAAGTTAATAAAAGTTATAAATAGTGATGAAATACGGTGAGATAAAAAAACATTGTGAATCACTGTCTGCCATAAGCCGGACGGTGGTAGATGAGTTTCTTATTTATTATGCGGCTGACAGGGAAAAACTGGTTTTACAGATTGAAGGGTTCCTGAAAAAGTACAGACGTGCAGCTTCAGAAATTCCTGTTTCATATATTAATTTTCTCAAATCCGAATATATTGCGCACAAGGTGTTCGGGGAAAATGATTTGATTAAAAGTTACCTTACTCATCCGGCTATCAGACAATTGCCGGAAGAACAATTCAGGTACCTGGAGGCACAGGCAGCATCCCGCTGGCATTTCAGCTTTGCACAGATTGTGGCCCGGCCAGGCGATTCTTTTTTTCAAATGGAGGATGTGATGACGGGAGAGGAGTACCTGCTTTATTCTCCGGGGATGCAGGCAACTGAAAACGAAATGCATCCGCGTTTATGGTTCAACCTGATCGCCTTTAACGGAAAATGCTGGCAAACCTTCGGACTTATTATACCATTCAGAAGTTTTTCAGCGGATGATATATTCTTTTTTGCCACAGAAATCAATTCCCGGATAAATGATGAAGAAAGCTTAATGGCCGAAGTTGAAAAAAACCCTTTTCCGTTTTTTATGCTAATGTGCGCCTCTAACCTGCCCGTGGTGATATCCCGTGATTTTGAAACCATTATCTGCCTGGCCGAAGATGAGACTGCAGATTTTTCAACGGAACTTTTACGAACAGACTTTGATGTTGCATGGAACAAAAACGTTTACCGACTGTCTTTGAAAAAGGCCGCAGAATTTCCGCACTATGCCATGGCATACTATGATGAAAAATCGAAAGCGCTTGTTCGCACAGCCATGACTCCCCATGGCTTCTCATTGCTTACCGAAAAACTGGCAGGCATGGGCCTTGTGTTGAACCATGATCCTGATGTTATGGTTTCTCCTTCCATGTTATCAACGGTGGAAAAAGTTCTGAATAAAAAAATCAGATTACATCCATACGAAAAACTATTCAGCACACAGGATGCAAATAGGTCGAAAGAACTTGAAAAACTGAATCATTTTTTGAAGCTTGCGCTTCCAATGTATAATACAGGAAAGGAAATAAACGTAAATGAACTTGCTGATAAGGCCGGCATTGATCCGGTTACGGCTGAGGCAATATGGAAAAAGGTAAAGGGAAAAACAGATAAACTAAAAGACAAATATAAATGATGCTATGAATTACCCCGACAATGTAGATGGAATCAGGAAAAAATGGGAACCCATCCTTGAAGATTTAAATTATTTTGACTTACATGTATTGAACACCATGATCGTAAATCGCATGAGAATGATTAGACAGACCGGGACGGTGATGACGATGTCTAAATTCAATATAGGGGACATGGTTTCATGGTATGGAAATGATGAAGTAAGGAGAACCGGAAAAATTATTAAGATGAACTCAAAGTCGGTCTCGGTTCTAATTAATAACCAGGGGTACTGGAATGTTTCACCGGAATTGCTTAATAAGGAGTAAAAAGGGATAAAGGAATGTGAAACCTGTGAATGATCCGGCGAATAAATAATACCATTACTCAATTCAAATTAATCCAAAAATGTTTCTGGTATAATGCCGATAGAGTAGCTGTTATAGTTCAAAAGCCGCAAGGCGCATTGGACTATTACAGATACCGTATCGGTATAATTTGAGGCCTGGATTTATCTTCCAGCAGACTCACATCATAAATACCTCTGTGCGAAGAGACAGCATTAAATAGTTGTTACTGCGATATTTTTCACATCCACCCCTTCTCAAAAATCTCCCTTGTATGGTAGCTGATGATGATGTCAGCTCCCGCACGCGCAAAGGCAAACATATTTTCCATCGTAATTCTTTGTTCATCAATGTAGCCGGCTCTGGCTGCGGCTTTTACCATGCTGTATTCTGCTGATACGTTGTAACAGGCCACCGGTAACAATGTATTTTCACGAACGGTCTTGATCACATCAAGATAAGCAAGCGCGGGTTTTACCATGATGATGTCTGCCCCTTCGTCTTCATCCAGCTGTGCCTCACGCAAAGCTTCGCGTCCATTCCTGAAATCCATCTGGTAGCTTTTTCTGTCGCCTTTACCGGGAGCCGAATCTGCTGCTTCACGAAAGGGTCCGTAATAGGCAGAAGCAAACTTGGTTGAATAGCTCATGATGGGTGTGTTCACCAACCCGCTATCATCAAGTAAATTCCGGATCGCAGCCACACGCCCGTCCATCATGTCGCTGGGTGCAACCATGTCGGCGCCGGCCTGTGCATGCGCAAGGGCCATTTGTGCCAAAATTGGTAACGAGAGATCATTATCTATGTAGAGAATTTCCCCCCCTCTCCTTTCCCGCCCGGATGACGCGGTCGGGCGGGGGAGAGGGGCTGGGGGAGAGGCTATTCCGCAATGGCCGTGCGTTGTATAAGCACAAAGGCAAACGTCAGTCACAATAAAAAGATCACTCCCGAATTTTTTCTTCAGTTCACGCACGGCATCTGCTACAACAGAATGTGCATCATGCGACGAATGTGCATCTTCAGATTTTTCTTCTCCAACGCCAAACAATAATATTTTGTTGACCCCGGCCATCAACCCTTTTTCAACATCAGGAATGAGCTGATCAATTGAAAATCTGCTGATGCCCGGCATGGCATCAATCGCTTCGGTTTTGTTTTTTCCTTTCGTTACAAAATAAGGATAGATGAACATGTTGGCAGAAAGTCGTGTTTCGGCAACAAGCTCACGAATAGTCGGGGAGGTTCGTAATCTTCTGGGGCGGTGAAGCATAAGGAGGTAATATATGTAAGATGTAATATTTAAAGCACTAGATGGATGAAATGCCGAATGTGGCGCGGGCAAGTGCTACGTCGTTGAAGTCATCAGGTAGAGCAGGATGTAAGACGCCATGTTTTTTTAATGCGGCAGCTGTGGCTTCGCCCATGGCAATTACTTTATGCGAGGATGTAAGTTTGTTTTTTTCAAAGAATGCTTCCACATTCGACGGGCTTGTAAACAGAAATACGTCAAAAACGGATGTCTGAATCTGCACATCCGTTTTAAGGGTTTCGTAAACAACGAGGTCAATTGTTTGTTCCCGTTTTACAAAACCATTCTGCACGCTGCGCATGCTTTCTTTGGCCATGGGAAATAATACAGTTCCATCTCCAACTCTTGAAGCAAATTGTTTGCCTGTCATCTTAGTGTCTGTTGAATAGCCAATAAAATCTGCACGTCTGCCATATTTTCTAATTGCCTCGGCTGTAGCTTTTCCAATGCATCCGAATTTCTGATTTCCTATGTCCGGCTTTTGCAGAAAAAAGAATTTCACCGCATGTTTGCTTGAGAAAAATATCCAGTCTGTAACCGGAATACTCCGCACCGGCGTTGGCTTCATTTCAATCAGTGATTTTCCTTCAACAGTAAATCCATGGTGTTCCAGTATGCGATGAAAATAATCATCTGTTTTCAGATTCCTTGTAATGAAAACTGAAACCGGCTTAACCGATTTTATTTTGGCGACAATTTTTTCGGCAAGCCCTTCCTGATTTTTCGATTCAGTATAAATACCGACAGGCAGCTGATCCCAGGTAACAGATTTCGAAACCCACGTTTTGAAAACTTCTTTATCCTCATCATATTCACAATATGCACCAACGGGCATCTGGCAACCGCCCTGAAAAAGATTCAACACCTTTCTTTCAATACCTATCTGCAATGCAATATCTGATTTATGAATCGCCTGTAACTTCTGATATAAATCATTTTCACCCTTGCGGATCTGTATAGCCAACACGCCTTGTGCCGGAGCAGGGACAAATTCTTTTGGGTTTAACTTTTCTGCATGCAAATCGGAAATATCAAGGTCAAGCCTTTCAACTCCTGCTGAAGCAATGAGAATTGCATCGTAATCTCCTTTCCTCAATTTATCGATCCGCGTGGGAACGTTTCCGCGAAGGTCTTTCAGTTCAATGTCTTTTCTGAAAGCAAGCAGTTGTGATTTCCTTCTGGAGGAAGACGTGCCGACAACAGCGTTTTTTTTCACTGAGAATTTTTGCCTGGCATCAACACTTTCTTTCCTTATTAATAAAAGTTCAGAAGGATCTTCGCGGTCAGAAACTGCAGCGATGATTAAATCAGGATGTGATTCAGTGGGCAGGTCTTTGTGTGAATGAACAGCAATGTCGGCTTCATTATTCAGCAAGGTATCTTCAATTTCCTTGGTAAAAAATCCTTTCCCTTCCAGTTTCTCCAGACTCAGGTGCTGAATTTTATCTCCCTGTGTTTTAATGATATTCAATTCGGTTTTCAGTCCGATGGAATTCAACTTTGCTGCAATGTAGTTTGCTTGCCAAAGAGCGAGGTCGCTTCCTCTTGTTGCTATGATTACAGGTGATTTCATGGGGTTGGAAGCGAAAAATGTACAAGTAATAGAAAGATAGTACTATAGGCTAAATTAATAATGGCAGGCTCCTCTTTAAGCATGGCTAATTGCAAAAGTCCTTCGAGCGGAGGTTTCCCTTTAAGGCCAGGGTGAGCGGTGACTTTTCATGAGAGAATTTGAAAGGCCTGAAGGAACTACTGTTCATTAAGAATTATCTCCTTCGCCATCACCATCGGCACGCTGATGCATTTTTTTTCCATGTAGTCCATAACGCTGAACAGCACTTCTTTTGATCTTTCATCCAGAGAATTTATTTCATTGACAAAAACATCATTCATTGCCTTCGTCTTTATTGCACGAATCTTTTCCGGGACTTCCCGCATCTTTAATTCCACTTTACGTGTGCGAAACTGAGCATGAAACTCTTCAATACCATCATTGATTACTTCCATTGCAGCGGCAACCTCTCCCTCACGCTCATGCAGATTATGTTCTGCTTCTTTCTTTAATTCATTAAGTCCGATATACTGAACATCAAAACCGGAAATCACTTCATCAGCAATATCTGCAGGTAATGCAAGGTCTATGATGATCTTGTTGCCTTTTTCATTTTGTAAGAGAGTGGCATAGATTTGTTTGTCAATAATTGCTCCGGGAGCCGAGGTACAGGATATTAACACATCAAACCCTTTATTGAAACCTGAAAGTTCATCAAGTGAAAACGCACCAACACTTCCTCCTGAACGGGAAATATTTTCAGCAAGAATTATTGCTTTGCTCAACGTCCTGTTGAAGACCGTGAAGTTTTTATAGCCATGCTTATCCAGGTACTTGAGTAAATTACCATTTGTTTCACCGGCTCCGAGAACGATAAACCGTGCATCGGGCGGAACATTCAGAGACCGAAGTTTTCGAAAGGCAAGAGAAACAACAGAGAGCGGATTTTCGCCAACGCGCGTATCAGTATATACCTGCTTTGCTGTTGTAATGACATTTTTAATGGCCAGCCGGATAAAATCCCCTGTAAGGCCCGCCCTTTTACAGCGGTCATAAGCATTCCTGACCTGTGTAATGATCTCTCGTTCACCCACTACCATTGAATCAAGTGAGCTTGCGACTTCCATTAAATGCCTGATTGCCGCGTCACCCTCAAAAACATGTGCATGACTAATTGCAAAAGTGACATCTTCTTCAGTCCAGTCATCACGGAAATTTTTGAAAAACCATTTCAGAAATGGGTGATCCGGTTTGCCCTGATGTCTGAACACAAATTCAATACGGTTGCATGTGGATATATAAAGCAGTTCAGAAATCCCGCAAAGGGCTTTCAGCTTCTGCAAACGCTCATCATGGTTTTCATCATGAAGGAAAAACCTTGAAAGATCGTTAAGAGAGGTGTTTTTGTGTGTAAATGCTACTACTGTTAACTGATGCACTGCCTTGTTTTGAAATACAGTGCAAATATCTTTCAAAAGGGGCAAAGTGTGTCATCAAAATGTCAAGAGGAATTTAATAAGTTTGTGCCACCATCATTCGAGTTAAATTGAAAAAGCAAATCCCCAATTTTCTTACATGTTTGAACCTTTTTTGCGGCTGCATTGCCGTGGTGATGATCTTCCGAAACCATTTGGAATGGGCTGCATATCTGGTTTTTATAGCTGCAGTTTTCGACCTGTTTGATGGAATGGCTGCACGGATACTGAAGGTGTCTTCTCCGATTGGAAAAGAGCTGGATTCACTGGCCGATGTGGTAAGCTTTGGATTTGTGCCCGGAGCAATTCTTTTCAAATTACTTCAGGTAAATGTAGCGTCTATTTCAGACAATGAAATGCTCATCAGGGGGATTCAATTTGCGCCATTTATTGTTACCCTTTTTTCCGCATTGCGGCTGGCGAAGTTTAACCTGGATACACGGCAATCAGATTCCTTTATTGGCATTCCTACACCGGCCAATACTTTATTGATTGTTTCGCTGCCCCTCATCCTTGAGAATGACCAGCTCGGCCTGCGCAGCATCATACTTAATCCGTATTTCATCATCGGCCTGAGCTTACTGATGTCTTATCTGCTCATTGCAGAATTACCGCTCATCGCATTGAAATTCAAAAATTTCTCTTGGAAGGATAACAGCTACCAATTCATGCTCATCATTGCATCAGCAATTCTTCTCGTGTTACTAAAATTTACTGCCTTGCCACTGATAATATTCTTGTACGTACTTTTGTCAATAGTAAAAAAAGGTCTCTATAATAAGGTTAACCCCTAACAACAAAAAGCGGATACACTTCGCAACATCAAACTTGAAACTTTAAACAAATATGAAATTCACCGCAGAAATAGATATCATGCCGTTGAAGGCGCTACTGGATCCTCAGGGTAAAGCCATCAGCATGGGACTTGCAAACATGGGACTGGAGAAAATCGAAAACGTCCGCATGGGAAAGCACATCACATTAGAAGTAGAGGCTGATTCCAAAGATGCAGCAAAGGAAAAAGTAGATTCGGCCTGTAAAAAACTTTTATGCAACCCAATTATTGAAGGGTATTTGTTTGAGATAAAACCGGTTGAGTAGTTGATTGGTTAAGCTTCAGCTCACATCAACCAATAAACGTATCAACTACCTCCTGAGTTCAAAATTCTGTCCGAGGTAAACCCTCCGTACAGTTTCATCAGCCGCAAGTTCCTCAGCTGTTCCGGCTTTCAGGATCTTTCCTTCAAAAAGTAAGTAGGCACGATCAACGATACTGAGTGTTTCATGTACGTTGTGATCGGTAATGAGTACGCCGATGTTGCGGTCTTTGAGGTGTGATACGATGGTTTGAATATCTTCAACAGCAATCGGATCCACGCCCGCAAACGGTTCATCCAGCAAAATAAATTTCGGATCCACCGCAAGCGCACGGGCAATTTCTGTCCTGCGTCTTTCGCCGCCTGATAAGAGATCGCCTCGGTTTTTCCGCACCCGGTTCAGTCCAAATTCTTCCAGCAACGATTCCATTTTTTTCTTCTGTGCTTCAGGGCTCAAAGAAGTAAGTTCCAAAACCGCAAGAATATTATCCTCAACAGTCAGCTTGCGGAATACCGATGCTTCCTGTGCAAGATAACCAATGCCCAGCTGTGCACGTTTATACATCGGCAACTTTGTAATGTCTTCTTTGTCGAGGTAAATATGTCCTGCATTGGGCTTGATGAGACCTACGGTCATGTAAAAAGACGTCGTTTTTCCTGCACCGTTCGGTCCGAGCAATCCAACAATTTCCCCTTGATGCACTTCAATGGAAACATTATCCACCACGGTGCGCTTCTTGTACTTCTTTACGAGGTTTTCAGTTTTTAGAATCATGTCCTGACCGTGGTGGTTGTCAATTGTGGTACAAAGAAACGCAAAATCAACGAGGGGCTTGGATTCAATTTTGGAGATTCAAAAAATCAGAACATTAGGCACATAGATCACATTGCTAAACTCTTAAGGGTTTTTATGTGCCCTATGTGCCTTCTATGTGGTAAATGGATTTTTATTTGATGGTTATAAAGTGTTTGACCTATAAATGAACCAGGGATAAAAATCAAAAACTAAGCACAAGACTGACTCGAATCATATCGGAAACCTTCTCTTTTCTTGTGATGTGGCTGAAACGCTTAATCACGTCCACGCGGCCGAACTTGAGGATGTTTTCAATGCCGACGCCTCCTTCAATGTAAGGTTTTTCGAGGGAGTCAAAAGTGTTTTTATCAACCATGATGTTGCGGTTATTCTCCCCCACCCGCCCCAGCAGAAATTTTGCCTGGACCACTTCGCGCCATTTCAATTTGCGGAATAATGGAAAGCGGTCAAAAAAGATGCCCCCGAAGTGATGGACCAGAGATGCCGAAGCAAATTCATCACTTACAAATTCAAAATAATTCATCTGGTTGTACAATGAATTGCTATAGGTATATGTTTCATTTCCTTTGTGCACTTCAAGCAGTGGGTATGGAATGGTGCCCCATATTTTTCCGGCTTCCAGTTCATAGCCGGTATGGCCGAAATTGCCCCAGTAAATGTTGTCTTTGATGTTGATGCGTAATTTGTGATAAACAAGGTCGCTACCCAACAGATCCCTGAGTCCTGCCGTGTAGGTTATCTGTGTAATTGGATATGAACTTCCAAGTGAAATGCGTGTTGATTTTCGGCCAACGGCACCTTTTCTTCCCGATTCCACAAAGCGTTCTTTATAAGCATACCGAAAGGATAGTGAAATCTCGGAGGTATTGATCGTGGTTATTATATCCTGATACGCGGCATCAGCATAATAATTGAAGTCGGCACCGCTCAGCGAATTGATGTTTCGGTGAAAGAATGCAACATTGGCATTCAGTCCTTTTAGAACATACGTTTCGAAGAAAATTTTTTCTTGCTCAATACTGCTGAAGCGCGAGCCTGCTGTTCTGCTCAGTACGCTGACGAGCAAATTATCAGATTCAAAAGAGCTGAGTTGTTTACCGAGTTGCTCAACGTCTTTTTTGTAAGAGGCACCGAAGGATGTAGAATGTTTATTGTCGAAAAAATATTCAAACCCACCACTGTATTTGAATGTGCTGTCAAGGAATCCATAAGCACAATAACCCTTCAATTGAATTGCCTTACTGAATTTATTATTGGTTCTGCCGCCCAGTTTTACTCTGCTTCCTTCGTATGAATTGAAGCTATACAAAGAAAAGAGCTGGCCGATATCAACAGGCCCGGCTTCATAATACCCGGTGGCTAGAAAAGTAATTACATCAAGATATGTATTGAAAATGGGAAGACTTTCAAGGGTATCTACCATGGCATAAATCTTCTCCTCATTGGCGGTGAGCGAATCATGCCGCATCTGTTGCCAGTACGATTCATTCCTACCGGTTGCTGAATCATTTACAGTCACCTCTTCCCCGTCAGCAAAAAACGATTCCGGCTTTGGCTTATCGAGAACAAAATTTCTGTATGTAATTGTTTTGCGGGCAATGAAACCCATCGTTTCTTTTTTCTTACTTTCTGTAGGCGCAATGTTCATTACCAGAATTTCCTTGCTGAGCATCCATTGCTTGCTCTCCACAAATTCATATTCATCAACAATTCCTACGTCTTCCATAAAGTTGATGTTGGCATCATCAGCTATGCGCATGGAAATTTTTTTCACCGCAAAGGTGGTATCATGGATCCATACTTCCCCTGTAAATGTAAGCTCCTGTTTTCTGCGTGGCTTGAACTTGAGCTTGTAACACCAACGGTCATTCATAAAAGCGCTGTCAAGCAGGTAGTATTTATAATAAACCGGCCCAACATCGCTGAGCGGACTTACAAAACCTTTTCCAACAAGGTAAACATAGTTATTGTACACGTTGATGTGCTGGTAGAAATCGCCGAGGTACTGAGAGATTGTATTGTTTTCAACGCCCGAGATCTTAGACGCCTTAACAACTTCCCTGGTATGTGCGGGCTCTTTGGTAAAATAAATATCGCTTAACGTTTCAGAGAGAAAAACCGGAAGGAAAGGCCGCTTATTTGTTTCGGAACTATCCACATTATCGAAGATGAAACGAAAGGGCTTGAACACACGTCTCTTCTTGAAGTTGTCTGTAATGTTGTTGATGTCAAATTCAATTTTGTTGTATGATTCGTACTGGTAAGCATTTACGGAAGTGCGGTCGTTAGCTTCTTTGTTTTTCCTCACTTCACGCATGATGACGTCTGCGGGGTTTTCGCCTGCTTTTATACTTACTTCGGGGAGGTCAAACTTATTTACGCGCAAAGCGAAATTGATGGTTTGGGTTTTTCCACGCTGCACAGGAAGCGTTACGGGCAGGTAGCCCACAAAAGTGGCGCTGATGCTATCCACCTTTTCCATGGT
>CAYHHK010000026.1:27397-33877 GCA_964356415.1 uncultured Flavobacteriales bacterium
TTACGGGCAGGTAGCCCACAAAAGTGGCGCTGATGCTATCCACCTTTTCCATGGTGCTCACAGTGTAATTTCCGTCGATATCACTGTTGGTTCCGGATGTGGTACCTCTAAAAATAACTGCAGCAAATGGAATTACTTCATTGGTGAGCGGGTCATAGATCCTTCCTGTGACCTTTGTTTCCTGAGCACCGGCAATTAAAACACAAGTCAAAACGAAGAATGTGGTAAGTAAGCAGATTCTGAAAATTCTTAAAAAACTAAATTGCATAGGTTCGGAAAGGCAATCTGATGAAGCGTTTGCAAAGAAAGGAGGTTTCATTGCATGTTTTTCAGGAAATGCAAGAATTATCCCACATCACAATAAAAAAAGGCGCCTCATCAGCGCCTCTTTCATTATTATGATTTAATAAACCTTATTGCACAATAAGTTTTTGTTTGCTGCTGAATGTTTTGGTTTCGGCATTGATGACATAAACTCCTTTTGCATAATTCTTCAAATCCAGTTTTAAAATTCTTGAAGAAGAAGCACTCCAGTTGATTGTTTCAATGGTACGTCCTGAGATGTCTGTTACAGAAACACTGATGTTTGTTTCTTTAATTCCAGCTTTGAGTTTCAGGGACGCTGAAGAAGTCGCGGGATTCGGATAAACAGATATTGCATTTTGGAAAAGGTCTAACTCATTTACGCCAACACCAAGTCCCAGTGCTTTTGAAATGCGCGGACATGCATACCCCATGATTGTATCAATGTATGCCATACCTTTTGCCATGCTCATATCAGGATTGGTGAGCAATGCATTCTGGTAGATTGAAGTACCTGCAGCTGAACCTAAACCATAAGCAATGGCATAATTTACTGTAGTTGTTGAATCATACCATTCCCACGGTCCTGCCTGGGCTTGTGAAATGGACATGTAGAAAGGGAACAAGCCATCATAGCCGTCATTGATCAGGTCAGCACGGGAAGTAAATGCGTCGTTGTATGGAAATGAATTGAAGTCATCATTGTTTCCGAATTCAGTTGCCTTTCTGATGGCAGTGTGACTTCCGGAAACATCTACTACAGGATCGCCTGTGGTTGGAACCACAACTGTTCCTTCTCCATACGGAGCAAATGGATCGCCCACTACGTGGAATGCTAACATAGGAACATCATCTGCTGAAACCCAGCTACTATCACCCATTGCACCGCCAAGGTTAAACATCATGGCAACGTCGCTGCTGTAAGATGGATTGTTGTTTGAATTATTGTAAGCAGGATTTCCACCATTGCCATCGAAATCTCCCCAGATAAATGATAGCCAGTAAGAAGCGCCGGCCGCAAATCCATAAGTAGGATTGTCGGTAGCAGCAAAGAATTTAGGCTTCCACACTTCCAGCGTATCATGAATCGTGGTTGCAGCAAAAGCTACGTAACCTCCGGATCCTTGTCCACCCAAAATTATTTTTGAAGTATCAATGCCGTAAGAGTTTCCGTTGGTTGCAAAATCTTTTTTGAAATAACGGACACAAGCCCTGGCGTCCTGCACAGCCCGGCCAACAGCCTGAAGCAATGATCCTGTGCGGATATCCTGACCGGCAGAACCTGTTGCTGTCGGATTCCAGCCTGCCCGGTAATCCATGCTTGCCACAACATATCCTCTGCGTGCAAAACGCCTGCACATTTCAGCAGTTGCGCTGTCTCTCATATTGCCTGTCGGAGTCTGGTTGATGATGGCAGGAAGAAAACTACCGGTATGGATCATGATCACCAGTGGTCTGTTGGTTGCCACATCGCCACTTGGTTTGTAAAGATCAAATACAAGCGGTTGTAACATTGGAGCTCCCGACAGGAAAGTGTAGTTGGATCCATACGGAATGCTCTGGGTTGAATCGACCGAAGAAAAAACTTCGGTTACGTAGCGTTGCGCATAGCCGTTGGTTGAAATCAAAATAGCCGCGCACGCTGTAATGGTTTGTAGAATTTTTTTCATTTAAATGAGTTTGAGGTTAAACTTAATTGGTAAACAAAGTAAGGTAATTAGAACAGAAGTGGCAAGGAGAAAAAAACAAAAAATAAAGCAGTCTAATTTATCCCAATGATTAGCATTAATGGCAGTTATTCAATTTTGATATTTGCCTGCTGAATTGGTTAGTCTGTCAGATCTACAGTAATGGAAATATAGGCCATCCGACCAACTCTGGGTCCGCCATATACCGTAAACTTTTTGTTATTGAGGAGGTTAGATGTGCCCAATTTCAGAACCGAGTGGATCTTTTGCATGTGATAGTTCACCTGAGCATCCACCATATTGTAAGAAGGTACGTAGCCTGTAAACTGCGGAGATCCTTCGTAATCAAAACCCTGCACCCATTTGAAATTGATGTTGAACCCGAAATTATAGAGATCGCGTGCACTGAAGCCAAGATTATATTTATGCTCCGGTGTGTTGAAAGCGGGAATGAGCGGATCTGTGGAGCCGCCCCTGTCTAGTTTGTTGTATGAGTAATTGCCATTCAGCATAAAATACTTTCTGAAATAGTAATTGAGTCCGATGCTGAAGCCGCGTGTTTTTACTGCGTCTACAGCATTGGTTGCTACACGGTAAATGTTGTTGATGTATATTGTTCCGTATTGTGGTAGCTCAGTGATATCAGCTCCTAATTTGTATCCGATGAAATTTTTGTAGGTGCTATAGTATGCAGCCAAATCCACAAATATGTTTTTCAGGATGGTGCCACGGTATCCGATTTCAATGGTCTTTACTTCTTCAGGTTTTACAGGCAGAATGTTGATGTATTCAAGCGTATCAAAATTCTGCGTGTTGAAGAAATTGAAAATAGAAGGAATTGTGGTGAGCGAATCATATCCGTTCAGATTTCCCTTAAGCGTAGCTCTGCCGAGGTTATAATAAAGATATTGGTCAGTGAGGGTCGGGTTGCGGATGGCGGAAGAAAACGACACCCTTATAATCTGCTGTGGATTGAAAGAATACACTGCAGACAATGCAGGAGAAATCAGGTAATCAAAGTTTTTATTTTTGTCTAACCTTCCCGTAAGGTTCAGCTTCAGTTTTTCCTTGAATATTTTTTTCTCAAGCCCGGCATATACACCCATTTCCGAATTTTTAATTGTTGTATTTCCTGTATCACTGAAAATAGTTCCGTTTGAGTTGGGCCTGTACATTCGGTAATTCCCTCCCACGATGATGTCTGCAATCTTAGGTGTGAATTTGTATTCCCCGGTTACATGATAGAGCGCAGACTTATCATAAAACCGGGAACCGCCTTCTGCATAAGACGTCCGTGAAATAATTGAATTAAAAGCGGTATCGAAAGCGTCGGTACCCGGCTGAAAAAAAGCATGATTGTCTGAGGAATAACCAATGCCGTCTGCCCACGCCCGTGCTCCCGTATGATAACCCATCAGAGAATCGTAATAATATTCAAGCAGGTAAGGATTGATGGCATTTTTATATTCAACAAATGTGGCATAGTCGCTTTGTTGAGGGTAGTCAGGATATGCGTAAATCGTATTTGAATAATTCAGTCTCCAGTATTTGCTGTAATCCTGTGCCCAGTCTTCGTCATTCTTTGATTCCCGTTGCAAGAGCAATGCAGTGAAAAATGCATCGTACGATTTGCCTGCATCTTCATTGGTAGAATAGGCACGCAGGAAGAATTTATCCTGTTTGCGGATTTCAATCCTGTTCTGGTAAAATGAAATGTCTTTTAAACTGTACCGGTTATCTCCCTGATAAACTGTTGTACCCGTTCCGAAACTGGAAGCGAGGATGAGTTCTACTTCGGGTGTTATCTTATAGTGAATGGCTGTTCCAAGTTTTAAATTCTGTGTGTTGTAATCCACAATGTCTTTTTCCCAATACCCGCTTCTGTACCAGGTTCCGAGGCCCGGATGGGAAAGCGGAACAGAAGAAAAATCATTGCCGGAATAAAACTCATCACCATACCTGTTTACGGCATCATACCCTCCCGGATTGGTTTTATCATGCTTCGACTGTGGTGTTGGGTCATCATTGTCGGCAGCCCAGTCCAGCGCCTTCATGTAGCATAGGTTAAACTTTATACCAATAAGATCTCTTCCTTTTTTATTTTTGAAAACCCGGGCTACGCGAAACGCCTGTTCATAAAGATTGCGTTCTCCAACCTTAAACGTAACTTCCAGTCCGGGCTTTACAAACGGACTACGTGTTGTCATATTTATTACTCCATTGAAAGCCCCGGGCCCGAAATATGAAGTGCTCGCTCCCGCAATCAGATCTACCTTCATCACATCGAGCTCTCCGCAGCCGAGGAAATTGCCGAGCGAAAAATTTAATCCTGGAGATTGGTTGTCAACCCCGTCAATCAACTGAAGGGATCGAACCGGAGAAGTGCTGTTGAAGCCACGTGTATTGATAATCGTAAAACCAAGAGATGCAGATGTAAGATCTACGCCCTTAAGAGATCCAAGCGATTCATAGAAACTTGCCTGGGGAGATTCTTTAATGGCAATCATATCAATGCTCTCTACTGTTAGCGGAGCTTCTTTTTGCTTTTCAGAAATGCGGCTACCCACTACTTCTACATTCTTTAATTCTACCTCAGAAGATTTTAATTTTACAGTAAGCGGCTTGTCAAGCTGCGTAACTTCCAGTTCCTGCTTCTGGTAACCAACGATTGAAATGATAACCCTGAATGGCAATGGCAACGAAACCGGAAGAGAAAATTTACCATCAAGATCTGTAGAGGTCCCCGTAGTGGTTCCTTTCACAACTACGGTGGCGCCAATCATCGCCTCTCCCGTTTTTGCATCAGCAATGGTTCCGCTAATCGTCTGGGCGTACATGTTTCCGGAAAACATAAATAGGAATATCAATAGGAGCCTTTGCATCAGGTTTCAAATATACATGATTGACGGAAGCTTCAAAAAATAACTCATTCAGGGCGTATTAATTTTTCCCCTGAATCTTTGCACGCTAACAGGTATTATGTATGTTTGCGAGAAATCATTTATTATACATATGAGAACCTCACTTCGCGTATTATGCGCCCTTTCAGTTTCGGCCTTACAGCTTTCTTCATGTTCTTCCAACAAGGAAAACACGAATGCTGTTTCAAATGCAGATTCGGTATTATTGGCATCTGATACAATGGTTTACAATGAACTGGCCGATTTCAGGTTTTCCTTTACGATTGCCAATCTCCCATCCCCGCTGAATGTAATCAGCACGATCTATTCTACCCGGGTCCCATTCGACAATACCCTTCTTAACCCTACAGATAACGAAGAGAAATACCTTTCGTCTTATAAGCGGGCTATCAACTATGGTATCTACGGAGTGGACATGGCATACATTGCCTACTATGGTAACAAACAAGATCTTTTCGATTATTATTCCACTTCAGGAAAGCTTGCTGAGAACCTGGGCATTTTGGAAACATTCGAAAAATTTACGGATCGTTTTAAAACAAACTATGATAACAAGGATTCCATCATGGTCATTGTTGACCAGGCTTATGCAGAAACAGATAAGTTCCTTCGCACGAATTCAAGACTTGAAATTGCCAGTTATATTCTGGCCGGCTCTTTCATGGAAAGTCTTTATATAGGATCCGGACTGATGAAGGACCAGGACAGGGGTGATAAATACAAAACGTCTTTCGACAAGATCTATGAGCAGAAGCTGGTATTGAATAACCTTGTTGATTTGTTTACTCAGTTCAAGGACAAAGACGCTGCAGAAGTGGAGGCCAATTTGTTATTGATCAAGAAAGTGTATGATGGTTTTACTGATCCTGAGCAAGTGAACAAGGAAAGCATGATGAAAATTTTTGCTGCTGTTACGGAAGCAAGAAATAATTCAATCAAGTAAGCAGAGATAAAATTATTTTAAGGGACTTTTACGAGTCCCTTTTTTATAACCGGCATTTTCAGGATCGTCTAACATATGAGCGAGAAGATTCTTCGGGCATTGATTCAGTTGTTTGCACTTGCAGCGAACGCTGAACGCCTTACAGCTCAAAGCCGGCAAATCGTAGAAGCTTTTTTACGTCAGCAGTTAAGCAGCGACCTGGTGGTGAAATACCTCGCTGTCTTTAATGAATTCTTATCTGAAAGAGAAAAGCAGGGGAGTTCAGAAGGAGAAAATAATAGCGCGGCGGATCTGGAAGAGGTATTGAAAATCTGCAGGGACATTAATCTGGAACTGAATGTCCGCCAGAAATACATCGTGCTCATCCGGCTGATTGAATTCATTTACTCTTCAAGTGAATCAGCTTCACTGGAGGCGTTTTCGCTTGCAGCTACTGTAGCAGATGTTTTTAAAATTCCTGAAGCAGATTATACCAAATGTCTGGTCATTGCAGGGAATAGTACTGAACTTCCGGATGCAGAATCATATCTCCTTATCAATAGCAGCGAAGAGAAGAAACAAACGTTTGCGCATCACATTGCTGTAGAGAATATGAGCGGAGACATCGTTGTGACTTTCCTGAAAA
>CAYHHK010000026.1:33977-38866 GCA_964356415.1 uncultured Flavobacteriales bacterium
CATCACATTGCTGTAGAGAATATGAGCGGAGACATCGTTGTGACTTTCCTGAAAAAAGTTTCGACGGTTTTGTTCAGGTATTCAGGAGAGAGTGAAATGACGCTGAACGGTCAGCCAATCAAGAATGGTTTCGTGTATGTTTTCACTCCCGGTTCAGTAATCAGGGGAAAGAAGATCGAATCACTTTATTACAGTGATGTGATCCGAAGATTTGTGAGTGGTGGCAAACAATCAGAAATAAATTTTATTGCTGATGATGTAGTTTTTGAATTTGACAACGGACATATCGGTTTACACCCTGTTTCCTTCAGGGCAAAGTCGGGTGAGTTGATAGGCATAATGGGTAGCAGCGGAGCAGGGAAATCAACACTGCTCAATGTATTGAATGGAAACCTCGAACCAACACGCGGAAAGGTGTTGATCAATAACGTGGATCTTCACAAGGACAGGAAGAGTGCGGAGGGAATCATCGGATACATTCCGCAGGATGATCTATTGATGGATGAACTTTCTGTTTATCAGAATCTCTATTACAACACAAAGCTCTCTTATGGCTCCCGCGATGAGATCGCCATCAACCAGAAAGTATCAGAACTGCTGGATGATCTGGGCCTTGCCGAAACAAGAGACAGAAGGGTAGGGAATCCGCTGGATAAAACAATAAGCGGAGGACAGCGGAAGAGACTGAACATTGCACTGGAACTGATCCGCGAACCTCCAGTGCTTTTTGTGGATGAGCCAACTTCCGGATTGTCGTCACGTGATTCGGAAAACGTGATGGACTTGCTGAAGCAATTGACGATTAACGGCAAACTGGTATTCGTTGTGATCCATCAGCCGTCATCGGATATCTTTAAATTGTTTGATAAGTTATTGTTGCTTGATACAGGTGGTTACCCGATCTATTATGGCAACCCATCCGATTCGCTCATCTATTTCAAGCATGCCATGGAGAGTGCCAATGCAGATGAAAGCGAATGCGCTGCCTGCGGCAATATCAATTCAGAGCAATTGTTTTCTCTGATCGAAGCAAACGTGCTGGATGAATTCGGAAATCCGGCGCATGCAAGAAAGACAACGCCGGTAGAATGGAATAAACTTTATGTAAAGAACATCGCAGGAAAGCAGCCTACGGAAGCCGTTTCACAAAAGCGGATCGTTATACCAGGACAGAAACCATCGCGCTTTCAGCAATTCAAAGTATTCATTACACGCGATCTTTTAAGTAAGCTCAGCAACAGACAATATTTACTCATCAATTTATTGGAGGCGCCATTGCTTGCCTTTGCATTGTCTTTCCTGATCAAGTATCGGTTGCCCGGACATGAATACATATTCCGCGACAACCAGAATATCCCTGCATATATTTTCATCTGCGTGATCGTTTCGCTATTCATTGGATTGTCGGTAAGTGCGGAAGAAATATTCCGTGACCGTAAAATTCTAAAGCGGGAATCTTTTCTCAACCTGAGCAGGAGCAGTTATTTGTTTTCAAAGATATCCATCATGTTTGTGCTTTCGGCCATACAAACATTTTCTTTCATCATTATCGGAAACACCGTGCTGGGGATCGGGAACATGTATGGTGATTACTGGCTTGTATTATTCACGACAGCGTGTTTTGCAAATCTCCTCGGGCTGAATATCTCGTCTTCATTTAATTCTGCCGTTACGATTTACATTCTCATTCCAATTCTCATCATTCCTCAAATACTGTTGAGTGGCATCATTGTAAAATTTGAAAAACTCAATCCAACACTGAGTACCCATGCTACAGTGCCTGTATTCGGAGAGGTGATGGCATCGCGGTGGGCTTTTGAAGCCATTGCTGTAAGGCAGTTCAAGAGCAATCCGTACGAAAAATATTTCTTCGAGGACGACAAGAAGATGAGCAAGGCAACTTTTAAGAAAGATTTTTTAATTCATGAGCTGATCAAGAAAGCAGACTTCTGCATTTTTGCGCTGACGCAGCCTGAGAAGCGTGAACTATTTCCTTCAGAATTGCAATTGCTCACGGTTGAACTGGCAAAAGAGGATAAAGACTCAGGCCTTCGGGGATTTGGATTAGCTGCACAATTAACGCCGGCTTCATTTTCTGCAGTTATAGGAAATGAACTCAAAAAATTCCTGAACAGCAGGAAGGATTACTACATCAAACTTTACAATGCCGCCAATAGTCACCGCGAAGCAACTATTGCCGGATTGCAGCAACAATCAGGAGGAATGGAATTGTTACTGAAGAAGAAAGATGATTTTGAGAATGAAAGCCTGAATATTCTCCTGAAAAATTCTGCGGAGAAAAAGCAGATGGAACAATCGGGCGACCAGCTAGTACAGAGATTTCAGCCGGTTTTTATGGAGGGAGAAAAAAATACTTTTATCCGTGCGCCTTTTTTCGCTTCGCTGAAAAGTGTTTTCGGAACAATGTGGGAAACCTATTTTGTGAATATCTGGGTGATCTGGTTTATGACATTGATGCTCTCTGTCACGCTTTATTATGATGTGCTGAAGAAGTTGGTGGAGTTCAGGATTCGAAGGAGAAAAGCGAAAGCAATTGCGTAGGGGCCGCGTCTGAAGGAAGAGTGGCTATTCCTGAATTTGTAATAACCCCATAGAAAGTCAGGTTACATAGCTTATAATGACTACCATTATACGGATAGTTGAACTGACATATCCTCCTGAAAAACTTTTCAATCCGAAAGGGAAGTATTAATAGGCGTTTGATTGTCGGTCAGTTTTTCAGCTCCGTAGGAGCGACCTGTAATTTAATCAAAAGAATTCCTCGAAGCTCTGCTTCGGGGTTATTCATTATGTTTATATTGTTAAATCAATCAAAAAAAGAGGAAAAAATCATTCACCATGTTTTTCAGGCCGTTGGCAAAAGACCCTTTCCTAATTAAATTAAGTAACAGGAAGTGAAATGCAAAACTCTGTAAATTCCCCTTCTTTACTCTCCGCTTTCAGGTTTCCGCCATGTGCTTTGACAATATCATAGCTGATAGACAACCCAAGCCCGGTTCCTTCACCTGATTTTTTTGTTGTAAAAAAGGGCTGAAATATTTTATCTATGATCGCATTGGGAATACCGGTGCCGTTATCGCGAATCCGTATTTCAGCAAACTGATTGTTTAGCATTGTTGAAACCGTTATGATGGCAGAAAAACCGGGTTCTTTTTCCTTTCGCTCTTTCAATGCATGAAAAGCATTTGTAAAAAGATTGAGCAACACACGTGTAATTTCCTGTGCCATGAGGTTCACCTTTGGCATGTCTTCCCGAAATTTCTTTTCAATGGCACAGTTAAAATCAGGATGTGATGCCCGGATGCTGTGGTAAGCAAGCATCAGGAATTCATCACAGACTCTGTTAATGGCTGTCGGCCTATTTTCTTCCTGGATACCATGACTGTGTCGAAGCATGCTCTTGATGATATTGTCGGCGCGCTTTCCATGACCGGAGATCTTTTCAATATTTTTTGTAAGTTCAGTCATCAACTCCTGCTTTTCAAATTCATCTTTTGATTCATGAATCTCTTTGATAATTTCCAGAGAAGAATCTGAAAAGTTGGTTACAAAATTCAACGGGTTCTGAATTTCATGGGCAATGCCTGCAGTGAGCATTCCCAGTGATGCCATTTTTTCCTGGTGTATCAATTGTGATTGTGTGTGTTCCAGGTGCGCAAGTGTTTCGCTGAGCTTTCTATTGGATCTGTTTTTATCACGGTAAAGTTTAAGCATGATAAAAGAGAGTACAAAAACGATGATAAATCCTGCGATGAAGATATTCTTCTGAGATCGTTGCCTGTGAAGTTCGGCGGTATGAATGGCCTCTTTTTTCTCTTGCTCAGCTTTTAATATCACATCCCTTTTCTCCATTTCATAGTTCAGCAAGAGGCTTGTCTGTTTTCTGCTGCTTTTGAAATTAAAGATGGAGTCGTTGAGTACATTGTATTTCTTAATATAGTCAAATGCCTGAGGAAAATTACCTTTCAGCTCTTCACATTTCGAAAGTCCCAGGTAGGCGTATCTTTCATCGTCAATGGATTCCATTTCTTTTCCATTCTCAAGAGCCCTGTTATAATAAAGCGTTGCTTTGGCAACTTCCTTTTTTTGCAGGTAGATATCACCAAGGCTGAGAAACAGGACACCAATGTTGGCTTCAAGACCATGCTTTTTATAAAGGTCTTCTGCTTCAAGGATGTGCTTTAGTGCAATGTCATATTTTTTTTGCTGAAACTCAATGATACCGAGATTTCCAAGGCATTGGGTATAAATGGCTGTGTCTTTCAGTTCTTCTGCCTTTTGGAGTGCCTCAGAACAAAGAATGTAGGCTGAGTCCAGTTTGGGTGTTACTGAATATGCGCTGCTGATGTTCAACAGATCCATTGCAATGTCGGCGTCAAGTTTAAGGTCTTTGTCAATTGCCAGTGCCCGTTGATAATAAGGAAGGGCCTGGTCAGGAAGTTCCTGGTCGAGTAACAGATTGCCCATATTTGTGAGGATGACACCCTGCTCGCGCTTCCTGTCCAGTTTTTCATAGAGCTGTAAAGCATTAAGGTAATGTTCCAGCGCCTCGGGATAACGGTCCATGTTGTAATTGGCCGTTCCCATGAACCCATAAGCTTTGGCCATGAACAGATCCAGTTTTTTTTCACTTGCAATTTTTCCGGCGCTCTCAGCGGCAATAAGTGCCTGTTGCGGATCATTCAACTTATAATGATGGTAAAGACCAAGTATCTTCTTGATCTTTATGGTATCCGCATCTGTTCCCTTCATTATGAAAGAGATGGAATCCTTTACCGGCTGAGATTTCAGCAGGGAAAAAGAGAATAACATCAGCAACGTTAAAAGGAAAAGCTTTTGTTTCACAGTGGAAAAGTACCAACTTTTTT
>CAYHHK010000027.1:0-37874 GCA_964356415.1 uncultured Flavobacteriales bacterium
CATGATGAAGGCAGTTTGAATTCTGAATATTATACAAAGGATTTGAACTGCGATGGGTTTTCAGAGGGGATGTATGTTGTTACTGTAACCACGGAGAAGGAGAATCTGAGTAAAAAATTTATAAAAGAATAATTATCATGAATGAAAAAGAAACATCTGAAACTGTAACCCCGAAGAGGTCTTACTCTGATGAAAGATTACTACCTACGATTTTTCTTTCGACTTTTAATTTGATTCGGGGAACCTCTTCTGGGTTTTATTACAATAGTACTTCGTAATTTTGAATCGTTTCGACATTCGTACTTCGTAAATTCGGAAGCTTTCGTTATTCGTACCAATCGTACTTCGTAAATTCGAATCGATTCGTTATTCGTACAACCATTTAGTCCTCCAGTACTCCGTACTTCCCCATCCTGAAATCATCCATCGCCTCCTGTATCTCATCGTACGTATTCATCACAAACGGACCATATGCCACGATCGGTTCATTGATCGGTTCACCGCTCAACACCAGTAAAACAGCATCATCTTCTGCAACAATTGAAATCGCTTCGCCGTCATTATTGAATAGGATGAAATGATCCTGTGGCGCTGATTCACTTCCATTTACTTTTAAATTTCCTTCAACTACCAGGATTCCTGTATTGAAATTCTCGGGGAGATTTAGAGATAACGTTTCGTCTTTTTTCAACCTGACATTATACATCTGAATAGGAGTGAAGGTAGAGGCAGGTCCTTTTACACCATTGAATTCTCCGGCAATGACTTCAACAATTCCGCTGCCGCCGGGCAATTCGGCCTTGCCAATGGAATCCCGTGTGATCGCCTGGTATTTCGGCGTCGCCTTTTTGTCTTTTGCAGGAAGATTCACCCATAGCTGCACCATCTGAAATGGTCCGCCCTTCTTGCTGAATTCATTTTCATGGTATTCCTTATGCAGGATTCCGGAAGCAGCAGTCATCCACTGAACTTCACCTTCACTGATCACACCGCTGTTTCCAAAACTGTCGTGGTGGGCTACTTTTCCATGATAGGCAATCGTAACGGTCTCAAATCCGCGATGGGGATGAACACCAACGCCGCGCGGAATTTCCCTCGGAGAAAAATCAATTTTTGAGTTATAATCCATCATAAAAAACGGACTCATCCTCTTCTGGTCAATATCATATCCGCTTGGGAAGAAGTTGTGGACCCTGAAACCATCACCCACCATGTGCGGTGCAGGTGGCGGCAGTATCTGTTGTACTGATTTGGTTTTCATTATCTTAAATTTATTGGCAAAGATAGGTTGGCAGCTCAAGACGGAACATTGATCTTAGGTAAGAAATCACCCTAAAACGCGGGTTACTGACTTCCTGTCACCTAAAACAATAAGGCTCCCTTTTTGTTATTATATTCGCGACTCAGTTTTTATCTCATCCCGATAGCTATCGGGACTCACATCTCATATCTCATATCTCATATCTCATATCTCATATCTCATATCTCATATCTCACTTCTCATATCTCACATCTCACATCTCACATCTCATATCTCACATCTCACATCTCATATCTCACATCTCATATCTCACATCTAATATCTAACATCTCGTTAATTATGGCAATTGTAATCACAGACGCAAACTTCGAAGAAGTAGTAATGAAATCAGACAAACCCGTTTTAGTTGACTTTTGGGCTGAATGGTGCGGACCATGCCGCATGGTAGGTCCTATTGTAGAAGAACTTTCAACTGAATATGACGGAAGGGTTGTAATTGGAAAAGTGGACGTGGACAGCAATCCGAATATTTCCATGAACTTTGGCATACGTAATATTCCAACAATTCTGTTTTTTAAGAACGGACAGGTTGTTGACAAACAGGTTGGGGCAGTACCGAAAGGCGTACTTGCAGGCAAACTGAATGCACAGCTTTCTTAATATTTGAAAAATCCATATTGACCGGAGGCAAATTGCTTCGGTATTTTTTTTGCTCTGTATCTTTATTATTACTGAGGACACTAAACAGTAACACATCATCTTTTAACTTTATTAGGCTTTCTTCACAATTGATTCCGTTGACACAACCGGCAATTGCCGAATGTTAATATTTGGTTTTAATTTGGGAGATAACGGGTTTGAGCCTGAAACGGACTTCCGTAATCTCCCATAAATCTATACAGTAACGCTTTCATTCCGATCTCGGCTCAGACGAGAGAGGAATCCTTGCATTCATTTACTTTATGACACTATTTTTTGTTCTGCATAATAATTTATTGCTTTTAAACATCTTTTTCTATGCTCCTATCTGATATTGAGTAAATTGATATATTTGAATTCTTGACAATCAAATTTTGTTCAACAGTTTTTTTTGAATTGCTCCAATCAAATGATAAAGAAATATTCAGTCTTCATTTTTCTGATTTCATTCTTACCAAGCGTTTTTTCGCAGGCACCACAACTGCTGAAGGATATCAATGCAGATACATCTGCCATTGACCTGTATGATGCCTCCATGCTGGAGTATAACGGCAAAGCGTATTTCAGCGCTGACGATGGTTTATCAGGTACAGAACTTTGGGTCACCGATGGGACTGCTGCCGGTACTCAGTTAATGGCAGACATCTGGCCGGGAAATGGATCCGGTTCTCCAAAGGGCCGCATCATATATAATGGACTAATATATTTTGCGGCATCTGATCTGGCGCATAGTCAGGAGTTGTGGGCGTCTGACGGTACTGCTCAGGGTACTTACCTTGTTAAAGACATTTATCCCGGACAAAGTGGAAGCGGAGCCAATAATTTTATCCTTTTTAACGACAGGTTGTTTTTTAGCGCAAGCGATGCTACACACGGAGTTGAACTGTGGAGTACTGACGGAACTGACACCGGAACTGTCATGTTGAAAGATATTCGCCCCGGTGTCGGTTTCGGATTTTGTTCAGGCAGTTTTGTTTTCAACGGCAAATTATTTTTCTCGGCAAACGATGGATTGCATGGTTATGAGCCATGGGTAACAGACGGGACTGAACAAGGAACACAACTGCTGAAGGATATTTTTCCGGGGCTTGGCGACGGTTATTCTTATGCACAGTTTACGGCTTTCAACAACAAGCTTTACTTCAGCGCCAATGATGGTGTACATGGATTTGAGTTGTGGGAAACCGATGGGACTGAATCAGGTACAAGTCTTGTCGTAGACTTATTTGTTGGTCCCGGATCAGGTTATCCTGCAGGCATTGTCGTTCACAATGGTGCAATGTATTTTCCTGCAGCCGATAGTGCAAATGGAAGAGAGATATGGACATCTGATGGCACTGCAGCGGGTACAGTTATTATTAAAGATATCAGGAGCGGCACAAATGGTAGTTTTCCTGCCGGAATTGCAACCTATAACGGAAATTTGTATTTTCGTGCAAGTGATTCTGCCACAGGGGCAGAGCTGTGGACATCCGACGGAACCGGCACGGGCACTCACCTTGTCAAGGATATCATGCCCGGCCTGTCGGCAAGCTTTCCCAGGAATCTGATCACATTCAGCAATCACCTTTATTTTGTTGCTGCCCAAAGTCAAACCGATGGTTACCAGCTGTTCAGGTATAGTGATTCTACAGGCATCACTGAGCAGGTTGTACCTACAACATATTTTCCAAATGCATGTACAGATTCAGACATGGATCAGTTTACCATGCCCTCGATTGTATTTGGAACGCTTTTTTATCCTGCAACATATGATTCACTGGGGACTGAATTTTATTTTATTAAGCCATCACTGATAGGAATTGAAGAATTGGCTGATGGGTTGAAGGTTTCTGTTTTTCCGAATCCTGCAGCAACGTCAATTATAATTGCGATTGAGAGTGCTCAACAGGAATCGGAAGTAAATTTGATTGATATGCAGGGAAAAGAATTGTTTAAAGAAAAATTTTACAAAATGTTAAAACTGGATATTAGTAAATTCGCTCCCGGAATTTATTCATTGCTAATAACCTCAAAGGGCTCAAGAGCCATGAAGAGAATTATTAAGTCAAATTGAAACCTTTCTTCAATATGAAAAATAGTATACCGGTCAATTTTCCAAATTTGAAACGATGAATAAAAAAATATTTCTTCTGATATTTACATTGTTTATTTCGTCCATCTCCTGCAAAAAAGAAAGCAGCAATGATGACGAAAATGAGACTCCGCTAAGCAATACAGAGGTGCTTACTGATTTTGCCAATGTGCTGGCAAAGCCGAACTATGCTGACATTAAAACGAGGGCGGGCTTACTTGCAACTGCAATTGATTCGCTTTATGCAAATCCCAACTCTGCTAATCTGAATACAGCACAGCAGGCATGGCGCTCCATACGTATTCCCTGGGAGCAGGCAGAGGGATATTTGTTCGGTCCGGCGGAAGACTACAATTATGATCCTGCTACTGATACCTGGCCTGTCAATACAGCAGAACTTGATTCTTTACTGGCGAGCAGCAATCCGCTTGAACTTGCAGACATTGAAGTTTTGCAGTATTCATTGAAAGGATATCATCCCATTGAATATATATTATTTGGTGTTGGGGGTAGCAGGTCTCCTTCAGAACTCACTGCAAGAAATCTGAAATATGTTGTTTCCTTATCGCAAAGTTTATACAATTCCTCTGCATCATTGGTCACCCACTGGGATAGTTTTGCTGTTCAGCTTTCAACCGCCGGCGCAGGGAGTACACGATACGCAACCAGGAAAGATGCTTTCCTTGCAATAGTAGGTGCCATGCAGGGAATTTGCGATGAAGTTGCAAATGGAAAAATGCAAACTCCGCTTGAGCAAGGTGATTCATCACTTGTTGAATCACAATATGCACACAATGCCACAATCGATTTCAGAAATAATATCGTAGGAATCGAAAATGCATATTACGGGAGATACAATGGTATTTATGGGAAGAGTATTCATAACCTCGTTGCAGCAACTGCTTCGTCGCTGGATCATTCAATCGAAGGACAACTCACTGCAGCCATAGCAGCACTTGATGCCATTGACCCGAACTACGGATATGCGATTTATTATCAGCAGGGGCAAATTATTGCAGCGCAGCAAAGCATTAACAGCTTGAATGATTTGCTTTTATTGCTTGAGAATTTTATTCAGACTCATATAACAGATTAATGCCGGATAGAACAACAAGATTATTTGCATGAAAAGAATATTATTAACGATTTCAATATTGGGTTTTATCCTGCTCATGTCGCAATGTCGAAAACCTGAGCCACTGGAAGAGGAAGAATTTGATGAACGCATGAGTGGTGGTGCGCAAACAGCATTTGATGGAACTTCGAAAGCATTTACACATGTATTTTCAGGATTGAGTCAATATGATGAGATGATCCATGATATCGGCGATGCAGGATTTGAACAAACATTTATTACTGCGCCTGCCCCATTAAGTGGTGGTCTAGGTCCGGCATTCAACAATGTCTCTTGCGTTTCATGTCACCACAATGATGGCAGAGGTGTTCCCACAGCCGGTGAGCCGCAGTCAGGTTTATTAATGCGCATTAGTTTTCCGGGGACTGATGACCATGGAGGTGCTGTTCCTGTTCCCGGTTACGGCACCCAGGTTCAGGATAATTCAGTTTTTGGAAAAGTGCCTGAGGCAACAGTAAATGTCAGCTATACTTATTATCAGTATTCTTTTGCTGACGGAGAAACGTATGAATTACGCGAACCGGCTTACACACTTACCGATCTTCATACGCCGATCAATGGAAGTTACATGCTCTCTCCGCGACTGGCTCCGCCTGTTTTCGGACTGGGATTACTGGAAGCAATACCTGAAGAAGAAATAATTGCGCTCGCAGATGTTCATGATGCAGATCTGGATGGCATTAGCGGAAAACCAAATTATGTCTGGAATCCAGATACGAAGCGTAAGGAACTCGGGCGTTTTGGATTGAAACTGAATACTGCCAGTATCCTCGTACAGGTTGCAGCTGCATACAACAACGACATTGGAATTACCTCCTATGTTTTTCAAAACGAAACTACCCATGGTCAGCAAAATCAGTCAGATGGTATAATGGATGATCCTGAAATTTCAGACAGCATACTGCATGCGGTAAAATTTTATATGCAAACTCTTCAGGTTCCCGCAAGAAGAAATGTTGCAGATCCGGGTGTGATCAGAGGGAAACAATTATTCATGGATGCAAAATGTTCTTCCTGTCACAATATTAATTTTAATACTGCTGTCAACATGGCGTTTCCTGCATTAAGCAACCAGCGGATTCATCCTTATACTGATATGTTGCTTCACGATATGGGTTCCGGACTTGCAGACAATCGCCCTGATTTTGATGCTGATGGAAATGAATGGCGTACAACTCCATTATGGGGTTTGGGATTGCTTGATGCTGTAAATCACCCGGCAGTTTATCTTCATGATGGACGGGCAAAAACGCTCGTTGAAGCTATTATGTGGCATGATGGCGAAGCCCTGCAGTCAAAGGAATATTTCAGAAATCTCTCCGGTGATGATCGCAATGCGCTATTAAAATTTTTGAAATCCTTATAATGTTCTGATTAGCAACATTATGACATGTTGATTAATCCGAACTTTTAAGTCTGAAATCAGTAAAAAGGAATTCGATGAAGGATGGACACAAGCGCAGCTTTATAAAGGGAGCTACATGGAGAATCGTTGGAACACTTGATACGATACTACTCTCTTTTCTTTTTACCGGTGATATCAGCAAAGCCCTTAAAATCGGAGGAATAGAATTATTTACTAAGATTTTTCTATACTACCTTCATGAAAGAATTTGGGGCAAATTAAAATACGGCACCAAGGAGAGAATACTAAATGGCAAAATTAAAATCAGGGAATTACATTCACGAAGTGTAGTAAAGGGAATTAGCTGGCGCGCGGTTGGATCACTCGATACCTTTTGGATTGCTTTTTTTGTCAACCAGGGTTCCGAACATGCTGTACAGACTGCCTTTTATATAACAGCTACAGAAGTATTCACCAAGGTGTTTTTATACTGGGTGCACGAAAGGGTATGGATGAAAGTACGCTGGGGGAAACACTAAGCTTTCCCGCTTTGCAGATCTGAATTTCCTTTCTCTACTTTTTCTTTCAGCTTTTCTTTAAAGTCAGCGACACGTTGCAAAACTTCACCATCGAATGCTCCGATGATTTGTGCAGCAAGAATGCCGGCATTTTGTGCAGCATTCAATGCAACAGTTGCAACCGGAACGCCGTTGGGCATTTGTAAAATGGAAAGTACGGAATCCCAGCCATCAATGCTGTTGGAGGATTTTATTGGAACTCCAATAACAGGAAGAGGAGTAAGGGAAGCTGTCATGCCAGGAAGATGCGCTGCACCACCTGCTCCTGCAATGATCACTTTGAGTCCGCGTGATACTGCAGAACTAGCATAGTCAAACATTTTGTCAGGAGTGCGGTGTGCGGATACGATGGAAATTTCAAATGGGATTTCCAGTGTTTCCAGGATCTTTGCTGCTTCATTCATGATCGCAAGATCAGACTGGCTGCCCATGATGATTCCGACTTGTGGTTTTTTCATTTATAAAAGTTTGCAATTGGCACCCTGATTGATGTCAGGAGGCAGGTGGCAACTATTGCATTTTGCCAACTGCTAATTGCCAACTAAGTGATTACTCTGATAATTTCCTTTATTAAAATGGCTTTCTTTTTCGCATCTTCAATCGTCTTCGCTACAATTGTTACGTGACCCATTTTCCTGAATGGCTTGGTGTTTTTCTTTCCGTAAAGATGAATATAAACTCCCTCCATGGCAAGCGCCTTTTCAAGTCCTTCGCATTTTGCTTCTCCTGAATAATCTTTCTCACCAAGGAGATTTACCATGACGGATGGCGTAATAATTTCTGTTGAACCAAGCGGCAGATTTAATATGGCGCGCAAGTGTTGCTCATATTGAGAAGTAATGTTTCCTTCAATGGTCTGATGTCCGCTGTTGTGTGGGCGGGGGGCGATTTCATTGACGAGCACTTCTCCTTTTGTTGTTACAAACATCTCCACGGCAAGAACGCCAACAATCTGTGAATCGGTGGCAATTTTTTTTGCAATTTCTTCCGCTTTCAATTCAATCTCTTTTGATAATGCTGCAGGAGAGAAAAGGAATTCCACCAGGTTTGCTTCAGGATTAAATTCCATTTCAACAACAGGAAAAGATTTCACTTCTCCGCTCTCATTTCTTGCAACAATCACAGCTATTTCTTTTTCAAAAGGGATAAATTTCTCGAGCACGGAAGGTGCATCAAATCCATTCACAAAGTCAGATTCGGATTTCATGACCTGCACACCGCGCCCGTCATATCCTCCTCTTCGCAGTTTCTGCACAAAAGGCAGGGATGTTTTATGATTTTGAAGTTGTGCTTTATTTTCGATAAGATAAAATTCTGCCGTAGGAATTCCGTTGGTGCGGTAAAATATTTTTTGTGCGCCTTTATCCTGAACCAGTTTGATAATGTTGGACTGAGGAAAAATTTTTACTCCTTCTTTTTCCAATGCTTCCAGTGCTTCAACATTCACGTGTTCAATTTCAATTGTAAGAACATCAACCTTTTTACCGAATTCATAAACTGTTTTATAGTCGTTAAAATCGCCGACAATGAATTCGTCACAAATATTTTTACATGGAGCGTTTGGATCCGGATCCAGCACTGCATTGCTGATATTATAATCCGCCGCTTTTTGCAATAACATCCTACCCAATTGCCCTCCTCCGAGAATCCCCAGTTTGAGGTTGTTGTAAAAATTCTTAGTCGCCACTTTGGTTATATTGTCTTGCTTATCATTTCATCACCTGTACGCGTGCAAATCTTCAAATCATTTGATTTTCAAATCTTCAAATCACCTCATCTTCAAATCAACCTATGTTTCCACTTCCTGTGTGTCCACAACCAATACTCCGGTGCAGAACGGATGATACCCTCATTGATGCGGTTTATCTTTTCTGTAATCTCATTTTCCTTTGTCTGTGCAGGCGTATCAGTTACAAGCTCATAAGTAATTCGGTACTTTCCACGGCTGAGTTTGATAATCTTTCCATAAATCACCGGAAAATCATACTTCACTGCATACCGTTCCACACCTGTCATTACAGATGTATCCTGGTTAAGGAATTTCATCCAATGCCCTTTTTTCGGATTGCTGGGGCTTTGATCAAAAATAAATCCGTAAGAGCAGGCTTCGTTTTTATGATCTTCGAAATACTGGGCCACTTCTTTCACCGACATGAGCGTCATTCCGAATTTACTTCTTGTTTCCTGAAGTTTCGTATCGAAGAATTTACTCTTCAGCGGAAGGTAGATACCAAGGGCTTTGTGTGAACTGTGACGGATAAATGCCACTGCAGGCCATTCCCAGTTGCCATAATGTCCCGTACACAATATCACGCTTTTATTCAGCCTGAAGTATTTTTCTAGCAGCTCTGTGTTGACCGCCTCAACCCTTTTCTGCAATTGTTTTTCGGAAATTGAAAATGATTTTAACCCTTCAACCACTACATCGCAGAAGTGACCATAAAATTTTCGCATGATTATCCTGAGTTCTTCTTCACTCTTTTCCGGAAATGAGTTGATGAGGTTTTTCCATACTACTTTTTTTCTGTAACCAAAAACGGTGTATAAAAAGAAAAATAGGAAATCCGATAGCGCATAAAGTGCACGCAAAGGAAGCCTTGAAATAGGGAGAAGTAACAGATAATAAAATAGTGCGCTGATGATATTTCCCATGATTTGGCGGCAAATATAGTTTGGTTTTTGAAAGGAACCCGTTTCACAAGAACTAAAAATTGGAGTTACTTTGGCGCTCAAATCAACTGAGTGGAAGTAACAATAGGAAAAGGCAGGGTAAAAGGGACGGTGAGTGTGCCGTCATCAAAGAGCCTTTTGCAACGCTTTTTATTAGGCGCACTGCTTGCTGATGGCATAACGGAATTGCATGAAGTATATCATTGTAATGACACTCTGGCTTGTCTGGCTGCTATTCAGTCGTTGGATGCAAAGCAATTGGCGGGACCTCACTTGCGGATTCATGGTTGTAATGGATTAATTAATCCTCATGACAATATCATACATTGTGGTGAATCCGGTTTTGCTTTGCGCACACTTGCTTCTGTCGCAGCTTTGGCTTCCAGACAAATTACTTTAACCGGTTCAGGGTCGATTCTTAAGCGTCCCGTCGATTTTTTTGAGAAGGTGTTTCCTGAGTTAAATGTTGAATGTAAAACCAATGGGGGATTCCTTCCTTTGAATATTCAGGGTCCTTTGCAATTTAAAGACATCACAATTGACGGATCATTGAGTTCTCAGTTTCTCTCCGGATTGCTGATGGTATATCCATTAGCTAACGAAGATCATGTAATCGAAGTCAAAAATCTTAGTAGCAAACAATACATTGACCTCACTTTACAGGTGATGAAAGATTTTGGAGTGACTGTGACTCATGAATCCTATCAGAAATTTTTTATTCCGGGGAATCAGAAATACAAAGCCTGTAAGGCAACAATTGAAGGTGACTGGAGTGCGGCTTCCTTTATGCTTGTGGCCGGTGCAACTTCCGGGGCTGTTACTGTTGAAAATCTCAACCCTGATTCATTGCAACCTGATAAGGCAATAATTACAGTATTGAAAAGTTGTGGTGTGGAAGTTTCAATTAAAAATAAATCTGTTTCAACCATCTCTCCTGACTTAAAGCCCCAAACCCTAAACTTTAAACCTCAATCTTCAAATCTCAAACCCTTTGTCTTTGATGCCACCGGTTGCCCTGACCTGTTTCCTCCGTTGGTTGCGCTGGCAACTCGATGTAATGGCATTTCGGAAATAACAGGTGTTGAAAGATTGATTCACAAAGAAAGCAACCGTGCATTAGCTTTGCAGCAGGAATTTTCTAAGATGAATGACAAGCTGATTTCAATTGAAGGAAATAAAATGATCATCCGCGGCGGATCTCCATTGCAAAGTGCAACCGTTGATTCGCATAACGATCACCGTATCGCCATGTCGCTTGCAATAGCCGGACTGAATGTAGATGGCGGAATTAAAATTAGCGGATGTGAATCAGTAGAAAAATCATATCCTGATTTCTTTGCCAGTCTGGAAAAACTCCGCAAAAGTTGATATTTATATATTTACCTAATCACTTAGTCACATTTTAACTTAGTCACCTCATCACCTTTTAACATAATCACCTAATCACCTAATCACCTAATCACCTCCTCACCCCCTCCCACAATGAACTCTTTCGGAACCATATATCGCACTCACGTCTTCGGCGAATCGCATGGAAATTTAATCGGCGTCTTGATCGACGGATGCCCTGCGGGTATTCCTCTAGAAATAGATGATTTCAAAGATGACCTCTCACGCAGAAAAGCCGGAGCAAGCGCAACTACTTCCAGAATTGAAGATGATATCCCACTTATTCAATCAGGCGTGTTTAATGGTTTTACTACCGGTGCTCCAATTTGTATTGTATTTGAAAACAAAAATATTCAGTCGAAGGATTATGATCAGTTGAAAATTCAACCGCGCCCCGGACACGCTGATTTTGTGGCGCAGCAAAAATTCAATGGCTTCAATGACCACCGTGGCGGTGGGCATTTTTCAGGACGGCTTACACTAGCTTTAGTTGCAGCAGGTGTCATTGCTAAGAAGATTCTTACTGGTATTGAAGTCACTGCCAAACTTATTGAGGCCGGCGGAAATAAAAACATTGAAGAAGCTGTTGCCCTTGCCGTAAAGAATCAGGATTCTATTGGGGGACTAGTGGAATGTATAGTTACCGGCTTGCCGGTTGGCCTTGGCGAACCATTTTTCAATTCAGTCGAGTCATTGATCAGCCATGCAATTTTTTCCATTCCTGCCATCAAAGGAATTGAGTTTGGCTCTGGATTCTCATCAGTACGCATGACAGGAAGCAAACACAATGACTCAATCATTGATGCTGCCGGAAAAACCAAAACCAATTTTGCAGGCGGTATTAATGGTGGAATTACAAATGGGAATCAACTTGTTTTCCGTGTTGCAGTGAAACCGCCGAGCAGCACCCCACAGCTTCAGCAAACAATGAACATGGAATCGGGGAAGGTAGAAGAACTGATAGTTGGTGGCAGACATGATCTTTGCATTGCGCTCAGGGTGCCAGTTGTGCTGGAATCTGTTACTGCCTTTGTTTTAGCAGACTTGCTTATGATTGATAAGACAGTGACAAGATAATCATAACTTTATTGGGCAATCAGATGCTTAACCCTTAAAAGCGGTTCTTTTTCCGTAGTTAATTTATTCCTGATGAGCAATGGGTTAATTCCAGAATTCATTAGAATTAGCAATAAAATGCTTTCAGCGTATAGCCGGATTAATTGAAAAAATATTTGCATTTGAAACCTGAATAGACCATTTTTGAACAAAATTATGGTTTCTTTATTTCACACACCGATTATTTATATACAGGCAATGAACATCTTAAAACGCACACTACTTTCAGTTTTTGTTTTAGTTAGTTTTCATGCATTTGGCCAGGGAAAAAAGGAGAGAATTTTTATTTGCAAGTCGAACCTATATGAAGATGAACACACCTCGGATGCAAAATTCAATAGTTTGGTCGACAATGCATGCACAGAAATTAACCAAAGGCATTATAAGGACGGATTGCGATTGTTAAATGAAGCCATTCTTCTTGACAGCACCAATACAGGTATAGCGAATGAATACTTCAGGGCCCAGCGAAATAAATTAATGAATTTTATTGCTGAAGAGGAAACTGCTAAAAGTAACGAGCCTGCAACAGAGCAGACTGTTCCAACACCTTCTGCCGAAACCTCAGGCTCAAACAATCCGGGAGGAAACACCTCCACAACATCTCCTGATGTGAAGCCTGAAAATGAAAAGGCAGTTGAAAGCGCACCTGCACCTGACAAGGTTATTGCGGTTAAAGAGGAAACCCCTGTGGAGAAAACGGAAACCAAAACCTCGACAGAAGGAGAGAAGAAAATGGAATCATCCGGCGGTACAGAGGTATCACAACCAGTACCTGATGAACCGAAGAAAACTTCTGTAAGCGAACCGGAGCCAATTCCTGAACCAGAACCCGCTCCTGCAACACCGGCCGAACCATCTGTTACAACTCAAACAACCGTAAGTACGGATGAAAACAATGCTCCTGAGGAAGTTAAATCATTTACTGTTGAAGAAAAGGAAGAGTTTCATATCAAGGGTGAGCAGAAGGTAAAGACCCTCGAAGGCTACATTAAGCAGTTAACAGACAAAAACACTTCTCAGGGGGTTGTTGATGAAGTAACTGAAAATGCGGTAGCGCTTTTCGACAATGAAGAAAGAACAGTCGAAGTATCTTCATTAAATAATCCCGGCAAAATCAAACTCAAGGTTCGTAAGTATTTTCAGAAGTTAAGTATGATTCCTTATGAGAACATAACCATTGAATGGGCGGATTTTCAATATACTTCAGATTTCCGAATGGGTGTGGATGGGAATTATTATGGTTATATTATCTTCAGACAGCGGTTTACTGCGGAGCAAGACCAGATCATCGTTTATGAAGACATGACTACTAAAAAAATTGAAGTGATATTAAAACGGTACAACAAGAATATCGAAGGGCAGGCTGTTGCTAACTGGGATGTTTTTCTTGGCGACATCAGTGTAGAACAGACAGAAAAATACTGATATCATGCAATTCAGGTTGATTTGCACATTGGTATTGCTAATACCGGTTGCCGGCAAAGCGCAATTCAATAAAAGCGACTTTAATACCAATTTCGCATTTAGCATCCATTCAATGGATGAATTCTTTGACAGATTCAACTTCAAACCGAATTCAGGTTTTGAAAAATATGTTCGCCGGAAATTTCCGGATGCAGTTTTTACGAGGGAAAATTTGTTGTTCAATTTGTTCAACAAAAAAAATCAGTTTTTTTTTCAGGATGATAAAGTTGCAAAGTTTGTACAACAGGTAACTGATACTTGCAACCCGCAGTTTGTCAATTACAGTGATAAATTTTGGTATGCTGAAATAAAATGCAGGGTCACTTATTTGTCAAAGCCGCAAACATTGACTCTTATTTTGAAAGTTGAGCAACCGGAACCCGACATGTTTCTTTGGGCAGTAGTTTCTGCAAGAGGGGAATTTCTTAAAACGGTGCCTCTTGTGAAGCAGGAAGCAACTAAGGTTCTGACGCCCGGAATTGCAAATATCACTGCATCCAGACATTTTCTAAGTCCCGTGAGCCATGGAATTGACTTTACAAACATTGAAAATGTATTTATTAACCGTTCGCATGTTCGAGATTATTTATCGAAGGGCAAACAAACAACTGAGCTTAAAAAACTTTTATACCTGATAGAAAATAATAAAATCAAATTCCATCACGTGAGCAGTACTGCGTATCATTTACTTCAGATCAATGGTTGGATCGTAACCGTGAATAATTTTAACCGAAATACGATGAACTCCGGTTGGCTGATCAATAATTTAATGAATGTAACTCCGGAACAAAAAGCATTATTCCTTAGAAAGCAATTGAATGTCATAATATGAAGAGTGTCTTTGTTTTTTTAATTTTCCTTTGCGTTTCAGGTGAAATGTTTGCTCAGTCAGATAGCCTTACATGGCGCGATGATCGCAGAAACGTGTATAATATCCGGAAAACATTGCTGCCGGGGTATGAGAAATTACTGAACTTCATCGCTGATCCTTCAAATTTTGAAAATGAAATACCGGAAATTATCAAAACCGCAGTAAATGGAAGTAGGGAACAAAGGCTGTTTGCTGATGAGGATGTAATAATTGAAAATGATCTTATTCCAGGAGGTAATTTTAAAAAAGAACTGAGAGGTGACCAGAAGGTGGGAGCCTACCTTAAAAATTTCAATACAAGCTATAAAAAATCAGAAGATAAAACAGTATTCCTCAGGTATGCAAACATATCACCTCTTAAGTATAAGACTTATTTTTACTATACTTTATATTTCGAATGTGATTACAAGAGTACCAATACTATCGGGCAGGCTTTTAATCCTTTTTTACGGGTGGCAGAGATCAAGATGGTAAATGACAGCGGTTGGCACATGTATATCAATGGTATCAGCTTTGCCGCCGATACCCTTCTAGATACAGTCAATACATTTCATGGCCTGATCCCATCCGATACGAATCTAGTAAATCTTTACAACGCTTTTGACAATGAAGAACAATTGCGTGTTCGTGAATTAAAACGGAAGACGCAGATGTTGATGGAAGAAGGGCGTGATAATTACACAGCAGGTAACCTTTCCGATGCATTGAAAAAATTTCATGAGGCAAGGATGTTTAACCCTGAAGCAAGTGAACCAAAGGAATGGAGTATCAGGGTTCGGAAAGAACTTGAAAAGAAAAAAGCCGATGCAGAGCTGAAGGACAGGAGGGATCAGCGAATTGAATTTCTCAGAAGAGAATCGGTGCTGCAAAACGGTAAATTAAATTTTCCGCTTGCGAAAATACTTTCTGATTCACTAATATATGAATATGGAATTAATGATCCCCGGATCACAAAAATGTCGGGTGATTTGTCTGTTGTCAATGCAGCAGTCGAAGGAATTAACAATGCAAGGTTAAAGGGTAAGACTGAGGAGGCTATTAAATTATGTCAGTTAAAGCAGGTTGAGGTTACTGATTCTTTTTACTGTGCACATTTCCATTATCTCGAAGCTGAACTGCTTTCTGCTGATGAAAAGCCACCGGTAAAACAGATCGCCGAAAAACTGAATAAGTCAATTGAACTCTCTGGCAAGAGACACCTGATTGCACTAAAGATGCGGGCTTACCTGAGAATTGAAAAACAGAAGAACCCGGCAGGGGCAATTGAAGATGCAACATTGGTCGTGAACAATGATCCCAGGAATCCGGAGGCCTATGATTTCAGGGCATCGATTTATGAAAAGGACAATAATACTAGAGCTGCCATTGGTGATTATGCAAACGCGATTGCCAATAAGTCAACCGACGCATCCGTATTTTTGAAAAAGTGTCAGTTGGAATACCGGGAGGGTTATTTCAATGATGCAATCAAATCCGCCACTGCAGGAATGGAATTCGCCAGGTGTAACGGACAATTGTATTTTTACCGGGGTCTGGCTGAATTGAATTCGGGTCAGCTCGTTTCTGCAGGAAAAGACTTCTGGACAGCAGATAAACAATGCGGGATCAGTGATAAGGAAAAGAACCTGCTGAGGCATTTGTCTGATTCCTGTATAAATCTTGCAAATACAATGGCACAGCAAAATCAATGGGCGTCAGCCGTATTGGAATTTTCAAGATCACTGACAATAGACACCAGTGATTATGCATTGTACAAAAGGGCAGAATGTTATCTGGCTATGAACAGAAGTGACAGCGCCATTTCTGATCTGGATAAACTTGCTGCACGTAATCAATTATACAGAAATGTGTATTCAAAACGCGGACTGGCCTATAGCAGACTTGGCAAATTTGAAAAAGCGAATAAAGATTTTGAAACCGCGGTAAGACAATTTCCTGACGATACATCTGCATTTTATTGTAAAGGCCAGTCAGAAGTCAATCAGAAAAATTACAAAGCCGCAATAATAAGCCTTGAGCAATCTGTAAAATTATCCCCGTCAGATTCTGCCTATTATTTGCTTTCACTTGCCTCTTACAATGACAGAAATTATGATCAGGCAATCAGATACAGCCTGAAAGCAAGGAATAAGCACACAACAAAGTTTGAAGTATTCTATATATGCGGACGTGCCTATTATGAGAAGGGAGATTACAAAGCGGCACTTGAGGAATTTGCCATCGCAAAAGCAAATGTAAGTTTTGATCCGGGATTGTGGTTTGCGCATGCTGCTACACTTGAAGCCATGCAAAAATATCCTGAAGCTTCAGGAGAATATGACCAACTGTTGAGTACCGTAAATTACCGTGACACAGCAAATTTCCGTGCATCAGTTTGTAAAATCAAAACAGCTGCTATTGAAAATTACCCAAGAGCAGTTGTTCAACTTGATCAATACATCCGCTCAGTTTCCCTGGCTGCAGATAAAAGCGCTCCTTATGCCTGGAAGGCATATGCATATTTATGCATTGATTCAGTTTCGCAATCAGCCGATGCAATTACAGAAGCCAAAAAGTACAATGAAAAAAATCCAGTGCTTCAACTGGTGCTTGCCTGCAGGAGCACCAAGGCCCAGGATTACGAAAGTGCATGCATTTTCCTGGAACGTGCTTTGGCTTCCCGGGAATTCAAAAAGGAAGAAATTGAACAAATTGAAATGCTTGAACTCCTGAAAAAGAAAAATAAAAAATATAAAATGCTGATGCAGCAGTACTTTCCGTGATGTGTATATCAGAAAAAAATTATATTTGTCCAATTAGTTCATGAAATTTGAAACCACGACGGCTAAAAATTGCAAATGAAAAAACACATACTTCCCTGGTTTTTATCCCTGACGTTTTGTTTAAGTGCATTTGGACAAACGATAACTCTTTCTTCCACATCGCAGATTGCAGCAGCAAATGTGTGTAAGGGTAAGGTTAAGCATGCAATTTATCAATTTCAGTTGCAATGGAATTCAGGTGGCTCTGCTACGCTTGATACAGTCCGTTTTACAACCAATGGCAGTTATGCATCAACAGATATTTCCAGATTTCAATTATGGCATAGCATCACAAATAATTTTGCCGCCGCAACACAATTGGGACCTGATAAGCTGGATACGTTAGGTCCCGGCACTCGAAATCTGGACTCACTCGGACTTTTAATCGACAATGCAAATCCGGCTCACTTTTTTTGGATTACGACTGATATACAGGCTGGTGCAATTGCAGGGAATACAATCAGGGTTCCTGCTTTAACGACCGGTAGTTTCTTCTTCAATACGGCTGTTACATTAAATGGCAGTGCGACAATTGGCGGCCTTCAAACTATTGTTTCCTTACCATCGTGTAATATTACGGGAAGCAGTTCTGTTTGTGCCGGTAGCACAAGCAATTCTTATTCAGGGCCGGGAAGCGTAACTAATTATGCATGGAGTATCAGCGGCAATGGTACTATTGTGGGAGCTGCAACAAATCAGTCTGTATCTGTCAATGCAGGTGTTGCAGGATCGTATACACTAATACTTACCACTACAAATTCCAATGCATGTTCAAATACCTGCCAGCAGGCTGTTACCGTAAATGCAAATCCTACTTGCTCAATAACAGGAAGCACTGCTGTTTGTGCCGGGAGTACAGGTAATTCTTATTCCGGTCCAGCTGCAGGAGTGACTGCTTATGCGTGGAGTATCACCGGTAACGGAACCATTGTCGGGGGAGCAACGAATCAGGCTGTTTCAGTCACGGCAGGCGCGGCGGGGACTTATACACTCACACTTACAACCACAAATGCAAACTCATGTTCGACCACTTGTCAGCAGGCTGTTACCGTAAATGCAAATCCGTCATGTACAATAACAGGCAACACTACAGTTTGTGCCGCCAGCACCGGCAATTCTTATTCTGGGCCGGCAGGGGTGACTAGCTATTCCTGGAGCATAAGTGGAAATGGAACGATCATAGGTGCAGCAACAAATCAGTCTGCCTCGGTTACTGCCGGTTCCGCCGGTAGCTTTACGCTAACATTAACCACAACGAATTCAAATTCATGTTCGGCTACTTGCCAACAGGCGGTTACCGTTGGCGCTAATCCGGCATGCAATATTACCGGGAGCAGCGGAGTCTGTGAAAACAGTTTAAATAATTCATATTCCGCTCCTGCAGGTATGACTACATACGCCTGGAGTATCAGCGGGAACGCAACTATTATTGGAGCTACAACAAATCAGTTGGTAACTGTAACAGCAGGCTCTGCCGGAACTTTTACCCTTTCCCTTACTGTCACCATTTCAATTTCCTGTTCCAGTAATTGCACGCAAATAGTCACTGTAAATCCCAATCCGAATTGTTCAATAACCGGAAGCAATTCAGTTTGCGAAAACAGCACTGGCAATTCTTATTCCGCACCGGGATCCATGGCATCTTATTCATGGAGTATAAGTGGCAATGGAACAATCATTGGAGCTACAACTAACCAATCTGTAACTGTCACTGCAGGTTCTCCGGGATCATTTACACTTAGTCTTACGATCACAAATTCAAATTCTTGTTCGAGTACGTGTACCAATCTTGTTACTGTAAATGCCAACCCTGCTTGCGCAATTAATGGAAGCAATACAGTATGTGAAAACAGCACCTCAAATTCTTTTTCCGGCACAGCAGGAATGAGTACATATACGTGGGGAATTAGCGGTAGCGGAACAATAATTGGCGCAACCACAAATCAATCAGTAACAGCAAATGCAGGAAGCTCAGGAAGTTTTACACTTACGCTGACAATTGTCAATTCGAATGGCTGTTCCAGTACTTGTCAGAAGTTGGTGACGATATCAAACCCAATCTGTCTGATCTCCGGAAATGATACTGTTTGTGAGACTAGTTCCGGCAATACGTATACTGCACCGTCCGCCATGAGTAGCTACGCCTGGACAATCGTTGGAAATGGCGCCATCAGTGGAGCATCCAATACTCAATCTGTGAATGTTACTTCCGGTTCGTCAGGTTCGTTCACCTTGACGGTTACAATAACCGATGCAAATTCTTGTTCAAGTACCTGCCAGTTAACAGTTGCCGTTTTTAATCCTGTTTGTTCAATTACCGGAAGTAATTCGGTTTGTCAAAACAGTACAAGTCATTCTTATGCCGGTACTGCTGGCATGGCTAGTTATGCATGGGGAATTTCCGGAAATGGTACTATCAGTGGTGCCTCCAATGGACAATCAGTAATTGTCAATGCAGGTTCTGCAGGCTCTTATACATTGACACTTACAATTACGGATGCGAATTCCTGTTCCAGTACCTGCCAGAATACAGTTATTGTCAATGCAAATCCTACCTGTTCAATTACCGGAGGTAATGCCATTTGTCAAAACGCGACAGGAATTACTTATACAAGTACGCCGGGTATGACCAATTATTCCTGGAGTATATCGGGAAATGGCACCATCAGCGGAGCATCAAATGGCCAGTCTGTAATTGTGAATGGAGGTTCTGCAGGGACGTTTACTTTGACTATTACAATCACAGATGCAAATTCATGTTCCAGTACATGTCAAAAAGTGGTAACTGTTAATCCAAACCCGGTTTGTTCTGTTACCGGCAGTAATTCAGTATGCGAAAGCAGTCCAAATAATTCTTATTCCGGTTCAGCCGGTATGAATAATTATGCATGGAGTATCACCGGCAACGGAACAATCAATGGACCTGCAAATGGCCAGACCGTAGCTATTAATGCCGGGTTGGCCGGTTCTTATACGATTACACTTTTAATTACCGATGCTAATTCCTGTTCAAGTACTTGTCAGAATGCTGTTACAGTAAAACCATTGCCTCCGAATGTGACAGTTATTAATCCCAATGGAGAACAGGTTGATCTCACAGTATGTTCAGGAAGTCAAAATATTCCTTATGCGTTAAATGTTGCTACATCTTCTAATGTAAGTTGGATAAGTAATCCTTCAAGCGTCTTGATTGGCGATACGAATGCAATAAATAATGTCATAACCTTTCCTGATTCCGCGGTTTCCTATTCTGCAAGTATCAGTGTCGTAATTCATGGTGCGAACGGATGCAGTAACGCAACAACCTTAACTGTCCAGGTGAATACCGGCAGTGCCCCTGTGCCTGCACCAATTATAAAGAAGGATATCGGTAATGGCCCGATCCTGATTTATACTGATCCGTCTGTAAGGGGATATAGATGGGGTGTGGACAGTGTAGATCTGAACAACAAAATAATTAATTCAGCTTTCTTAGCCGGACAGGTTTATCAGGCTTTCGTACCACCGTCGAAATTCTTAAATGGATTAGTTTTAGATACCATTAACTATTGGTATTGGGTTATGGCCTATGATCCGGGTTCAAATAATGACACTTGTAAAACAAAGGTATATTATAATGGTCTGTTTATGAGACAAGCAGTGCCAGAAGAAATCCCCGATGAAATTATTGCGATAATTGCTCCCAACCCGAATGAGGGCAATTTTAATTTAAAACTTCAGGGCAATATCTATGGCAACATCTCTGTCAATATCTATGATATGATGGGTCGGAATAAGTTGTCGCAAACATTTAATAAAAATGTGGCCAGTGAATATTTTCAATTGCAACTCGGTCAGGTCGCGGCAGGACTTTATTCCCTGTCACTCACAGGAGAAAATGGTGAGATTGTTGTCGTAAAATTCATCGTTAAAAACTAATCCCATGAAAAAGATATTACTCCGGATATTGTTTGTTTTATTCCCTGCCATAAGCATGGCTCAGGGCTATTCAGTGGAAGACAAGGCATTGATCTGCGGACGGATTGATACCCTGCTGCAGGCATACCTTCAAAAAAGCGGATTGACTTTACCCGGCGTTAACAAAAGAAATGACAAAGTAGTAGGCGACCTGCGAACAATGTTTACAGTAGATGCTGAAATTTTTGACGACATCAATGCAACCTTCAACGAAAAACTGGATGGCAATCAATATGAGCTGAAAACAAAAACAAGGAATTCTTTTATTGAAGACCTTGTTGATGAATTTCCAAAAGGCCTTATTATTAACAATAAAAAACTAAACATCAATTACAGCAATTTCGACAAAGGAGAAATAACGGCCGTGGTGGAGAGAAATGTGCAGGGTACCAACACTCAGAAGTTTACCTTTTACAATGAAGATACCTTGCTGTTGAAAATATCTATTCAGCCGGATAAGTCTGTGAAAATTTCAAATGTAAAAATGATTGGCTCCAATATCAAGTGCCTCAATGATGATGATATTGATGGCGTCATCAATGAACTGGATGAATGCCCGAAGGAGAAAGGGGTGATTGCCCTGAAAGGATGTCCTGATCGTGACAATGACGGAATCCCTGATCGCAAAGATGATTGCCCTGACTTTTCAGGCCCTGCTTCAAACGGAGGATGTCCGCCATCCACTTTTGCCTATCAGTTCGTTTTCTCTGCCGGAGCAGGTTATCAGATCAACAACAACATATTGAAAGCGCAGGAGGGAACCATTGGTTATAACGGACTTGAAAAATCTTCTTCATCTGTGCTGCCTGAGATTGAACATTCCGGTACCGATGGAAGCATTGTCATCAATGCAAACATTGCATACTATTTCGGAAAAAGTAAAGCCAATAGGAATAAAGGAATTTCAATTGGTTTTACTGCAACGAATTATACGGGTGCATATGATATCAAAAATGTGAAATATGTTTTTGCCGGACAATACGCAGACAACGGAAGCTATAAAAGAATCATCACGCTGAAGAACGGACATGAAGACCTGTCATTTTCAATACTTAATTTTCCGATCATGCTTAAGTACAAAACAAAGCTGACATCCAAACTGGCGGCTGAGATCGGGGCAGGTATTTCACTGGTTTCCTTTATCACAAATTTAAAAGCTTCTTCTTCTGCAACTTTTGATTTTGAAGGAATTGATGAAGGCCTCAACTGGTTCAATGTCGGTGACAGTATCAATAATCACTGGTTCAACCCCGACGCCAATACATATTTTGATACGCTCAGTTCTGCCGGCTATGACTTTGCCCTCAATAAAAAAATAGAGCCACGTACCAATACATTCAATAAATTCAAACTGGGTTACATAGCATCAGCCGATCTTTTCTATCATATCACGAAAAAAAATGCGATCAAATTCGGTGTATCATTTGCCTATTCTCCGTCAAAGGAAAAAAATTCAGGATATGAAATGACGAATGCCACAACTGAAAAATATAATTCAGTGTATTCAAGCAATATCAGGACTACATACACCGCGCTGGCATTTAATGTTGGAATTATTATTGGCCTGAACGTACAGAAGCATTAAAACGATCATTCTAAACTGATCTTAATCTTATTTTATGGATAAAAGAATTTTCATCACGCTCATCGCAGTAATAATGTTAATCGGGGCCTTCATTGGTATCAGGGCTATGCTCGGAGATCAATGTCAGATTCCTGAAATAACCGTTGAGCCGGCATCACCGGAAGCAGGACAGATCGTCAAATTTTCATGTGCCAATACTGAGGAGAATATCACATGGAATTTTGCAGACGGAAAGTCGTCATCCGGTTCAACTGCTGAGCATCGTTTCGATTCGCCGGGAACATATAATGTTACTGCGAAGGTAAATGATGATTGCTCCAATTCGAAAGAAGTCATCGTGCGGGAACCGCGGAAGGTATTAACAGTGGCGCCTGTTATAGGAATTCCTTCGGTAATTCATGCCGGAGAAGAAGCGAGATTTTCCGAGACCACTTCAGGCGCAGGCCTCAGAAGATGGACAGTAAAGGAAACCAATGAAACAGGTGAAGGCGAAACATTTTCAACAACATTTAAAACCCAGGGTAAATACCATCTGGCAATTTCCTTATCCGGAAATTATGTAACCGGCGATTCAACATATACCATTGAAGTATTAAAAGCAAAACCGGTGGTGAAGCCGGCCCCTGTTTATAATCCGGAACCGCCAAAGCCAAAGCCGGAAAAGCCTAAACCTGAACCCAAGCCTAAACCTGAACCTAAACCGGAGCCCGTTCCCAAGCCGGCGCGCTATTTATCTGATGCGGATTTTACAACAAAGTTCGAACAGATTGCTAAGGGCCTTGGACCAGGCAACGCTGATATCGGACAAGCTGCAGATGACTGGAGAGATGTCATCGCTCCGCAGGTTTGTTCAGGTCAATTTTTAACGATCCTGATAGGTGATCAGCCGCTGTCTGATTCAGATTTCAGAAGACGATTGATATCAGGCCAAACATCTGATGTTGAGGTATCCAAAATAGTCAGGGGGAATGACAATTGTGTTTCAAAAGTAATTGTAAAGGCAAAAAGCCGGTAAATATTAACTGATAATTTAATCCGCAAATTATTAACCAATGAGAATAGTAATTTTTTTATCGATGGTTGCCTTGATTGCACACTCCTGCCTTTGTAATGCGCAACCAGGAATTAATACTTTTAATACGCTTACATTCTTCTACGTGGACAACAGTGAGGGTTATAACAGTGACCCGTTGAATTCTTCCATGAATGCCGAATTGGGTGAAGAGATGGTCAAAAAGATAAACGGTGTTGCCGATAAGCCTGATAATTATTTTTACCTGATGGGCTGTAATAGTGACAATCCCAAACAATCCAATAACGCAAAGTCATTGCTTGGATCCGACTGGGTAAAAAAATACCTAGGAAATACATCCCGTGAAGCGGATTATGCGACTGAAAGAATGTTACTGCGGGAAAGCTTTACAATGAATAAAATCAGAATCAAAAAACAGGTTGACGTTTACTTGTTTCTGTCTGGATTTGCCATCGGCCAACTTACTAAGAAAATGGAGGAATTGCCTACCCCCGTATTCTTTCCGAAGGAAATGGGAATTTACCTGAACAATAAGGACATTGTATTTAATATTTATTTATTTACAAATAAGGAAGCCGTTGAACAGCTCACACTTGCAAAAATCAACAACTATATACTTTTTTGTAATAGTACACTTAACCAGAATAATTATAGTCTTGAAGTATTTCAGTTTTGACCTTATCCATCTTATAGTACCACGTTAATTTTACAGACAAACATCATTCTTCCCAATGAAAAAAGAATTTCTGATTATTCCATTATTGATGCTGGCCTGCTTGTTTAATGCGAAGGCACAGGTTGCAGGAGGTGCACTCACAAAACTGAATCCGGTTAAAGTTCCTGAAGCGTATAAAATGCCGCAGGGGAAAATTGCACTTCTTGGTGCGCCTAGAATCAAAACAAATTCATATCCTTACTCAAGCAGCTACTGGATCGTTTTTTCTGACAGGGATGACAATCAGACTTATAAAGACGCCAATCTGCAACAGCCTTATTCCAAAATAAATTTCAAGGAAATATTTATTGTGGCCGCAGAAACAGAAAAGGCGGTAAGGCTTGTAACATACGATGCTGCCAACCCTGCTGTGGATGAGCAGAAAGGAAAGGTCAATTTTCTTCCTTCTGCACAGGATGCAGGATGGATCAGCAAAAAAAACTTGCTGCTCTGGTCGGTTTGTGAAGTGGATTCTTTAAACGGATATGCCCGCAAAGCTGTTGCAATTAAACAGTTGAACAATGAAGAAGATTTCGTCAACATGGTTAAGCGGGGTGTCCTTGATTTTTATGATGCACCCGATCTGACACATGAAAATTCAGCTGACGTAAAATTGTTTCAATACTTATTTATTTTTAAGGAAGAAAACGGGATGTACCTGCTCGGGAATATCAATGTGCTCAAAGCCAATACCATCAGCTATGATCTTTATGGGTGGGCGCCCAAAAAGCAGGTGCGGGAATGGACGAGTGCAATTTGCCTCCGGGTGAATTTTGACCCTCAGGCAATTGATGAGCGTGAGAAAAAACAAATTGAACCAACCTTTTTCAGAACCGAAGCACAGGCAACAGATTACAAAGATGGCAAACCCGCCAAATCATTGCTCTTCTATTATTCTGATCCTACCGATAATAACAATAAGAAAGACAATCCTTTCTTGCTTGGTTATCCCATCCTATCGACCTGTAAGGATCCTTCCGTATTCAGAACAGGCTATGTTACTGACACACGGAATAAGCAGGGGAAGAATATCTTCACTGCGCTTTCTACCGCTGAACTAACAAAGAATTGGGAAACAATTAAAAACCAAAAGGAAAAAATTAACCTCTTGTTCGTACTCGATGGAGCCAACCGCAATTTTTATAAAACCCTCATTCAGGCCATTGATGCAAATGCAAGTATTGGCAATACAAATGTGACCAGCAACAAATACCAGTTAGGAGCACTTATTTACAATGACCTCCAATGTGGTGAAGAGGAAGCTTTCACCAAGATCAGATTCAGGGACAAAGACAATTTCCTCGAAAGTTTAAAATCTGAGGCTGATAAAGTGCCGTCCTGTTCTGTAAATAGAATGTCAGGTGCACCAATGAATGATGCTTTGAAAATGGCATGCGATTTATTTGAAAATGATAAAACCACGAATGTGATTATCGTCGTTGGTAGTGTTACAGACAATGACCAGACAAAAAAAGAAGCGGCATTGAAGACTCTGATAAACAAGGATGTTAAAGTCGTCTTTTACCAAACTGCAAATAAAGACGGACGGTATTACGATTATTTTATCTCAAATATCAACTATTACCTGAAAGGGATTTCTGATGCAGCTGACGCATCGTTTAAAGCTTCCATTGATAAAAAACTCAGAAAAAAAGCTGATCTGTATTGCGAAGGAGAAAAGTGTGAACTCACCAATAGTTCTGTTCTAGGAGAAGGTTATTTTAAAGACCGCGGTAAACAATTCAGTTCACAGGAAATAAATTCTAATCTCAAAGGGCTTCTTCTTCGTCTGGAAAATGACCTCAATGCAACCAAAGCATTGTTCGACCAGAATATTGTCGGTACAGGAAAGGATGCAAATTCACATGAGGATGAAGACCGAATCAAGGAATTTCAGTCCTGGTTATATGATGCCGGAATAACCGATGCCACTATTCAGAAACTTTCTTCGATGGATAACTACCAGATCTTTATTGAAGGATATACTGCACTGAAACCTAAGTCTGCCATAAACCAGATTTTTGAACGCAATTTGTTTGTTGCCGAAAAGGAGTTCCTGAAACTTTATGACATGATCGAAAAAGTAACAGAAGCTTTCACTGCAAGTAATAAGCGTGTTTCAATTGTAAATGCCTGTAGGGAAATTATCCTGACATACAAAGGGCCGATGGATGATAAACAAAAAGACCAGTTTTCAATGGAGCAGGTTTACCAGATGATTACATCCCTGAAAGGTCAAACCAATAATAAACTTTTTAAGAAGAGCCTTAAGAGCCTGCTAAGTGAAAAAGAGACAACTCCTGATGACATCAACAAAATGTATGACAGCTTTCACCAGGTGTATGAAAGGTTGAAAGGACTTCGCAGAAATACATTCAATAAATATGAGCAGGATGACCAGTTATTCTATTGGGTGCCTGAATCCAAACTCAGCGTTGACGAGTCGTAAATAAAATGAATGAGAACCTGATCATCAATATTGAAAACCTTTCATGCAGCTATTCGCTTGATGAAAAGGACAGGGTGCTATTTATAAAAAACCTCTCCCTTGAGCGAGGGAAAATTATTTTTCTTTTAGGAGCATCAGGAACTGGTAAAAGTACATTGCTTGAAACCCTGGGACTGATGAATAATACCATCGCCTCCGGAACAGTAGAGCTCAAAGATGGTGATAGTAAATATGATTATGCAGGGCTGTGGAACAGCAATTCCGCAGAAGATGTAAATACGATCCGTAAGAAGTCACTTAGTTTTATTTTCCAGAATACCAACCTCATGGAAAATTTTACTGCCTATGAGAATATTTGCCTATCACGGATGATAAAGAGCGATGTCGCGCAGTCAAAGGCAATGGACAATGCAGTAAAGCTGATGCGGCAGGTAGGATTGCCTGAATCACAAGTGGGGTACAATACTCTTTCGGTGAACCTCTCCGGCGGACAGCGGCAACGGGTTTCATTTGTTCGGGCACTGAACAGCGATTTCAGATTGCTTCTCTGCGATGAACCAACCGGAAACCTTGACGAAGTGAATGCTTCCGAATTACTGAATATTGTAAAGCAAAATCTGACAAGTGACAAAACTGCAATCCTTGTTTCGCATGATGTAAACCTGGCGCTTAAATATGCAGATCAGATTATCTTGATCACAAAAAATGCACAGCACGGCTACGGCGAGATCCTGAATGAGAATATTTTCGGCAGGGATATGTGGAGTTCTTTACCTGCTGCTGACCTGGCTTCCTTCCGGAGTAATATTGTGAGATTATTCCTGCCTGATACTGCCGGCGTTCACAGGTCTGGTTCCGAGGAGCAGATCATTCAAATCAAAACTGAAAATTCGTACGCACGCCTGTTCCGGAAAAAGGAAGGTCAGGTATTAATGGGCAAATCTTGGTCGAACCTTTCCATCTTGACACTAATCATAACGTTCACTTTTTTGGCAATCGGCTTTGCGAATGGTGCTCTGGAATACCTGAACGTGAAGATCAAAGATCCTTTTGTAAACTGGATAACGATCCCTTTGCCTTCTTCGAAAAGTACCGGTGAGCCTTTTCATCAGATCATGGACAACCTCAATGCCAATAAGGTCAGGCAGGAGTTCTTCATTGATTCAGTTACATCGTACAAGGAAACACAGTTACTTTTTTTTCCTCTGAATAACCCGGAATCAGAATTTTCAAAAGGACGTATCCTTACTTATGATGATCCGATCTCAGATGACTTATTCGGCCCCGACAATTTAATTGCAGGGGATACAGGTTTTATCAGTGAGAATGACCTTGCAATTGTGGTAACAGAAAAGTTGTTGAAACGGTTGGGCTACGACAAGCATGCAAAGGTTATCTGGTTTGATGACAATGATAAAAATGTCCTCGGTGACCTAAAATCAAATTTTAAAGTTCCGATTCCTGTACGGGCTGTAATAAAGAACATTCCAAACCGGAACAATTTTCTAATCACCAAATTTTTTCATTTAAGTTACCTCGCACATGAAGATTGTGTGTTCGACTTTAATTACCAAAAAAAACGAATCATCTATTTTACCGGTGACGACAAGGACCTTGTGAAAAAATTTCAGGAAGAAGTTAGGGCTAATTTCAGCAAACTTAGCGATGATGTGGCACCTGAAGATATGACCATCGATTTTGAAAAATATGATAAGCTTACAGAACCGGGATATGTACTTTCTGTTTCTTTCAATACTGCTCCTGAAGAAGCGATTGTGACTGAAAAGCTTGCTAAGCAAATCGAAACACTGAAAATAGTGAATGATAACAAAAGCAAAATTTTCAGAATTTTTGATTTTGATATCGCAAGGCAACAGCCGGAGAATGTGATCTATGATTATCTCAGTATCAACTTTACAAGACTTGATAAAATAGAAGACTTCTCCAAATACATCGTCAAAAGCCTGAATGCATCCACTGTAAAGTCTGAAAGCAATATTGTGGAAGTAGATGCCGGTATTGTAAAGGAGAAAAATAATTTTAATTATATGAGTAAAATGACCCTGTTGATTTCGGGGCTGCTCATCGCTTTTTCCATCTTGTCTATTCTCCTCTTTATTTCCAATCTCCTGAAAAAACACCTGAACAAGGTAAAATCTAACCTCGGAACTTTTAAGGCTTTTGGATTGAGTGACAGGGAATCGAAAAGTATTTACATGAAAATAATGTTGAGGTTTATCACACTTAGTCTCATCATTTCACTTGTGCTTTCTTTTGCGATTGGAAAGATAGCCGAAATGGGATTTGCATCCAGACTTAGAATTGATGATCAGTCAGAATATTTCAGGCTATTTGACCTCCAGACTTTAGGCGTAATCATCACCATCATCCTTGTAACAATCGTTGTTTCATACTATAATATCAATAAAATACTATCCAAAACACCCGGAGACCTGATCTATAACCGGTAGGACTGCGAAGAGATCAAACAATTATTTTGATTGATGAATTCAGGATATGATATTTGACGCCCGAATAATAACAAACAGAATTTTGCATAAAAATTAAAACAAATACAATGAATACTGCCAGTATCAGCGAAGAAATTAAACGTGCCCTTCAGATTGCACAGTCAATTGCCAAGGACAATTCGAATGCAAATTTTTCTCCTGCGCATCTGCTACGTGGAATGCTGCATAAGGATCTCCCGCTCCGGAATTATCTCGAAAATTCCGGCAAGGATTTTTACTTTATGGAAGACTGGGCTGATGTCAGGATCGAATCATATCCCAAAGCATCAAAGGTTGATGAACCTGCCGGAGATGATAAAATAAAATCATTGTTTGCGGAAGCAGAAAATGTCAGAATCAAATTGTCAAAGGATGATGTGGATCTCATTTCATTGCTTGCCGCGATTTGTACACCGGGTATTGCTTTCACATATGACCAATTGAAAACATTCCCGGTTACCATCACGGAAGTGATGACGGAGAACCTGGAAAAAAATGTGATCGAGAATGCAATCGGTAACGCTCCGGCAAAAAAACAAGGCAACCTTAAATCCGGCTCATTGTCAAAATATTGTATTGATAAAACGGGTCAGGCGCGTGAAGGAAAACTGGAAGCAATTGTGGGAAGAGACAAGGAGATCAGGATGATCTCTGAGATTTTGGGTAGAATGTCGAAGCCAAATGTGATCATCACTGGTGATCCCGGAGTCGGCAAAACCGCACTGGTAAATGGTTTCGTACTCAATATCCTGAATGGGAAAGTACCTGAGAACCTGAAAAAGGCCGTGGTTTTTGAACTGGATTCAGGTGCTTTCATTGCTGGCGCTTCATACAAGGGCGAAGCGGAAGACCGGATGAAAGGAATTGTGAATGAAATAAAACAGTTTGAAAAGGCCATTTTATTCATTGACAATATTCATTCCCTGCTGGATAAGAATGGTGCAACGCCGGGTCTTGCAAATATTCTGAAACCGGAACTTTCCAGAGGAGAATTGACCATTATCGGTACTACAACAAATGAAAATTACCGGAAGCATATTGAAACTGATGAGACATTTAACCGCCTTTTTGAACTGATCAAACTTGAAGAGCCGGATGAAAATACTGCCGTCAGGATGTTGAATGTGACCATTCCGAATTATGAAAAACACCACAATATTAAGCTGGCCGACGACGTAATTCATGAATCAATCCGCCTCTCGAAAAGATATATGAAGGAGCGGAGCCTCCCGGATTCTGCCATTGACCTCATTGATCGTACCATGTCTGCTATTAAGATGATGGGAGAAACAAGTAAGGAAGGCGTAGATTCAGTTCAGGTGGAACTCACGGCATTGGTAGGAAGGAAAAAGGATATAACGGATAAGGAATTCCTGAAGGAACTTCAATGGCTTGTAGGCCTCCTTAAAAATAAAGTAAGCTCTGTATTGTTCAGCCAGGTGGAAGAAGAATCTAAACCGGATCTTGAATCGCCTGATAGCCTGCATTCTCATCTCACCGGATTGCTTGAAAGATTGAGTATTGCTGCTGCAGTGAAGCGCGATCAAATTGAAAAATCAGATGTCGCAGCAGTGGTTGCACATAAAACAGGAATTCCATTGGGTAAGCTGCAGTCTCAGGAGCGGGAGAAATTGATGAACATGGAGGATCTGTTAAAGCGCAGGGTTGTTGGGCAGGACCATGCCGTAAAAGCCATTTGTGAAGCCATAATGGAATCACGCTCAGGATTGAGCAAGCCCGGACAACCCATTGGCTCTTTCTTTATGCTCGGACCAACAGGAACGGGTAAAACAGAACTTGCAAAATCTCTCGCCGAATTTTTATTCAATGATGAAAATGCACTCATCCGTTTCGACATGAGTGAGTTTAAAGAAGAACATTCTGCAGCACTTTTATACGGCGCGCCTCCGGGATATGTCGGTTATGAAGAAGGTGGTATGCTCGTCAATAAGATCCGTCAGCAACCCTATGCTGTCGTTTTGTTTGATGAAATAGAAAAAGCGCATCCGTCAGTGTTTGATTTGTTTCTCCAGATCATGGATGAAGGGAAACTGCATGATAGGCTGGGTAAGGAAGGTGACTTTTCAAACAGCGTAATCCTGTTTACTTCAAACGTCGGATCTGATTTTGTAATTGATAGTTTCGGAAAAGGAAAAATTCCGACTACCACCGACCTGATGGAAATTATGACTAAGTTTTTTCGTCCTGAATTTTTAGCCAGGTTAACTGAGATTGTTCCTTTCTCTCCGATTACGGAAAAAATTGTCGTAAACATTTTCCAGATTCAGTTGAATAACTTCATCAAAATCCTGAACAGGCAGGGTATCCAGCTAGAGGTTGATGATAAGGCCAAAGAGTATCTTGCTAAAACAGGTTTTACTCCGAAGTACGGCGCAAGGCCCATTTCCGGGGTGATCCGCAATCAGATCAGGCGGCCTCTGAGTAAAAAAATAATTTCAGGTGAGTTACAGAAAGGCGATTCAGTGAAATTGACTTTGAATGCCAAGAATGAACTTGTTTGGTCGAAATAGGTGCTTATTCAGAGAACATTATTCACTGAAAAAATTTTCGTCTTTTAGATTGCCTTCAGCGTTGTTTAGTTTTTGCTTTAACTCAAACAGTTCTTTGCTGTAAAGCAATTTCATTTCCAGCAATTCCAATACCTGCTTCTTCAGGCCAGCATCTTCTGCAAGCGATTTCTCAAATGCAGACCTTTCATCATCACTCATACGCTGATGGATATAGTTTTCTATCTGGCGGTCGAGAATATCTTCCTGATTCATAATATTATTGTTTATGTTAATTCTTTGTATAACGGATCTGCATGGATCATCTTCTTAAGTGCCTCAATACACCGGTTTTTGGCAACCCTGTAATATTCATAAGAAGAAAATCCAAGATCTTTTGCAATTTGTTCCCCCGGAATTCCTTCAAAATAAAGCTTCACAATATTTTGACATTTATCTCCCATATTGCCAAGGTGTTTGACTAACAACCGCTGCCGCTGCTTTTGTTCATCATCATCCACAAGCGTACTTTCATCAGCCAGTTCATCAGTTCCGTCAAGGCCGGTTTTTTTGCCATGATCTCTGATATGTTTCAGCCATTTGTTGCGCGCGATACTGTATAAGTACGTACAGGTCCCTACATTCAATTCAAATTTTTCCCTGCTGCTGTTTTGAAATAAAACAATGATCGCATCCTGAAAAATATCCCGCGCATCATCAATACTTCCTGAGTTCTTTAAAATCATACTTCGAATCATCGGGAAGCAACTTGTGTATACCGATTTATAATCAATTTCATTCCTGGTTAACCCGTGGTTAAAAAAGTGCTTGTGTTGATTGGTTTGCATAGGGTGATGGACTGATTATAGGGGTAAAAATAACTTTTTTGCTAGGTTATGCAAAATATTCCCACCCGGGAGTTTTTTATTTTCGGGCTTGTTACTTACCGATAAATATCTTTACTTTGGCTACATTAAAATAGTATTCCTAATATGGCATATTATAGAATCAGGTAACTTCTAAAACAAAAAAAACATGTTTAACTACGGAATTGGCGGACAAGAGGTCCCTAAAGATGCAAGTGAAGGTATTGCGGAAATACCTATGAACCGGACGCTGATGATTGAAAAACTCACAGCTGATGATCCTGTAAAACCCCAGGTAACAGAAGGTCTGAAAACGATTGATGAAGTATTTGCCAATTATAAGCCACAGGTAAATGTGGAGTTTCAGAAAGAGGATGGCTCATCACAACCTGAAAACTTAAATTTTTCAAACCTTGGCGATTTTGGTGCGAAGGGAATTACCAATCAGAGCAGTTTTTTAAGGGATTTGGACCTGAAGAAAACGGAGTTTGCGAAAATTATCAAGCAGCTGAAATCAAATAAGGTTCTGAAAACTGTTCTCGATAATCCTGAGAGCAAGACAGCCTTTATCCAGGCTTTGCAGGCCATGGCTCAGGAGATTGATGATGCAAAATAATTTTTTTCATCTTAAGAATACCGTTATTAAATATTACAACTAAATCACTTAACAACAAATTATAAAATATATGGCAGAGCAAGAACAAGCCGGCCAGCAAGGCCAGGAGTTTAAAGAAAAGGTGCGTTTTGAAAATGCTTCTCAAACGTTGGAGCAAAGTGCAAACACATTGGTGAAATTCGGAGGTTTCGATTTACTCGAAGCTGTTGTTGACGGAGTTCAAAATCTCAACCCCGAAAAGAAAGCGCGTAAGAAAATATTTTTATCCGAAAGCGGAAAGAAGGCGGAACGTGATGCACTGAAGAAAACGCTGAATATGTGGGTGGCATTGATGCAGGACTCTGCAGCAGTTTCTGACATGATTGACAAAGCTGAATCCAATTCAAAAAGTGCCGATCAAAGCCTTAAAACAAATTTGAAAAGAGCGCTAGATGCAACCAGTGATCTGGAACGATCCTACAGGTCTGTAGGTTTGTTTTTCAAGAATACCGAATCAGACAAACTGAAAAACGTTGCATTCATGAATGCTTCCCTGGAGCAGGTTAAGGACCTTGATAATCCATTGTTCTTTAATACTGTTTCTGAGGAAATGAAGCAGAACTACGACCGCCTGGACCTCAGAGAAAACTATTCTCTCCTCGTAATACCGGGTTACCTGGGTTCAAATGCAGTAGTTGAAAAATGGGCTAAAATGGCTTACCAGAATAAGGTGATGCTTGTTACTGATTTTGAACACCTGGATACGCCTGATGATGTAATGGAGCTTTTTGAATCTGCCAACTTAACAGGCGGGGATATCTATCGCAGTAATGTGATGATGGCCTGCAACTGGCTCGTTGGAAGGCAAAAGGTGGCCGAAGTTGGAGAGGATGATAATCTCTATGTGCCTCCGAGCAGTGCACTCGCAGGAACTGTTTACAAGACACTGATGAGCCAGGTTGCAGCCGGAAAAAAGCATGGCGGCCTCAGCGAAGTGGAAGGCGTTAAATTTGATCTCAAGAAAAGTGAAATCGCCAACCTGGAAAAACTCGGACTCGTTCCAATGGTGAATGAATACGGAAAGGTAATGTCATTCTCTGCCAAGACCTTATTTAACGGCGATAACCTCGGACTGCAAACATATTCAGTAGTGCGTGTTTTTGACTATGTAACCAAAGTGCTTATTGATTTCCTGAACCGCCGTGCATTCGAAAACTGGAATTCCCAGACAGAGAAAGACTTGCGCAGTCAGATCACCAAATGGCTCGACAGCGTTACAGGCCCCGGAAAACTTATTGAAAGTTTCAGAATAGGACAGTTAAAACAGGATCCCAATCAGAAGGATCGTGTGATGATAGATATCCACATGACTCCTTATTTCCCTTCAAAGGCCTTCATGATCAAACTCGACGGACAAAAGGGAGACGACGGTATGCAGTGGCTTTCTGAATACGCCAAAGCCTGAGTAGGGTTTTAGATCGGTCGGAACCATTGATGTCTCATAGGTTTTTTATGAGCCATGAATAATTTTTCCTGTAATTAATGTTGTGGAAAGCCTTATTGCTTGCCTCTGGCAGGTTATCCGGCTGTCAGATAACGTAAAAACCAAATTTTCAGAAAATGTCATTTGAAGCTATACTTACGATTGAAGACAAAACCTTTAGGGTAATCTCGTTCAATTATCACACCCACCGTGATCATGATAAATTCGGGCGCCCTACATCACAACTGTATGGAATCAAGCTTGAATTAACCGTTGAGCACACTCCTGATTGTGTCCTGTTACATGACTGGGCTTACAAGAATCACGAGGTAAAGAGCGGTAAGATTACTTTTATGAAAAGGGATAATTTTCAGAAACAAACAGAAGTGACATTTAACGATGGATACATTGTGAGCATTGGTACATCATTCGTTAATTCGGGTGAGTTACCCATGGTAGAAAAAATGGTGATCTGTGCCAACAAATATGAATACGCTTCAGAAGGGAAGGTAACTATGTATGAATCTGGCTGGCCTGTCGCGGATATTTAGAAAATTTGTTTTATAGTGTTTGCCGGGTGCAGACCATATAACTTAAAAGCGCAAAATTTTGACTTTTATTACTGTGAGCATTAATGGATTTAAAAAACATTAGAAATATTTTTGAAATCATGATAACAAACCTTTACTGAAGGGAATCAAACTACAAATACAAACAAATAATCTATTATTAATTTCAATTTAACCATTTAAAAACCCCAAAATTATGTCATTCAAAGCAGAATTCGAAGTAGGCGGCAAAAAGTACAGAGTACTACACTGCAGCTACACAATGTCTCAGGACACAGATGCAACAGGACGCCCATCTTCAGGCGCTCGCGCAGGAACCCTTCAACTTGAAGTTGAGTCAACAGCTGACACCTCTTTAGCAGCGTGGGCTTTCGATTCTTTCAAAGAGCAGGATGGAAAAGTAACTTTCTTTCAACGCAACAGCGATCAGAAAATGAAAGAATTGAAATTCAAAAACGGGTACATTGTGAATTATTCAGAGTCATTCACTAACCAGGGTGACAATCCAATGAACGAACACTTTGTGATCACTTCCAAAGAGATTTCAATGGGAGATGCAGTTCACAAAAATGACTGGCCGGTTTAATCTTGCAATCCAATAAAAAAGGCATCACATTATATTACCGTAATAATTTAATAGTGATGCCTTTTTTTATCCCAAAAAATTCCCAAAAACCAACTAACACAACCCCCAATGCCTCCTCCTACAATACCAGTCGTTACGGTGAACATTCAAAGCCACAGTGGAGCTGTTGTTTACCGCAACTTAGTAATTAACCAGGTAGTAAACGGGCATCACCAGTTCAGTTTTATCTGGAACATCGGCGAACTGAGCCATGACTCAAGTTCACAGCTCGATGTGATTAGAACCAATATAGGTTCGATGGTCACCATTCAGATAGATGATTATAATTTCAAGGGGATCATTACCCAGATATCTGTACATGAACAAACTGACCGGTCACAGTCTTTTACAGTGAAAGGCCAAAGCCTCACAATTTTGCTTGACGACGTTCCGCACTCTGCAACATATTATAAGAAGGAACTGAAAAAAATTGTCAAGACTACCCTCGAAGGAATTCCCTCCAATGTAATGGAAACAGATATTCATCCGAAGTCTTCTGTTGAACACCACTACATTACCCAATATAATGAAACTGATTTTCAGTTTCTCCAGCGCCTCGCTATCCGTTATGGTGAATGGTTTTACTATGATGGTACTGCACTTAAGTTCGGACAAACGGGCGATGCAAGCGCCAACCTGCGAAGCGGGAGCAACCTCACCAGCTATTCTGTAAAAGCCAACCTGATTCCAAGCCGCTACAGCTACATGAGTTACGATTACAACACAGGTGATACCGTTAAAAAGGAGTTGCCGAGTTTTGCTTCTTCCGTACATAACGATTTTTCCAGTGCTGCAGCAGATAAATCGGGGGAAGTATATACAAGGACCACCGACAGGCCCATGCACAATTTCAATCTACTGAATAAAAATATGATGGATTCAGTTGCCGAACTTGAAATGCAGCGCCTCGCAGCCCAGCTCCTGTTTGCAAAGGGTGATAGCAAACATCCTGCACTCCGTCCCGGTTATAAATTTGTTGTTGAAACTGCCAATGGCAACTATGATTATGTGGCAACACACGTTACACATATGTCCAATCAAACAGGCCATTACGAAAATACTTTTCAGGGCGTACCTTTTTCTGTCGAAGTTCCGCCTTATACAAACCCCCATACATTCCGTCAGGCAAGCGCACAGTCAGGTATTGTGAAGGAAAATCATGATGCAGATGGATTGAACCGGATCAAGGTTCACTTTGCATGGCAGCGTTCGGCCGACATGACTCCCTGGATTCGTGTGGCAACTCCAACTGCCGGTGGAGACAAGGGATGGCATTTTATTCCTGAAAAAAATGAAGAAGTAATTATTGACTTTGATGGCGGAGACGTTGACAAACCATATATGGTAGCAGCACACTTCCATGGTAAAGCAAAATCCAAAATCAGCGATGCCGACAACAACATTAAATCTTTGATCACAAAGAGCGGGAACACCGTAACCTTAAACGACAAGGAAGGCAGCATCACTATCACCGATCCAAAGGGCAGTACCATTATCCTGAAGGGGGATGAGACGATTGAAATAAAATCGAAGAAGAAAATTATTGTGCAGTCGAAGGATATTGAGTTCAATGC
>CAYHHK010000028.1:0-1239 GCA_964356415.1 uncultured Flavobacteriales bacterium
TCCGTTACGGCGACCTTATCTTCCGCCATGGCCGCGGTATAATCAGCAATGTGCTAATGACTTTCGGGCAACGCGAGAAAAAATATTCTCATACGGGCATTGTTTCAGTTGAGAATGGAAGCGTCTTCGTTTACCATGCTATTGGTGGAGAAGAAAATGTTTCAAATAAGCTCCGCAAAGATCCGATAGCTGTTTTTTGTAATCCGGCTGACGTGCATGGCTTTGCAATTTACAGACCGAGTATGAATGACATGCAGATCAATGCAGTGATAGCTCTCGCTTCAGAATATTACAGAAACGGATTGCTGTTCGATACCAAATTTGATCTCTCTTCTGATGACAAAATGTATTGTACCGAATTCGTTTATAAAATATTTAATCATGCACTCGGAAAAGAGAATTACATATCTTTGTCCTCGGTTAACGGGAAGCATTACATCGCCTGCGACGATTTGTATTGTAATGCGCACTGCAGAGAAATCTATCATTATCAATACTAAAATTAGCTCATCGAAAAGCTTATGAATACATCATTGAAATATATCCTGACTTCAGCAATTTTATTGACTGTTTTTGCTTGCGGCGGTGGCGATTCGCCTAAATCTGTGGCTGAGAATTTCCTTAAAGCCCTGAATAAAATGGATTATGAAACTGCCAAAAAGTATGGAAGTGAAGACACCGGAAAATTGCTTGATATGATGAGTGGTTTTTCCAAACTGATGCCTGATTCTGCGAAACAGGATAGAAGTTTTGAAATGAAAGACGAAAAAATAAATGGAGATAAGGCAACCGTTTTGTACACTGCTTCAGGGGAGGAAGGAGAGCAATCCCTCAATCTTGTAAAAATAGATGGTAAATGGAAAGTAGCCATGAGCAAGGATTCTATGAATGACGAAGAAAGTAGTTCCATGGACACAGGCGCTACATCAACTGATACTTCTACCGCAAATGAAACTGCGCCTGAGGATTCTTCAGCGAAGTAATCAATGTTATGACAAGTAATATTTTCGTCCCTACTACGATTCATATAGGATGCAATCCTTCTTGATTTTCACAGCGGTTCCTGTGTGAAGGCCCCCTTTAGGGTTTAGGGGTGTGCGTCGGCGAGAAATCAACAGACACCTCATCATCAATGACTGACTTTGCCCAGACTGATACTACAAAATGATATTTGCAATTTGAGATTCGATCCTCACATTTGCACATTTACACATCTTCACATCCTCGCATTTACACATC
>CAYHHK010000028.1:1339-37273 GCA_964356415.1 uncultured Flavobacteriales bacterium
GAAAAAGCACCAAAGCCAATTGGACCATACAGCCAGGCTGTCCTTGTCAACGATACTTTGTACATCTCCGGGCAAATTGCATTTGATCCTGCCAGTGGAAACCTCATCACGATAAATATCATTCAGGAAACCAGTCAGGTTATGCACAACCTGCTGAATATTCTTGAAGCTGCCGGAATGCATTTTTCCAATGTGGTAAAGACCACCATTTTTTTGAAAGACATGAACGATTTCCCGCACATGAATGAGGTCTACGAACAATTCTTCGAAAAGGATTTTCCCGCCCGCGAAACAGTCCAGGTTGCCGGATTGCCGAGGGGCGTGAATGTGGAAATCTCGATGATAGCAGTCAGATAGCAGCCAACAGCCGTCATTGGGAACAGCCATGCAGCCAAACGGCCGTCATTGAGTCAATAAGTCATTGGAAAAGTGACACCGAATAAGACCTCATATTACAATTGTATCAATGACATAGTGACCTATTGACGGCTGTTTGGCTGATTCCAATGACTTAATGACTTTTTTTTTGGGGCCTGCCGCTAGTTCATAAACGAATACGTCTTACTCACCGCACTCTTCATCCACTCATTGAAAAATTTTTGCTGGTTGGTGCTAGGGTTTTCGGCTTTTACAAGTTTGTATTCATGAAAATATTTGTCATGACTCAGCTCAAGGGATATCGTTTTCATCTTTTTCATCGGCGTGCAAGCCTTAAGTGTAACCACAGCAGCATGAAAATGCGAAATCAGTTCTTCGAGGTTGTTTTCCACTTTCACATCATTCACTGAAATGATTTCATCTTCTTTTCCCAGACCTGCTTCATATGATGGAGAATCAGGAGCGACTTTTATAACCTTCAGGATACCGGCTTCTTCTGCAACTTTAAATCCGTAATCACGCTCAAAACTTTTTTGGGAAAGGGATTTCTGAATCTTCAATCCAAAGTGTGATACAAGGTCTGACAGCAAAGGTTCATAATCTTCTGTGCCGTATACATAATCAATGAAAAAATCAGCCACACCTTCATTGGTCAGGTTCTCTATAATTGAAATATAGTCGTGCTCTGTATAGCCGATCTTTTTGGCCGCAAAATCATTGTTCAGGGTTCGCATCACATCATCCAGCGATTTTTCATTATTCGTTTTCCGACGGATCATGAGGTCAGTCATCAAAGCCAGCAGGCATCCTTCATCGTATATGGAGACCTTTCTGTGAGGAACGCCCGGTACATAACCATCCAGCCAGGTATCATAAGATGAATCAGCTACAGATGAATTAAAGCGGCCATAATTGTCGAAATGCTTTTGAATTCTTATGGAAATTTCTTTTAGGAATTGCGTTATTGAATATACGCCGCAACGCGCCAGGAATAGATCACCATAATAGGTTGTTACCCCTTCGTAAACAAAACCAAGCCGCGAATAATTTTCTTTGGTGTAATCATAAGGCAGCATTTCCTGCGGACGGATGTACTTGATATTCCACACATGAAACAACTCATGCGAAGCAACTCCCACGAAGTCAGTATAAATATCATCACTCATGATTTCAGTACCAGGGCCTATTGCCAAAACAGTACTGTGTGCATGCTCCACCCCGTGATAAAATTTATATGGAAGCGCAAGAACCAGAAAATGATAATCAGTTGTTGGAATATCCTGCATCATCTTCAGCTCCTCCTGTGTAAATTTCCTGAAGTCATTCACAAGGCGGCCCCAATCGGGTTTGCATTCGCCATAAAGCCAGATGTGGAAGTGTGTTTTTTCCACTTCATAAGAATGATGCTGTAAGGAAGGACTTGCCATTACCGGACTGTCAACCAGTTCATGATAATCAGCCGCGATGAATTGCTTTTTACCTGCATTTTTCAGAGAAGTGGCGATCAGAAAATGATCCGGAACACGAAGTTCAACTTCACATGGCTCGAGAATTTTTTCCGGAACATACATGCAGCAATGCACCGGATTGAAATAAAACAGATCCTCATCCACCCAACAGGCGCCGGCATCGGCCTGGGCAGCGTAGTAATCATATTGAACATGAATTTCAGATGCACCATCCGATTTGACCTTCCAGCAATCCTTTGTCAATTTGAGATGAGCCAAAGCCTCGCCCTTTTCATTTGTTGCCTTCCACTGCAGAATATTTTTCGAAAAATTCTGAAGTTCATACCGGCCCGGGCGCCAGGAAGGAAGTTGAAAAAGAATTTCATCCCGTTCAATTCCTGTCACAACCATTTCAACATGGATAAGATGGTTGGAAGGGTGTGGTATTGAGAATGTGTAGTTCACGTTACGAAAGTACGCAAATACATATATGTCAGAAGCAAGCTCCTATAAAAATTGTCATTGCGTTAGAATTGTCATTGCTAAGTACAGCCTGTCTCTCTTTTACTGCCTACCGGCAGGCAGGCGCTACAAGTCCTCCCATGAAATAGAGCTGGCACCTACTTCACGGCCGGGCTTTACGTTGCCATCGGGGGCTGGGTTAGCAATGTCTCTATTTCATGGTAGCAGTTATTACAACATGAAAAATAAATCACTAAATAAGCTGCTTTTAAAACCGTATCTTACACCTGAATTTCAAATTTTCTTACTTGAAAAATAATTTACCTACCATATTTATTTTATTTTCTGTCTTATTATTTTTCGGCATAAAAGACTCTTCCTCCCAGGTTTATACGCGCGATTGGATGGCAACGTATGGGAATGATTCAGTTCCTTTAACTTATACCCCTGTGCAGCTTTGCATGGATCAGGCAGGATTCATCTATTCACTTTCCAACAAAGATTCTTCTTCTTATCAGAATGTCATTGAGTTGGCGAAATACAACTCAGCCGGGAGTTGTCTTTGGAGACAGATTTATTTTAATCCTGATTCACAGAATGCCGAAGCAACATGTATGGTATGCGATAGTAACGGCAACCTGTATATCGGTGGGTATGAGTGGGTAACTAACCAGGGCTATGACTACCTCGTGCTTAAGTATAATACGGCAGGAAATCTTCTATGGACCTTCCATTACAATGGTGTTGCAAATGAGTCTGATCAGTTGTATGCCATTGCAGTTGATAATCACGGGAATTGTTACGTGTCGGGTGCAGGCGGTTTAAGCGGACAACCTAATTTCTATACGGATGCGCTTACATGTAAAATTGATTCGTCAGGGAACCAGGTGTGGGACAGGTATTACAATTACCCGATGGATTCAATCACTTTCGATCAAACAATGTCGCTGCGAATCAATTCAAACAATGACCTGCTGCTTGCAGGTCAATTTAATGATGAGTATGGCGTATGTAAATATGATTCTTCCGGAAACCTTATTTGGACGAGTCAGCCATTTCCTTTTTCGACCTATACGATGGATATAGATGATTCATCCAATATATACCTTGCCAAAGGCGGTAGTGGACAGGTAGCAACGGCAATTAAAATCGACTCATCCGGAATTACTCAGTGGAGTAACAACATCTCTTATCCTTACTCCACCACGCTGCAGTCCATCACCACATCCGGATCTTCGATATATGCTACCGGCAGTACAAAAATAAGTGCTGCTGCGACAGTTGACGTTCTTACGATTAAATATGATTTGAATGGAGATACTGTCTGGACCCGGCTTTATAATACGCCAGCCAATATCAATGACCGGGGCAATAAAATTATTGCTTCACAAAACACGCTCTCCATAATCGGTAATTCGGGAACTGGATATCCGAATATTCATCTCCTCATTTTGCGATATGATAGTTCAGGTAGCTTGCAATGGAATTATGAGGACATTGATAGCACCCGTACACAATACGATCAAGATGCGTTGATCGATCAGACAGGAAGCGTTGTTACTGCAACTTCCACCGATCTTTATGTTCCTTCGTATGAATTGGTTTCCGTTTCAGGAGCAGGCTCTTTTCAATGGAATGATTTCCGTGAAAATTTTCAGAGTCATAGTGACTTTGCTCAAAAAAATCTCATCGATTCGGGAGGCAATCTTGTAGTTGGCGGTAACAGCTCAGGCAGGACTTCCTCCCAGGAAATATGTTTCCTCAAATATACTCCTGCAGGCAATGCTCTATGGGAAACCAGGATCAGGCGTAACAACGGTTGTCGCCAGATATTATCACAGGTTATCACCAACTTGTATGATGAAATTTTTTTCTGTGGTTCGGTTGATACTTTCTGGGGTGCTGGCGAAGAGGATGTGTTGATAGGTAAGTTAGCTCCATCAGGAAATATTGAGTGGGTAAAGCAATTCGATGCTACTTCAGAACCGAGGACCTTAGCTTCCTCTCTGGCTTGGCATCCTGATGGACATCTGTATGTCCTCGGATATAGTCTGCATCCAAACAATCAGGCTAAGAAGGTGTATCTCATGAAACTTGATTCGCTGGGTAACTTATTGTGGGAAAAACCTGTCGCTGATTCCTCGCTGGCAGATGCAGGAGAATGTTTTGTATTTGACAACTCATGGAACCTTTATGCTGCCTACCGGGGTCTTTTCAATGGACAATCAAATCTTGCCGTCACCAAACTTGATACAGCAGGAACGGTTACCTGGACCCAGCGGTATTCCGGTCCTGATTTAGGAACAGAGTCCTGCACAAAATTAATGATTGACCATAACCAGGACATTATTGTTTCGGGATTTAGCGATAGCTCGAGCTGGGACATGGTTGTAATCAAGTACGACTTGAATGGAAATTATCTTTGGCATTACCGGTATGCTGGCCCTGCAGGCACATGGGACAGGCCGAGCGACATGGCTATTGATGACCTGAATAATATTTATGTAACTGGAGGAAGCTGTGATGCTGACTTTTATGATGATTGCTTCACGTTTAAGCTCGATCCTTCAGGAAATCATAAGTGGGAAGCACGATATGCGGGTACATATGGTGTCCCGGTAGATTTCGGGAATGCAATTGCTACCGGACATGGTGGCAGGACGATGGTTACCGGCCACACCTATGACGCTGATGGAACACGGAAAATACTTGTCCTCGTTTACGATTCGCTTGGCGCAACTATTTTCTCCGAGCTTTTTAATTTGCCGGCAGGCAGCAGCAATAATGAATTTGGAGCTGATGTGATTTGTGATCAGAACGGATCCTTTTACATCACGGGACAGACGGAGTCATGGGCGTCCATGGCAGACTTCATCACATTGAAGTATACGGACTTCGTGCTCGGAGTAAATAGCGAGCAAAAGTTAAAAGAAAAATTGAATGTTTATCCAAATCCATTCACTGGATTATTTGACGCTACAATATTTTCCACACTAAAAGAAACGGGTACCTATCAATTATTCAACAGCATGGGAACCAAAATCGCAGAAAGGAAAATTGAACTCAATAAAGGGATGAACAGTTTCCATATTGATGATATCAATTTCAAAAATGGGATTTATTTCTTCGTCCTCCGGCTTTCCTCAGGCGACCTGGTTTCACAAAGGGTGATTTCCATCAACTGATTCGGATAGCAATGATTCAGGTATTATAGTAGGTATATCGGGAAATGCATTAAAATTTTATACCACATTTCTGCATGTCAGGAAAGCCTTCATTAATTTTTTAACAGAGACTGAATCCTGATTACTGAAATTTAAACCCGACACGGCTGCTTGCGTAAGGGATTGAAAGGGTTTGTCACGCCTTCGGCGGGACCGCAGCGAAGCGGAGCCCTGCAAAACCCCGCACTGCTGACGGAGGTAGCAGGGATAAGCCCACAAAAAAAGTAATCAGGAAAGTATATCTTCGCACCTTCAAATCAGAATCTAATATATGAACTACGACCTTATAGTCATCGGCAGCGGACCCGGCGGATATGTTGCCGCAATCAGGGCTTCTCAACTCGGAATGAAAACAGCCGTCATTGAACGCAGCGAACTGGGTGGCATCTGCCTCAACTGGGGCTGTATACCTACCAAGGCATTGCTTAAAAGCGCTCAGGTATTTGAATACCTCATGCACGCACAGGATTATGGAGTTAAGGCAACAGGCGTTGAAGCCGATTTTGAATCAATGGTAAAGCGCAGCCGCGGTGTTGCTGATGCCATGAGCAAGGGAGTTCAATTCCTTATGAAGAAAAACAAGATTGATGTGATTGCAGGCAGCGGAAAAATATTACCAGGCAAAAAAGTGGAGGTTACGGCAATACCCCCTTCGGGGGGTGGGGGGGCCATTCTGGAAGCAAAGCATATCATTATTGCAACCGGATCCCGTTCACGCGAATTACCTTCACTTAAACAGGATGGAAAGAAGATTATTGGTTACAGGGAAGCAATGGTGCTTCCGAAACAGCCCAAAAGTATGGTGGTAGTAGGCAGTGGTGCGATAGGCAGTGAGTTCGCTTATTTCTATAATTCCATCGGGACCAAGGTTACCCTTGTGGAGTTTCTCCCAGGCATTGTTCCTGTTGAGGATGATGATGTTTCAAAACAACTGGAGCGTTCATTTAAAAAACAAGGCATTACAGTGATGACTTCTGCTGAAGTTACTTCAGTGGATACTTCAGGCCCGGGATGCAAGGTGAAAATCAAAAGCGCCAAAGGAGAAGAGGTCATTGATGCAGATGTTGTGCTCAGTGCTGTCGGTATTGTTTCAAACATTGAAAATATCGGACTTGAGGATGTTGGCATTGCAACAGACAAGGGAAAAATAATGGTCAATGATTTTTACCAGACCAATATGCCGGGCTACTATGCCATCGGTGATATCGTACGCGGACCTGCGCTGGCACACGTTGCATCACATGAAGGAATTACATGCGTGGAGAAGATCGCTGGCATGCACGTGGAGCCGATTGATTACGGCAACATTCCGGGATGTACCTATTGCCAGCCGGAGATCGCATCAGTAGGGATGACAGAGAAACAAGTGAAAGAAAAAGGCATTGAATACAAGGTGGGTAAATTTCCATTTACTGCTTCCGGTAAAGCAAAGGCAGGCGGAAATGCAGATGGCTTTGTAAAAGTCATCTTCGATGCAAAATATGGTGAGTGGCTGGGCGCACACATGATCGGTGCAGGCGTTACCGAACTGATCGCCGAAGTGGTGGTAGCGCGAAAACTGGAAACAACAGGGCATGAAATTATCAAGAGCATTCATCCGCATCCTACAATGAGCGAAGCTGTGATGGAAGCCGTTGCTGCTGCTTATGGGGAAGTAATTCACATCTGATGCCTGAATTGAAATTCCGGCAGTTTAGTTTTGAATTTGTATTTTTGAATTGTCATTCGTTTTGATTCGGTGCGGCCTGTTTTTAATTCGCTTGTTTGTTTTTGATGTTCAATTCTGCTCGCCGGTGATTAACGGATAATTGATAACGATTAACGGATAACGATAAAATTTCGCCCATGTGTGGCATTGCAGGTATCATTGCTTTTTCTCAAAAATCAATTTCTTCTCTCGACAAAATTGAAGATGCCGTTCGCACATTAGATAAACGCGGGCCGGATGCAAAAGGAATATACAAACACACCAGCATCGCATTTGGCCAGACCCGCCTGGCAATTATTGATACTTCTGATGCAGGCGTGCAACCCATGCATGACGCAACCGGGCGTTTCACGATCATTTTCAATGGAGAATTTTTTAATTTCAAAGAGCACCGGCAGTTTGTACTGGATAAAGGATATAAACTGAAATCGGAAAGTGATACGGAAGTGCTGCTTTACCTGTACATCATTGAAGGTGAAAAATGTTTGCAGCGTGTAAATGGTTTTTTTGCCCTGGCCATTTATGACAAACAGGAACAAACCGTTTTTATCGCCAGAGACAGGATGGGAGTGAAGCCGTTGCTGATATATAAAGATGATGAAAAGCTAATGTTTGCATCAGAGATGAAGGCTCTCATGGCAATGGGCATTCCGAAAGTGATAGATGAGATTTCCTTATTTACTTATTTGCAACTGAATTATATTCCTGCGCCCCAATCCATTTTCAAAAATGTAAGCAAGTTATTGCCCGGAACTTATTTAAAGTTCTTTGCCGGCAGCGGGAAGTTTACAATACAGGATTCCAAATACGATGCGGATGAGGAATCGCCCGAACTAACAGAAAAGTATTATGAGATAAAACAATCATCAACTGAACTGAGTTATGCTGATCAGCAGAAAAAGCTGTTTGATTTGATGGAGTCTTCAGTGCAGCGAAGACTGATCAGCGACGTTCCATTGGGATCTTTTTTAAGTGGCGGTATTGATTCATCTGTAATTGCCGCACTTGCTTCACGACATACCAGTCACCTCAAAACATTCTCTATTGGTTTCAAAGACGAACCGTTGTTCGATGAAACACGGTATGCAAACCTGGTTGCAAAAAAAATCGGAAGTGATCATACAGTATTTTCACTCACTACAGATGACCTTTTTGCAAACCTTCATGCCGCCCTTGATTACATTGATGAGCCCTTTGCTGATTCATCCGCACTGAATGTCCATATACTTAGTCAGCATACGAGAAAGCATGTAACCGTTGCCCTCAGCGGTGATGGTGCAGATGAAATGTTTGGCGGATATAATAAACATGCAGCCGAGCTTAAGATTAGGGAAGGAGGAATGGCAGGATCACTAGTTGGAATGCTTGAGCCGGTTTGGAATATGCTGCCGCAATCACGGAATTCAAAAACAGGAAATAAAATAAGGCAGCTGAAGAAATTTTCTGAGGGGATGAAGCAGAGTAAAAAGGAGCGTTACTGGAGTTGGGCCGGCTATTCTTCTCCACTGGATTGTGAGGCATTGTTGAAAAAGAAAACGTTAACCACATTCGATAGAATAATTGAATACTCAGGAAGAAAGGATGAGATTCTCAGATTTATTCATGAAGATGGTGATATGAATGAAGTTTTACTTGCAGATATGAACCTTGTATTGCCCAACGACATGCTTATGAAGGTGGATTTAATGAGCATGGCAAATTCATTGGAAGTGCGTACGCCTTTCCTTGATTATACAGTCGTGGATTTTGCTTTTTCACTTCCTGAAGAAAGCAAGATAGATGCGCATGGCCGGAAAAAAATTGTGCGTGATGCATTCAGAAACCTTTTGCCTGAAGAGTTATATTCCAGAAGCAAACAGGGTTTCGAAGTTCCATTGTTGAGATGGTTCCGAACGGAACTGAAAAGCATGATCACAGATGATTTACTTTCGGAAAAATTTATAAAGAACCAGAATATTTTCAATTATCCAGAAATAAAAAAACTTCTAGATCAGCTCTACAGCAATAGCCCCGGCGATTCAGTCGCAAGAGTCTGGGGTTTAATCGTCTTTCAATACTGGTGGAGATCCAATATGCAAATGTGAAAATTTGAAGATATGCAAATGAAATCCACACCTGGTTCTGCTTTCTGAATTTAATTTTCACATCTTCACATTTTCAAATCATCTCATCTTCGCATTTGCACATTTATTATGCCTCGTGTTCTCCGCATCATAAACCGTCTCAACCTTGGTGGCCCTACATTCAATGCCGCATTGCTGACCAAATACCTTGCGCCGGAGTATGAGACGCTTTTAGTTGCCGGAACAAAGATGGATTCTGAAGAAAGCTCTGAATTTATTTGTGAACAACTGGGAATAAATTACATCCAGCTTCCGGAAATGAGCCGCGAGATCAATTTTTCAAAGGACAGGGCTGCATATCAAAAGATCAAAAAATTAATCACTGATTTCAAACCCGATATTGTACATACACATGCTGCCAAAGCAGGTACCCTTGGAAGACTGGCTGCACACAATATGAAGGTTCCTGTTATTGTACACACATTTCATGGCCATGTATTTCATTCATATTTCAATCCGATAAAAACCAGGGTGTTTTTAGGAATTGAGCGTTACCTTGCTAAAAGATCTTCGGCAATTATTGCAATCAGCGATTTTCAGAAGGAAGAACTTGCGAACCAGTTTAAATTGTGTGAGCCGGAAAAAATTAAAGTAGTTCCTCTTGGTTTCGACCTGAGTCGATTTTGGGAAAATATGGAAGAAAAGAGAAAATCTTTCCGCTCTCATTATTTTCTTGAAGATGATGAACTGGCAATCGGAATTATCGGAAGACTCGTTCCAGTGAAGAACCATGATATGTTTATAAAAGTAATGCATAATATTTTGGGAAGAACAACTAAAAAAGTAAGAGCGTTCATCATCGGCGATGGAGAGGATTTGCAAAGCCTTTTTTTGAAGTGCAAAGAGCTCAACCTTAATTTCACCTATTTTCCTGAACGGCAAGAAAAGTCAACTCTTACTTTTACTTCCTGGATGAAGGATGTGGAAAGAGCAATGGCCGGTCTGGACATCATTGCCCTCACCTCTTTAAATGAAGGTACACCGGTGAGTCTTATTGAAGCCCAGGCTGCACAAAAGCCTATTGTCAGTACCAATGTTGGCGGCATTGAAAATGTTGTAATACGGAACGAAACGGCTTTTCTGTCAGAAAGCAATGATATTTCAGGGTTTTCAGACCACTTGTTAAGGCTGGTTGAAAGTGAAGAACAGCGAAACAAATTGATTCAATTTAGCAGGCAAAACGTTGAAAATAAGTTTCACTATACTCGCCTTGTGAGCGATATAAAATCACTTTACAGCCAATTATTGATGAATCGCAACAGGTTTTAATCGATCAGTCAAAAAATAATTTTTGAACCTGATTTTAAGTTCTATTTTTGTTCGCCTTGCAAAAAGCACGTATGCGCAGACTTCTTTTATTCTTTTTCCCACTTCTTTTTCTGATGTCTTGCCGGGTACTTAACCCTCAAGTCATGTTTAAGACTCCAAAAGATTATACATATGTTGTGGATACCCTAAGCACCTTTAAAGGTGAGTACGTAATATCCCCCGGGGATCGCATAGAAATGCACTTTTTCACAATTGATGGGTTTAAACTGGTAGACGTAACCAATTCTGTTGGTACTATGGGAGCTGAGTCCATTAATTATCTTGTTGAAAAAGACAGTCTTGTAAAGCTTCCAATACTTGGGTCTGTATTGCTTGCAGGGAAGCCCATAGCGGTTGCAGAGAGGGAATTGGAAAGAACATATTCAAAATACTATATCAATCCCTTTATTCAGTTGAAGATCATTAACCGGCATGCATATGTGTTTTTTGCTGACGGTGGTAAGGGAACGACAGTTAACATCGTGAATGATAACACTTCTATTATAGAAGTAATTGCGCTTGCCGGTGGACTTACCGATAACAGCAAAGCCTGGCGCATTAAAGTAATCAGAGGTGATCTGCACAATCCGACCGTCAGGATTATTGATATGTCAACACTTGAAGGAGTGATGGCATCTGATCTTACAGTGCGATCAAATGATATTATTTATATTGAAGCTACACCAAATTATAAAATCAAGGTTCTTGCCCAGCTAACACCATTCATTACAATAATAACAAGTGTGCTTTTGATATTGAATTTTGTGAAATTGTAAAATGGCGAAAAAGCAAATAACCCAATTGAATTCGGATTTTGATGCAAAATTATTTGCCATCATTGCCCGTAAAAATTTCTATTGGATTGTAATATTGGTGACGGCAGCAATTCTGCTTTCATATCTGTATCTTAGGTATACTCCTCCAACTTTCCAATCTCACTCCATTATTAAAATTGGCGTTGTTAATAACGCCAATGCGATTCTTAATATTAACAATTCTGATATGTTAAATGGCCTTGGTATAACCCAAAGCCAGCTTGCAGGAGATGTGGAGTTGCTAAAGTCCAGAGTTATTATTTCCAGAGCTATTTCCAGTATGCCGTTAAGGGTAAGTTATTATGCAAAAGGAACTGTTCTTGAAAATGAACTTTATGAAAAGTCACCTTTCAGGGTTGAATATGAGTTAAAGGATTCATCGATACAAGATGTCCAGATCTCAGTTAACTTTAAGGATAAGCAGTCTTGCCACATAAGTTATATCAATCCGACCCGTGGACCTTCCTCACGTGATGTCCAGATTGGTGCATGGGCTGATTTTCCTGAGGTGCGATTGAAAGTTCACACCTCAAATTTCGAAAGTATTGTTTTGCAACAAAAGCGGGTTAAAAAGGATACCTACTTTTTTATAATTAATGATCCTGAAACATTACTGCAAAGGTATTCCAGACAACATTCAATTTACCTCTTGAATCCGGTGGCTCAGACACTCAATGTACAGTTCAATGACAATAATCCGGAAAAAGCGGCTGACTTATGTAACCATGTAATAAGCGAATTCAACAGTTATGACCAGGAGCGAAAGACAGAAGGAGCTGACCGTTCAATCAAATTCATTGAATCTACGCTCAAAGGTGTTGAAGTAGACCTCAGAAATTCTGAAATGTCGTTGGAGTTATTTAAAAAGGATAATAAGATCATTAATCCTTCACTAAATGCAGAAAGTGACCTCGAACATATATATAATCTACTTGATGATAAAGTTAAGTTGCTTCTTGATGTTGCAACTATTGAGCGTCTGCAAAAGGACATTCTTAAAGCAACTGATATTTCAAAATTACTGACTATTCTTTCCGGTACATTTTATGATGAAGTGATTAAGCAGGTGGTGGAAAGAATCAGGGTACTTGAAGATGAAAAACGAACTGCCAAACTTCAGGTAACAGATACGAATCAGGCAATTATTTCGTTAAATAAAGAAATTGCGATCCAGCAAATCAATCTGATTAACAGTATAGAAAATGCAAAGTCTGCAACATCTGATAAGATTAAAAATATAGATGACAGGATCCTTGATATCGAAGCTGATTTTCTGACACTTCCTTCGAAGGAAGCCGAACTTGCACGGCTTTCCCGCATGTACGACATAAACCAGAAATTTTATTCTTTGTTGATTGAGAAAAGGGTTGAATTTGAAATTACCAAGGCAGGGATCATTTCGAACAATATAATTCTGGAAAGGGCGATGGTAAATCCTGAACCTGTTAGACCTAATCGTAAACTGGTTTTTGCAGGCACTATCCTTATTGGTTTTATCATCAGTTTCATAACCATTTTTACAAAATACCTTTTCTATAATGAGATTACCTCCCTTGACGAAATAAATTCTTATACTGATGCTGCGCTGCTTGGAATTATTCCGAAATATAAAAGCGAAATTCCTGTTTCGCAGTTACTTGTTGATAAGAATCCCAAGTCCGCAATTTCGGAATCATTCCGTTCGCTTCGTACCAATCTTCAGTTTATCAGCAATGAGCCCGGGCCTAAGGTAATTGGTATTACATCCACCATTTCAGGAGAAGGAAAAACGTTCGTTGCGATCAATCTCGCCGGGGTTATTGCATTTTCTGAAAAGCGTGTTGTGATTATTGACCTTGACATGAGAAAACCAAAAATCCATTTGGGATTTAATGTTGAGAATATTCGGGGAATGAGCACAATTTTGATAGGAAAGGATCAGACAGAAGATTGTATCAATCACAGCAACCTGAAGAACCTCGACTTCATTACTGCAGGCCCGATTCCACCCAATCCATCGGAATTAATCCTGAGCGCAAGAATGAGTGAACTCCTGGATTATCTGCGTGCTCGATACGACATCATCATCGTGGATACCCCCCCTGTCGGAATCGTGACCGATGGCGTCAATATCATTCAAAATGCCGACTACCCGATCTACATCGTAAGGGCACTTTTCTCTAAACGGATGTTTATTCAGAATGTAAACCACCTGATGTCTGAAAATAAAATTCACAAACTATCAATCGTTTTGAATGGAGTTGAAATGTCAAGATTTAAATATGGTTATGGCTATGGTTATGGCTATGGCTATGGCTATGGTTATGGGTATGGGTATTATGATGAAGAAAAACGAAAGGTTCCAACGCGTTATGAAAAACTGAAGTTGATATTTAAAAAAACCTGAACAAAGCTATAACATGAAAATTCGCCATCTTGAAATGGAGGGATTATTACTGATTGAACCGGATGTTTACGCTGACAACCGTGGATATTTCATAGAATTATTCAATGAGAAAATATTTTCAGGATTGAATCTGCCAGCTGCATACTGTCAGGATAATCTCTCTGTAAATAAAAAAAATGTCATTCGAGGTCTTCATTTTCAGGATAAACCATTTGCTCAGGGAAAATTAGTACGCGTAATCAAAGGGGCAGTACTAGACGTTGTTGTTGATTTAAGGGAAGAATCTCCATCCTTCGGGAAACACTTGTCTATGTTGCTTACTGAAGCTAACAATCACTTGCTCTGGATACCAGCCGGTTTTGCGCATGGCTTTGCAGTAATTGAAGACCAAACGGTTTTTCATTATAAATGTACTGAATATTATAATAGATCTGCAGAGAATGGGATTAGGTTTGATGACGATGATCTTGCCATTGACTGGAACATTGCTGATCCGGTTGTTTCAGAAAAAGACAAGGAATTGATAACATTTGCCAATTATAAAAAGAGAAAAGGTATCAGCTCCTCCAACGTTTAACAATGCTTTCTAATAATCAATATTTATCTCTTGTATTTGGTGCATTCTTTTTACTCTCAATCATCTTTTCTCTTCTTATCAACCGCCTCTTTTTGAATTTTGTCAAAACCCTTGGTATCAGAAACCAGAATGATACAATGATTCGATGGAGTTCTCAGGCAAAACCTGCTGTTGGAGGATTTTCATTTTATATCATTTACCTGCTCGCAATTGTCTGCTTCTCTATTTTTTTTGACAGCAACAAAATGTTTTTGAATAAGGAGTTTATAGGCATTCTGCTTGCGACCATGCTTGGCTTTTTATTGGGACTTACCGACGATGCTTACAATACAAAACCGATCCTTAAACTCGCCGCACAAATTACCTGTGGAGTGATCCTGATGATAACTGGTACGACTATTAATGTTTCTTCAAGCGCAACTTTTAATTCCGTTGCAACTGTTTTCTGGGTTGTTGGTATTATGAATTCACTGAACATGCTGGATAACATGGATGGTATTACCAGCACAGTTTCTGTTTCAATTCTCCTCTCAGCTTTATCGGTGATGATCATACACCATGATTATGAAAGTGTTTATTTTATGTCAATGACAGGAGTAATGGCCGCCATTCTGGGATTTCTTTATTACAATTGGAATCCATCCAAAATGTACATGGGTGATACAGGCTCGCAGTTCCTTGGTGTTTTTCTTGCTGCAATGGGAATTAAATTCCTGTGGAATGCTGATGCACCATCAGGCGATTTTATCAGTGCACGAAATTTATTGTTGCCTGTAATTGTATTCATCATGCCAATCATTGATACGACCACTGTTGTTATTAACCGGATGATGAAGGGGAAATCACCTTTCGTAGGAGGAAAGGATCATACAACTCATGCACTTGCTTATCTTGGTTTCAGCGACAGACAAGTGGCGTTGGTATTTTGGGCCATCACTTTTATTTCATTGATACTTGTATTGATTATAGAACGCTACCTTGTAGATTGGAACCATTTTTATACAATGCTGTTTGCTGCATATGTCGCTATCATGTTTTCCGTCTTTTATTTTGCCAGCAAAGCACATGTCAAGGATTGATTATTCAGGGATTTTATTAATGTCCTAAAAAGTAAAATTTTTCTCACCGGAAAAAATTCTGCAATCAAAAAAATCATAAGATGCCTTCTCTTATCAGGTCATGAAGGTGAACAATCCCGACATATTTTTTCTTGTCTGTAATGAGAAGTTGAGATATGTTGAATTGTTTCATTAAAGACAAAGCATCCACTGCCATCGTGGTTTTATCAGTTCGCTTAGGATTCTTTGTCATGATGTCACGGGCCTTGAGTCCTTCAATGGTTTTCTTATGCATCAGCATTCTCCGTAAATCACCATCCGTGATTATGCCAATTAATTTTCCTTTGTCTATAACGGCCGCAGCTCCGAGCCGGTTCGAAGAAATTTCTACAATTACTTTCCGAATATCATCGTCACCGGAAATTCTTGGTGTTGCATTGTTCGGGTAAATATCGCTTACCTTGAGATACAACTTTTTGCCAAGCGCTCCGCCTGGATGATATTTTGCAAAATCTTCTTTGGTAAAACCATGTTGGTCAAGAAGGCATACTGCCAAGGCATCGCCAAGGGCCAATTGAGCAGTACTGCTGCTTGTTGGGGCCAGATTATTCGGGCAGGCCTCTTTTGCAACATAAGTATTCAACAAATAATCAGCGTTTTTCGCGAGAAACGATGTCGGATTTCCTGTCATGGCAATCATCTTATTGCCCCAGCTTTTTAGCAATGGTACAAGTACCTTAATTTCAGGTGTATCCCCACTCTTTGAAATACAAATGATTATGTCATCATTTTGTATAATTCCCAAATCGCCATGAATGGCATCGGCGGCATGCATGAAAACCGAAGGCGTTCCGGTACTGTTAAAGGTTGCAACCATTTTTTGAGCGATGATGGCGCTTTTTCCGATACCGCTCACAATGAGGCGCCCTTTTGATTTACTGATGACTCTGACAACATCTGCAAAAGATTCGTTAAGGAAATGTTTAAGCCCACTAATTGATTCACTCTCAATGGAGAGGGTTCTTTTTGCCAGAAGTAGTATTTCACGCGATGTTTTAGCCACAAAAATTATTTTTGAATTTCATGTAAATTATCCTTTGTGTTTTGACAAAATTATTTATTTTAGCTGAAAATTATAAGGGGGGGGTAATACCCTGACAGGCAAACACTTCTTTTTGGCATAACTTGCTTTTGAGGAAAGGATGATACTGCGAAGGTAAACGTTAATTATTAAGAGTTATTTACTAAGAATGGGAACAATCACTGAAGAACTTTCAATAAAAGGGTCTCTTCGAAAATTTTTCGGTTTCGATAAATTTAAGGGCGAGCAGGAAGCTATTATTAAAAATGTACTTGCAGGCAAAGATACATTTGTAATCATGCCAACCGGTGGCGGCAAAAGTATGTGCTACCAGTTGCCATCATTGATGATGGAAGGAACGGCAATCGTAGTCTCGCCATTGATCGCACTTATGAAAAATCAAGTCGATGCCATGCGCGGATTCAATTCAGATGATGGCATTGCACACTTTTTAAATTCATCATTGACAAAACAAGAGATGATTGATGTACGAAGCGACATCAAGGCCGGCAAAACAAAGCTATTATATGTGGCTCCGGAGTCTCTTACCAAAGAAGAAAATGTTGAATTTTTTAAGGGCGTAAATCTTTCGTTCTTCGCTATCGATGAGGCGCATTGTATTTCAGAATGGGGGCACGACTTCCGTCCTGAATACCGCCGGCTAAGACCAATTATGGAAGCGATTGGAAAACGAATCCCGATTATTGCGCTAACAGCAACTGCCACTCCTAAAGTGCAGATGGATATCATGAAGAACCTCGATATGTCAGAGGCAGGATTATTCAAAGCATCGTTCAATCGCGCAAATTTATACTATGAAGTGCGCCCGAAGGTGGATGCTATCAGGGAAATCATCAAGTTTGTGAAGCAAAACCCAGGCAAAAGCGGAATCATATATTGCCTGAGCAGAAAGAAAGTTGAAGAGGTGGCTGCGTCCTTGATTGCAAATCAAATTCGTGCACTACCATATCATGCCGGACTGGAAGCGCCGGTGCGTGCCGCGACTCAGGATAAATTTCTCATGGAAGAGATCGAAGTGATCGTTGCAACAATTGCTTTCGGAATGGGTATTGACAAGCCCGATGTCCGATTCGTGATACACCATGACATTCCAAAATCTCTGGAAGGATATTACCAGGAAACAGGCCGTAGCGGACGAGATGGCCGCGAAGGAAAATGCGTCTGTTTTTACAGCTATAAAGATATTGAGAAGCTGGAAAAATTTATGAAGGGAAAACCGGTAGCGGAACAGGAAGTGGGTAAACAGCTCATTCTCGAAACTGTTGGCTTTGCCGAAACCAGTGTTTGCCGGAGACGGGTTTTGTTAAATTACTTCGGCGAGAAATACGACAAGGAAAATTGCGGCAGTTGTGACAATTGTCTCCATCCTAAGAAAAAATTTGATGGTCAGGAGGAAGTACTTACTGTGCTTGAAACAGTGAAGGCGGTGAAGGAAAAATTTGCAGGCGACCACATCATGAATGTGATTATGGGCAAAGCGGAAAATGCCGTTAAGTTGCATCAGCATGATCAACTTGAAGTTTTTGGTGAAGGACATGACAAAGACGAAAGGCTTTGGACTGCAATCGTGCGTCAGGCGCTGCTTGAAGGACTGCTTCAAAAGGAGATTGAAACTTATGGAACACTGAAGCTGACAGACAAAGGAAAAGCATTCATCAAAAAGCCTTATAAAGTAATGGTTGTTGAAGACAATGAATTCAACAATACTGAAAGCGATGATGATGAAGAATACGGTGGCGGCGCTTCTGCCGATCCCGAACTCTTTGCGGCATTAAAGGACCTGCGTAAAAAGATCGCCAAACAACGCAACGTTCCTCCGTTTGTTGTCTTCCAGGATCCTTCTCTCGAAGAAATGAGCATCCAGTATCCGATCACCACTGAAGAGCTGAAAAACATCAGCGGTGTAGGAGGAGGGAAGGCACTCAAATTCGGAAAGCCATTCCTTGACCTTATCAGTAAGTACGTGGAGGAAAATGAAATTGAGCGCCCCATGGATATGGTTGTCAAGAGTATCGTGAACAAGTCGACCATCAAAGTTTACATCATCCAGAATATTGACAGGAAGATTGCACTCAATGATATGTCCAAGTCCAAAGGCATGAAGATGGGAGAGTTGCTTACCGAGATTGAATCCATCGTTGGTTCAGGAACAAAAATTGATATCAACTACTTTATCAATGAAGTGATTGACGAAGACCGGCAGGCAGATATTTTCAACTACTTTAAAACGGCTGAAACTGACTCTGCTGAAGATGCGCTTCAGGAGCTCGGTGAAAACGATTATACCCTCGACGAGATACGCATGATGCGGATCAAGTTCATGAGTGAGTTGGGGAATTAATGATGATTCCTAAAAAAATGAAACCCGTCAGGCCATTGGCTCGACGGGTTTTTCTTTGAGACTTAAATGATGTTTCCTGTTTAAAAATTCTCCAACAGGAAATTTTATCTGGCCGGATTTTTCAACGATGAAACGGGCAATTTTCTTGGTAGGAGCTTCAGTTGCGAACCGGAAGTAATTTTGTTGACGTTGGTTGCCCTCATGCTCTTCCCTCCATTTTTGGTACAAAGCATTTCGCGTCCGAAACCATAGCCCTCAGGACAAATGTACTTTCCGATCTCGAATCCTTTCTTGTCCTTTTCGACAATAACAGGATGTGCAAGTGCTGCAGGATCATGACGTACTCCTGTTACCTGCCAGCTTACTTTAATATTGGGCTTATCTGTCTTAATGCTGAAATGGTTGTCTGCGATTTCTTCTGAAACAATTGCCTGAGAAAATTGACCAATAGATGTCAACTGGTATTTGAAATCTTTGTTTAAAGCGGTAAAGTATTCTGGCAATTGAATGGTTGCATCTCCGTTTAGATTAGTAGTAATATTCCCGTTGTATATATTCATCATGTCAGGACTTTCAACGCTTGAGTGATAAAGAAATTTGTCAGTTGGATGCAATGGATGGTCAATACGGAATGTCTTTGTTGCTCCGCCAACATTTCCGGTTGCCTCAATATCTCCGTCAAAATGCCCTGCCACGGAATTCGCTGAAAAAGCATTTCCCCATATTGCCCATGGAACACCGCCGGTACCATCTGATTCTCCATAAACTCCATTGCCATCATCAGCAACCGATACTCCGACAATACCATAGCTGGCGATTCCTGCATCGTCTGCCTCTCCAAAAACTCCGATACCCTGTGTGGCGGAAAAAGAGATGGCTTCAACGCCTACATTGCCTGCGCTTAATGCAAATACTGCGATGCTCGTATCTGCATCTGCCCATACTGCAGGTGCACCCAAAGGGCCGAAGCCGGATCCATTTCCCTGTTGGCCTCGCAATGCATAGCTGCCGAGTGAAAATCCAATCACCGCTGTATTTGTAGCACTTTCAAAACGCGCAGCTGAACCTGATCCGCTGCCATTGTAATTCCCGTAAACTCCATATCCTTCAAGGGTTCCTGAGTACATGCCGCTTGTTCCCATCCCGGCTCCATCCTGCTTTACACCGGCTACACCATCTCCGTTTCCTGTAATGGAGAATCCTATCACTCCGCTTCCTGCACCTGTTCCATTATATTCTCCTTGTACGGCACCAAAGTTAGATGCTCCTGATGGAGTAAGACCATATACGCTGATTCCATTTGCACTTTCAACGTGTAATTTTTCTGTCCCAACGGCTGTTGTTGATCCAATGCCGACAAAACTGCCGTTGTCGAAAATCTGAGAGTTGCCTCCCACTGTCGCTGACGTGAATTTAACCACATAGTTTGTTGTCCCGGTGATGTTCGCTGATCCCGGAGGGCCCTGAATACCTTGTGCTCCGTCATTTCCCGGAGGACCCTGGATTCCCTGCGGGCCCTGGTTTCCGGAAGCAGCAAACAATGCATAAGGGACACTCAGCAATTGGGAAGTACCCATGTCTGCATATCCTGCTCCAAGATCGAGTTCTACCTGTAAGTATTTTGCATTCAGCGACCAGTCAATCGTACTGAAATTTCCGGTTACAACCGTGCCGTTTCCAATGCTGGCTGTAAACAATCCAAATTGATTGGTAGTAATACTTTGTGTTTCCTGATACAGGATCGTACCGGATGCATTTACATCATGTATTGTATAACGCACCGAAGCAGATTGACTTGACAAAATAGTTCCGCCGGCATCACGGGCAACTGCCTGGTAGTTGAGCGCCTGAGGTGCCTGAGCTGAAGCATAATTGGTATCCAGAATTAACAAAACTGCGATGGCAAAAAAAGCAATTGACAAGCCTTTTCCAGTAAGAAGTAAGTTGATTTTTTTCATGATGATGTTTGGTTGACAATAAAATTTTCTGAAATGTATTGAGGATTTGGCAAATTGGCAAATCCATTGAATGAAAGCATTTGCATTAATGGATATGGCAATTCAATAGAACTTCAGCTACCGAATTTTATCAAAAGGTTGATTCTAACCAATAATTGATAATTGATCACCCGACTTAATCCATTTTCCAATCTCTGTTGGAGGTATGTAGCAGTTGACGCTCATGTAATAAAAATGCCCATATTCACTGAGTGCTGCCTTGGCAGACAGGTTTGAGGCGCGCTCCCCTGCAAAAGTTTTTTGGAAACCATGAATGGTTTCACTTGTTTCAGGATTTCGTGATGGTACTATACATCTTGCACATGGGCTGGTACCATGGATTGTAACATCTCCGATTTTAAATACAATTTCTGTTCCCGGCTTTGTTGAAAATAACCTGTCCTCCCAGAATGACTCTACGCCTTCAATTTCAAGTGTAGCCCTGAAACGGGTTCTTGTTTCAGGTATGCTCAGTCCGGGATACCATTCGGAAACTGATTGCAGACTTGAGGATGAGAGTACCGTAACGCCTCCTCTATCAGGTGCATCTAAAAATCGTCCGGTTTTATTTTGCAGAAGAATAACCGGCATGCTGAAATAATCAGAGAGGAATTCCTGAATGCCGGCTTTTTCATCACTGAGTTGAAAACGATGCCAGGTATTATCGGCCTGATCTCTGAATGATATCGTTTCGTTTTCAAAATCTACGGCAGAACGCAGTGTATGAACACGCGCATTTGATTTGCCATTGATGAAATTCCCATTTGCATCACACATTGCAAATTCCCTGTCATGAAGAATGCATCCTCCCTCACTGATCCGGGCTATTTGCAACGTCATTCCATCCAGTGATTTTACCGGATAAATGGTAATTCTGCTGAGGATAGGTTCTTCTTTCATGTGCGCAATTTATTTATTACTGCTGATGTGCCTTCAATTTTTTTTTATATCATTGAGTACAGCATCAAAAGGAAGACCATTGTTATTGTTCCCCCTTTTCTGAATTCTGATTTAAGAGGAATCCAAGCAAATCTTTAAAACTGGTGCCTTCCTGTAATTTGTTTTTGCTGATTAACGAGTGCTCTGCCAGACCATGTAAGACAAATTCCATCAACACCCATTTTTCAGCACCTTTCGTTTCCGGATAATATTTCTTTACAAGGTCTTCCAGTCCATCTACAACTGATAATGCGGATGAATACACCTTGTCATTTTCATCATCAAAAAGATCCAGGGAATTATTTTGAGAGAACCAGTTGATAATGGTGCCATAATCCGACTGATCTCTTTTTCGTTTTATTTTTCCGGGATCCGGAAATAATTTGGCGAAGGTATTTCGGATCGCAAGGCTTATTAAGTTATGGGCAATGATGGCCGGACCTTCCTTTTCGCCCTCGTAAACCAACTCAATTTTTCCATTGATGGCAGGTACTGCTGAATACAAGTCGTGTATCCTTGCATAGGAGTAGGGTAAATTATTTTTTAGAAAGCGCAATTCAGCAGCACTAATTAAATTTTCATATGCGCTGATGGTAAGTCGCGCACTCACGCCGCTTTTGGGATCTACAAATTCGCTGGTGCGTGCTTCAATGGCAATTTGCTCAACAAGTGTTTTCAGGATTTCAGGAACTGCAATTTCCTTTTGTTGTTTATTGAGTTTTGCCTGATCCTGAGTAATTTGTTTTGAATGCTCAATTGATTTCGGATAATGGGTCAGGATCTGTGAGCCAATTCTGTCTTTCAGCGGAGTCACGATGCTTCCGCGATTTGTGTAATCTTCCGGATTGGCAGTGAATACAAATTGAAGATCCAAAGGAATGCGCAAGTTGAAGCCCCTGATCTGAACATCGCCTTCCTGTAAAATGTTAAACAAGGCAACCTGCAAACGCGGCTGCAGATCAGGTAGTTCATTGATCACAAAAATAAAGCGATTGCTTCTGGGAATCAACCCATAGTGAATTACGTTTTCATCAGCAAAGGATAATTTTAAATTGGCTGCTTTTATAGGATCGAGATCTCCAATAAGATCTGCGACACTTACATCCGGTGTTGCAAGTTTTTCAGAAAAACGATCTGCCCGATGAATCCAGCTAATCGGTGTATCATCTCCTTTTTCCAAAATCAATTTTTTTGCATAATTTGATATGGGCTGCATTGGATCGTCGTTCAACGGACTGCCGGCAACAATTGGAATATATTCGTCAAGCAAATTTACCAGTTGCCTTGCCATTTTGGTTTTGGCCTGACCACGCAAACCAAGGAAAAGAATGTTATGCCTGCTTAAAATAGCTCGTTCAATTTCAGGAATAACGGAGTCTTCATATCCGAAGATGCCATCAAAAATGGGCTCTTTGTTTTGGATCTTTCTGATCAGATTTTCACGCAGTTCATCTTTGATACTCAAAAATCTATATTCCGTTTTTATTAATTCGCCTAATGTTGTTATTGCAGGTGTTGCCATCGTCAGATCTTTTTTCTTTTTTTATTTGTGTAATCCCTGAAAATCATTTCACCAAGACCTTTTAAGCCGGTGAAATATGCTTTTCCCTTATTCGCTTCAGTAAATTCATCAACAAAATTTTGGAGGTATGGGTCACTCGCTACCATAAATGTAGTGATCTCAATTTTGCTTCGCTTGCAAGCGGCTGCCAGTGTCACGCATTTATTTACAATGCGTCTGTCAAGTCCGACGCTGTTCATGTAATATTGTCCATTCTCCTTAATGCATGATGGTTTGCCATCAGTTATCATGAATATTTGTTTGTTGCTTGCTTTATTTTTTCGGAGGATTGACATGGCCAGTTCAATCCCTGCAACAGTATTTGTATGGTAAGGGCCAACTTGTAAATAGGGGAGGTCTTTTAACTGGATTGGCCAGGCATCGTTTCCGAATACAATAATATCAAGATGGTCTTTCGGGTAGCTTTGTTTAATCATTTCTGCTAAAGCCATGGCTACCATTTTTGCAGGTGTAATGCGGTCTTCGCCATAAAGAATCATACTATGGCTGATATCGATCATTAATACAGTTGCCGTTTGTGTTTTAAACTCCTGCTCTTGCACAAGCAAATCATTTTCGGTTAATTTAAGTTCTCCGGAACCATGATTTATTTGTGCCTGCTTAATAGAGTCGACCATCGAAATACTTTGGGGAGCATCGCCAAACTCGTATTGTCTTAAGTCACTGCTCATTTCTTCTCCGTTCTTACCCGAAAATCTTGTTGGGTGATTCCCGGCAGCACCTTTTTTCAATTTTCCGAAAATAAGTTCCAGTGCATTGTTACGGATTGCCTGTTCTGTCTTTGGCGTAATGGCCATGCCGCCCTTTCCGTCTTTTTTATCGCGGAGGTATCCTCTTTCTTTCAGCTCGGCGATGAAATCATCAAAAGTGTAATCTTCGGAGGTGAGTTCGTACTCTTTATCAAGCTCTTTTAACCAGTCAAGTGCTTCTTCAACATCGCCACTGGTATTGGTAATAAGCTGTTTAAAAAGGTTAAACAGTTCATCAAATTTTGATTTTGGACCGGCAGAAAAATTTTTAAATCTGTAGCCTGACATTTTCTTTGATGATAACGATAGATTATTTTCTGTAGCAAAGAAACCATTAAACATCGCTTAAGTTTCCTTTTTCCGGAAATTCTATCGCAATTTCTGGCAGCAGAAATGCAATTTAGAAAAAAACAGACTGTTGTAGTTTAATGAAGGTCAAATGTCCGGGTCAAATCACGGTTTGGGGAACCACTATGGCAGCTGACACAACCATCTCCTTTTTTACCTGTGCTGAAAACAACTGACCCATCCGGATTAAATTCCGCCCATAGCCATCCGCTGCCTGAATTTGAACTTGAAGGATCCTTTTTCATTACTGCATACAATTTGAGATCAGTCCCATTGTAAACATCTTTTACGATCACTGAGCCATATGGAAAAGTATTTCCGGATGGCAGTTCACCGGTACTATCAAGGGCGGCCGCGGCAGTACTGTTAAAGCGCAATTTGAAAGAACCATGCGGGCTGGGCGAAGCAGCAGAGAGTAAAGTGTCATTCTGGTATTTGGTAAAACCACTTGCAGTTGCTTCACTATAGAGCTTGTTGTCAGCATCAGGATCTGTTTGATCTTTTTTGCATGATTGAATGGAAATCACATAAAGTACAACGATACCGGATATTAAAATGGATTTTCTCATAATGTTGGCTTAGACTACTTAACAAAACACAACAGTAATAGTTTCAAAAAGGTTTTAATCTTACCTGATTAGGTCAGGGAATTAGCATTAAATCACACAAAATATGAAGTTGCAATTACAGATTTGCAGTTATTCAATTGTCAGCAACCATCAATTTATGTGAGCCGGTGATCTTACCGGCTTCGGTCAATTGGAGAAGATAAACTCCACCCGGCAGACCCCCTTTTTGCAGAGTAATAGAATGCCCGGAAACATTATTTATCTGCTGGGCTTGCTGTCCGAGGGTATTATAAAGAGTAATCGTTGCATCTTTCAGCAAATGCCAGAAATGCAATGAAGCTTCAGTAATAATAGGATTTGGGGATATTGAAATTGATCCATTACCAGCCAATTCATTAACTGCTGAAACATCACTTGTTATCTTATTAGTATGGGTCCATGTATGAACGGAGGTACTTGTATTATCTACACCACTAAGCATAAAAGAATAAGTGCCTATATGTAATCCTTCTCCAAACCATGGGTTCATGAAGTAAATATTGTTGCCGTTGATTCCGTGACCAACAATAAAATGACCGCCTCCCCCTGACCATCCCCACCTGATGATGAACAATTTATTTTGTTGGATTTGGGTTGTTATTTCTGCTTGCGTCAATGAGGTTGCAATACCTGTATTTTGAAGATTGCCGAAATGTACCAGGATATCCTGCATACTTCCTGCTGCTCCATAATTATAATTCCAGTAATTACATCCTTGAAGCGCATTGGTACAGCAATCTGTGTTTCCGAAATTGTGGAATGTGGCAGTAGTGCGCACATATTCCGCAATGTCGCATTGCTGTGGAGTTGAAAAACCGTAGTAATCAAGAACGCACTTGGTTGAACCAGCCCAGCACCATTGGTCGTATTGCTGTTCAGCATTACTCACATTTAATACCTGCCCCTGTGCTCCAAAATTATTTACAAAAAGTACTACGTTAAAAAATACAAAAAGAAATTTTTTCATATAGTTTTTTATTTGAGATCCGTTGCATGATTGATAATATCCATCGTTGTTTCACAGAAACCTGAGATGCTGGTTTTCACAGGCGAACCAACGCTTAATTGATAAAGCGGTTGAATGGATAAAACATTTATTGTGAATAGCCCGGCTCCTCTGCTTTCCTTGCAGAGAGATACAAAATCGTTCGTAAGGTAATCATGATTTAAAAAAGTATTTCGGATCAGCACCCGCTGTCCTTTTTCTCCGGGAAATAGTTTCTCGTATTCCTGAATTTTTCCGGAAAGAATATTGCCGCCAAAATCAACAACCTCTGCTTTGTTATTGTTGATCACGACAGTTAGCATGGATATGTATTGACCATCAACTGAGACAGGTACCCTCCATTCATTCCCGGCAACAAATGACAATTGATTGTCTTTGTTCCTGACATAAAAAGTTTCATAAGGTTCTTCAATTTTAATTCTTGAAAAATCGCCTCTGGCGGCGAATCCGTAGTCTCTTTCCCTTCCATCCGGAATCAGATTCAGGAAAGACAATGCTTTCAATGAGGCCGCTTCCTTTACAAGATTATTGGGTGCTTGGCTTTGCGCAAAAACATTGGTTGAAAACATAAGCGCTAAAATCAGGCAGTTTAGTTTCATTTTGATTGTATTTATTGTTTCAAATTGATTGCAAGATTATTCAGAAAGCAATTCTTCGGTTAATTACTGCGGAGGTATGCTATGGCAAATTTAGAATTTATTCTTGTTTGCACGACCATTCTAAGTAAACAGTTTCTAATTTACCTTTTGGCGGTTTCTAAAGATCCCCTTGAATAAGAAATTTCCGGAATTAATTAAATGTGCCCCGTTTTGCCCTTCCCCCAAAATTAAATTAGGTTTGCAACCCTTTTACAAAAGGATATGCAGCGAAAGTTTGTAACCAACCTCTTCCTTATTCTGACCCTCAATCTGCTGATCAAGCCATTTTGGATTCTTGGTATAGACAGGTATGTGCAGATTGCAGTAGGAACTGAAGTATATGGCTACTACATCACACTTTTTAATTTCTCTTTCCTTTTCAATATCCTTCTCGATTTCGGCATCACCAACTTCAATAACAAGAATATAGCCCAGAACAACCACCTGCTGAGTAAGCACTTTGCCAGTATTGTTCTTCTGCGTTTGATGCTGGCTGCTGCATTCTGCATTATTACCCTCATCAGTGGTTTTTTTATTCACTATACCTGGGATATGATGAAAATGCTGTTGATGCTGATGTTCAACCAGATCCTGATTTCATTTATCCTATACTTAAGGAGCAACCTGGCCGGTCTGCATTTATTCAAAACAGACAGCATCATTTCAGTACTCGATAGGACGATCATGATTGCCATATGTGGCTTCCTTCTTTACGGCCATATGGATGATCACAGTTTCAGGATTAACTGGTTTATTTATGCCCAAACCATCGCATACCTGATTACCTGCGTGGTGGTATTTGTCATCGTTATTGATAAAGCCAAAATCAGGAAACTGGCCTGGCGCTGGCCGTTTTTCCTCATGATCCTGAAGAAGAGTTATCCATATGCAATCCTTGTTCTGCTCATGACGTTTTACAACCGGATAGATTTTGTGATGCTCGAACGCATGCTGGTCGATGGGGCCGAACAGGCCGGTATTTATGCTTCTGCATACCGGCTTTTGGATGCCACCAATATGATCGCATTTTTATTTGCCGGATTGCTGCTCCCTATTTTTTCCCGCATGATTAAATTAAAACAATCTGTTGAACCAATGGTGCAGCTTGCCTTTTCATTATTGGTGGTGCCGGCCATTATCATTGCCACTTGTTCCTATTTTTTCAGAATGGAAATAATGACCATGCTTTACGCAGGAACCAATCATATCGAAGAATCAGCGCATGTTTTTGGACTATTGATGTGCTGCTTTGTTCCGATTGCGAGCACTTATATATTCGGGACGCTCCTTACTGCAAATGGTAGTTTAAGACAACTAAATATCATGGCCAGTACAGGAATGATCATCAATATCCTGCTGAACCTTTTCCTGATTCCCCGTATGCAGGTTTATGGTTCTGCCATTTCAAGCTTATCAACCCAATTTCTTACTGCGCTTGCACAGGTTCTAATGGTGCAATACCTCTTTCGGTTTAAGATAAATTACAAACTACTGGGATCGCTCCTGCTATTCGTTATCAGCACTATAACCATCAACTATTTTGGATCAGGTTTGCATATTGGATGGATAGCCCGGTTTTTGCTATGTTCAAGCTCTTGTTTTGCACTTGCATTTCTACTAAGGTTGATATCCATTAGAAATCTCATACACATCGTTAAATACGGTGAATAGAGTACCGAAAAATTTCAGCCTTTTGTCAGAGAAAAGTTCTTTTAGATTTATTCTGTTTTTTTGATCAAAAGAATTCCTCGTCTCGCCTTAGGCGAGACGAGGCGGGGTTGAATTAAAATATTAGCCACGTCCCGATAGCTATCGGGATTCACCAATTGACACGAAATATTATTGCATTACAAGTTTCGATTTGTGATAATTCGTGGAATTAGTGGCAAGATACCTCGTCTCGCCTTAGGCGAGGCGGGGTCGTTTCATTATATTTTAAGGTTTTTAAAGCTTGAAAAACTTAATCCCTGACGAAATAGCATCCCATTCATTTTTTTTGATGATTCATTGAATGATGTATCTTTGACACCCTTTTAGACTAAATTATTCCAATTTTGATGTTTCAGAAAGCACGGGAAACGGCTTATTTAGAATCAACTAGCGTTTTGGAGACACTTGTCAAGTGGCGAAAGCCACTTATGATAATTGTGCTTCTGGCAACCCTGGCATCAAGTATTTTTTCAAGTTCATATTTTATCAAGCCAAAATATAAGTCAACAGTTATTTTCTTCCCGACTGCCTCTACCTCTATCAGCAGGGCTATTCTTGACGAAAACGTATCTGATAAACAGGACTTACTTGCCTTCGGAGAGGAAGAGCAGGCTGAGCAGATGCTTCAAATTCTTAACTCTGATGAGATCAGGACCATTATCATTGATAAATATGATCTGATGAAGCATTACGGTATTGACAAGAATTCGGAATTCCCACGGACTCAGCTTTTTGGTGAATTTGAAGACAATATCAGCTTCCGTCAGACAGAGTATTTATCAATTCGTATTGATGTCCTTGACACTGATCCCAAAATGGCAGCAATGATTGCAAATGATATTGCTTCATTGGTTGATAGCATGAAGACAAAGATTCAAAAATCTCGTGCATACGATGCATTAAAGATCATCGAGCAGGAATATGACCTAAAGCTTGCCCACATCAACTTGATGGAAGATTCATTGAAAGGGCTTCGTGAACGCGGGATTATGGATTACTATAACCAGTCAATTATCTGGACTGAAGAATATGCAAAGTCCTTTAGCATGTTTAATAATGAGACAGCATCATTGACGGTACTTGAAAAATACCGTTCTGAAAATGATTCAACCATTATTAATACCAAGGCCCGGATCATGGGTGCTGAAGCTCGAATGAGAATGCTCCAGCCTAAGCTTGATGCGCTTGCAAAATTCGGAGGAGCGAATATGTCATTGAGCAATCAATTGAACATGGAACGTGAAAATCTGAATACGGTTAAACAACAATATGATAAACTGAGGGTTGACGTACAGCAGAACCTTCCTCACAAATTCATTGTGAACAATGCTGAGGAGGCAGAAAAGAAAAGTTACCCTATCCGGTGGTTGATCGTTGTTATATCTGCATTCTGTTCTTTTATTGTTGCGCTTATTTCAATTCTTATCATCGAACGTTCGAAGGAAATTTCATTCAGGATCTGAACCTATAAGGAATAACTATTAGTATGAATTCATATTTGCAATCTGCAGACATTTTTAAAACCATCAGCGAATCACGCAAGCCATTGATCATTGTAGGAATTATTGCCGCCATCGTTGCTGCTGTTTTTTCCGGACCTGCTTTTATAAAGCCGCGCTACAAGTCTGAGTGTGTATTGTATCCTTCAAATCTGTCAAAATACAGTGATGAGAGTTCAACCGAACAAATGATCCAGTTGCTCGCTGCGACAGATATCAGGGATTCTGTAATCAAAGCTTTTAACTTGTATTCCCATTATGAAATTGATTCAGTAAAAAATAAAACACATTATACTGAGATCATCAAAATGTATGATCAGAATGTTTCTGTAAGTAAAACGGAGTACGAATCTGTTAATATAGTAGTTTATGATACCGATCCCGTTTATGCATCAAACATGATCGATTCAATGTTGAGTTATTTAAATAAGAAGGCTCGCTTACTTCAGAGAGAGAAAAGTTACGAAGTGCTGACAATGGCACAGCGTCGCATGCAGGTTAAAAAAGCAGAGATGGACTCTATGGAAGCATTGATTCAGGAATACAGGATTAAATTTGGATTGCTTGAATATAAAACACAGGTAATGGAATATGCCCGTGCATACGGGAGAGCATTGCAAAGCGGGTCGCCTCGCGCAATTTCAGAAACCAGGCAAATGCTCATGACGCTTGGTGATAAAGGGGGTGAATTCAATTCATTAATGGAACACCTTTGGCGTATCCGGGGAACATACAATGACCTGAAGCAGGATTATGAAAATTCAATCAATGACGTGACGAAGGTTCTTACGTATGTAAACGTGATAACACACCCTATTCCTGCAGATAAGAAATCTTATCCAATTCGCTGGTTAATTGTGGTGATCTCCGTTTCCAGTTCTCTCTTTATGGCTTTCCTGGTGCTTCTTTTTCTCGATTCACAAAAGATGAAAGCACCTATTCATTAAATTAAATGTCGGTGACCGGTTCATTTCGGCTTAAGTGGTTTTACGCAATTCTGATTTCTTTTATTGCGATCGGATGCTTATTTCTTGCAAAGGAAATTTTCTGGATTGCTTTGATACCGATTGTTCTCGGAGTTGTCTTCCTTGCTATGTTTGCAATGGATGCGTTGCTCTTGCTTATTGTATTCTGCACACCTCTTGCCATTAACCTTGAAGGAAAAAATTTCGGACTTGCATTAAGCCTTCCAACGGAACCACTAATGGCAGGTGTAATGCTCCTGTTTATTATCAAGATTGTTTTTGAAGGAGGATTTGACAGACGGGTTTTGTACCATCCTGTTTCAGTCATGATCATGATCTACCTTGCCTGGATGCTTCTTACCTGCTTCACAAGCACGATGGTAGTTGTATCTCTGAAACACTTTGTTGCCAAGCTCTGGTTTATTTGCCCGTTTTATTTTCTTGGAACACAACTCTTCCGGGATTTTAAAAACATCAGGAAATTCATATGGATGTACATCGTCCCGCTACTTATCGTCATTGCCTATACAATTTATGGCCATCAGCAGCATGGATGGACACAAAAGGCCGCCCACGTTGTGATGTGGCCGTTTTACAATGACCACACAGCATATGCTGCAGCAATAGCCATGTTCCTGCCCATTACTATCGGTTTTATTTTTGATAAAGACGCCGATTCAAGAACACGGTTCATTTCCGGAGTTGTTTCATTGATATTTATTATTGCAATGGTATTGTCTTATACAAGGGCGGCATGGATAAGCCTGGCAGTTGCACTCACCGTTTTTATTATTTTTTATTTCAGGATAAGATTCACTGTGGTCTTTATTGCCCTGTCAACCTTGCTGATACTGTTTTTTAGTTTCCAGACTCAGATCATGATCAAGCTTGAGCGAAACCGTACACAATCTGCAACCGATTTTAATAAGCATTTACAATCTATATCAAACATTTCTACCGATGCTTCCAACCTTGAACGTATCAACAGGTGGCATAGTGCTATGAGAATGTTTGATGAGAAACCCATGTTTGGATGGGGCCCCGGAACATACCAGTTTAAATACGCGCCCTATCAACAGAGCAAGGAAAAAACCATCATCAGTACGAATGCAGGTGATGCAGGCACAGCCCATAGCGAATACATTGGCCCTTTGGCGGAATCAGGAGTCTTGGGGTTGGTCACTTTTGCACTGGTTCTGATTGCTGTAATTTACATGGCTATCATGCTATATAGTTATTCACTCGACAGGGAAATAAAGCTGTTCTCAATTTCTGTTTTCCTCGGCCTTGTTACCTACCTGGTTCATGGAGCGCTGAACAACTTCCTTGATACGGATAAGGCAAGCGTTCCTTTCTGGGGATTTATCGGAATCCTTGTCGCACTGGATGTTTATCACGCTAAGGAACGAAAACACAGAAGTGCGAAATTGCTTGAGAAGTAATTGCCTGATAGTTAACTTTGCATCCTGATGATTTCAATTGAAGGCCCGCTAAAACCTATTGCTGAAAAAGTTCTTTCAGGTAAAAGGATTTCTTTCGATGAAGGAGTGGCGCTTTTTGAAAAAGGTGAATTGGGATTCCTTGGTGCGCTTGCAAATTTTGTGAGGGAAAAGAAAAACGGGAATAAGACTTTTTACAATCGCAATTTCCATATCGAACCCACCAACGTATGTGTATTTACATGTAACTTCTGTTCATACTCCCGGCTCTATAAACACCGTGAAGACGGATGGGAAATGACAGAAGAGCAGATGATGGACATTGTAAAAAAGTACGATGACAAACCGGTTACGGAAGTGCATATTGTAGGTGGGGTGCATCCGAAAATGGATTTGTATTTTTTTGGCGGCCTACTCAAAAAAATAAAGACCCACAGACCGGATCTTCACATCAAGGCTTTTACTGCGGTCGAACTGGATTACATGTTCCGCAAGGCAAAATTAAATGAGCGGGAAGGTTTGATTTACCTGAAGGAAAATGGCCTTGATTCATTGCCGGGGGGCGGCGCGGAAATCTTTGACGAAGAGATCCGAAATAAAATTTCGGCAGATAAATGCGATGGCAGCCGGTGGCTTCTTATTCATGAGACAGCCCATAGCCTCGGGATCCACAGTAATGCGACAATGTTGTATGGGCATATAGAAGATTATAAACATCGTATTGACCACCTTGAACGGCTTAGGAGCCTGCAGGACAGGACCTCCGGTTTCAATACCTTCATTCCGCTCAAGTTCAGAAATAAGGATAATGATATGAGTTATGTCACGGAATCCTCTGTGGTGGAAGACCTTCGTAATTATGCGGTTTCGCGCATTTATCTTGATAATTTCAATCATGTTAAGGCTTATTGGCCGATGATTGGCAAAGGAACTGCCGGACTTTCACAGTCATTTGGTGTTGACGATCTTGACGGAACAATTGATGATACCACCAAAATTTACAGCATGGCAGGCGCGGAAGATCAAAATCCTTCGCTCACCACGGAAGAACTCAGAGCATTGATCAGTCAAAGCGGCCGTATTCCTGTCGAGCGGGATACTTTATATAACGTTGTAAATGAAGATGCTTTACCTGTTTCTTAACAAACATTAACCGCATATTTTTTTTTCCTGCGTTTTCTGATACTTCAGTTATTGTATTTTTGTCATGAGCAGGCAACTATAAAGGTTGCTTTTTCGTTATCGTTAATATTTGCAATTCCATTAAATCAAAATGAATAAATTAAAATCACTTTTTCAGAAAAGAAAAAAGTACATCATTATTTTTTCTATCGTGGCTGTTTCATTGGTCTCCTTCAGTTTTGTTGAAGACTACTATTTTGAAGTATCAAAGAACCTTGACATTTTCACAACTGCATACAGGAACGTTAACATATATTATGTTGACAGCATACAGCCTGGTGAGTTGATGGAAAAGGGAATTAACTCAATGTTGAAAACACTCGATCCGTATACGGTTTATATTCCTGAATCAGATATCGAAGATTACAAGATGACGCATATCAGTGCCGAGTATGGAGGCATTGGTGCGCTCGTTCATGAGCGGAATAATGAAATTGAAGTGAGTGAAGTATATGAAGGATTCCCTGCACAAAAGGGTGATATACGCCCCGGAGATAAGATCATGTCAGTAAACGGAATTTCTGTAGCCAACAAGGAAGTAGGTGATGTTACTGAATTTCTAAAAGGTGCAAAAGGCTCAAAGGTATCGCTCACCGTGAAGAGAGAAGGGGAGGAGAAGCCGATCGAAAAAAACCTTTACCGTGATGAGATAAAATTCAAAAATGTTCCATTTTCAGGCATGGTTAGTCCGAATACCGGCTATATCAGGTTGAATCAGTTTCTGGAAGATGCAGGTGAAGAAGTTGGCAGTGCATTTTCTGCGCTGAAGGCAAATCCTGCAATGAAATACCTGGTTCTTGATCTTCGCGGAAATGGCGGAGGTTTATTGAAAGAAGCGGTGGAGATCGTTAATCTGTTCGTAGATAAAGGCGAGAAAATTGTTTCTCAGAAGGGCAAAGTAAGGGAGATGAATATGGAATACCTTGCATCAAAACAACCGCTGGATGTACAGATTCCTATAGCAGTGCTTGTTGACAAAGGATCAGCTTCTGCCGCTGAGATCGTTACCGGCGCGCTCCAGGAACTTGACCGCGGTGTGGTAGTTGGGCAACGGACTTTTGGAAAGGGGCTTGTTCAGCAAACGTATCCGATGAGCTACAATACATTACTGAAGGTCACAATCGCAAAATACTATACACCAAGTGGGCGCTGTATTCAGGCGCTTGACTATGCACACCGCACCAATACAGGCATTGCAGGGCACCATGTCGATTCATTGTTGAAGGAATTCAAAACAAAGAACGGACGCAGTGTTTATGATGGCAGCGGAGTTTATCCTGATGTTTACCTTGATCAGGATCAGTTTAGCAATATCAGCTCAGCGCTCGCAATGAACTACCTTATTTTTGATTTTGCCAATGCATATTTTCGCAAGCACCCGGCCATCGATTCAGCAAACAGCTTTCGATTGAGTGATACAGATTTTGCAGATTTCACAAAATGGTTAGGTGATAAGAAATACGATTACACCAACAGAAGTGAGAATAAACTCGATGACCTGAAGAAGGCAGCGGAAAAAGAAAAATATTTTTCTTCTCTCGAAAATGAATTTAATAATTTAAAGAAGAAGATGGCAGACGAAAAGAAAATGGATATAAAAAATCACAGTGAAGAGATCAGGGAAATACTGGAGGCGGAAATTGTTTCACGCTATTATTTTGAATCCGGCGCACTCCAGTCTAATTTTAAATATGACAAGGAATTAAAGAAAGCGATAGAAGTGCTGAATAACAATAACACCTACTCGTCAATTCTTAAAGGAGAAGGGGCATATAAGGTTATTGGAAAACCCGGAACAACTGAACAAGCACTTACCGGAAGCGAAACCGAGGATTGGGGAGAGAAGAATTAAGATACGAATAGCGAATGCCTTGCTAATTTACGAATTAAGGAACAGGCGCGAGATATTTTCATCGTAATCAATTCCGGGTTCCTCAATGAGACCAAGCTACGCTTTCCTGAATCTAAGCTGCTTATTAAATTCTTCCTGGTTCAACATAATTTTTTCCTTAGAAAAGGTAATTTCTTTTCTCTACTGAGTTAGTTCCCTGCCGCTTACGGTGAATAAAAAATAATGCACAGCGTACACGTCGGTCGCATGCGGCGGGGTAGTTCACTTCAGCACCGTAGGAGCGGCCTGTTTGTAGAAAACAAATATTTGATTAGCATGAGCTCCATAGAAGCGGCCAGTAAATGCTACTCTTTTAATCAAAAGAATTCCTCGTCTCGCCTCAGGCGAGGCGGGGTTGAATTAAAATTTCAGCCACGTCCCGATAGCTATCGGGATTCACTAATTCACACGAAACATTATTGCAATGCATACACCAATTAGTGTTAATTCG